>JAGWVA010000042.1 GCA_028875855.1 Paracoccaceae bacterium
GGGATCGCGTTGTCGCTACGCCCCGCCGGTTCGGCAGGGCGTACGATAAACACTGTCAATTCCAGCGGCCGAAAATGATCGCCGGAAGTTCGGCTAATGTCTTCACTTCCGCATCTGGATGTCCAGGGAGGCGTTCTGGCTTTTGACCGTAGCGATTACACCAAACGACCCTCATCCCGAAGGCGGAAGCACCATAGGCGTCCCAGCCGTTAGAGGACTGGAAAGAGATTGCTCGCGCAGGTAGAGCCAGCGCATCTAGGGCAAGCTGGTAGACAGCGGGATCCGTCTTAAAACGCCCAGCCATATCAGCCGACAGCACCTCATCGAAGAGTCCTTCCAATCCACCTGCCGATATGGCGTCGGAGAGCATCTGCGGCGTGCCGTTCGACAGGATCGCCGTCCTAACACCGGCCGTGCGTAGTTGCCGCAACACGTCGGCGACCTCCGGATATGGGCTCAGTGTCCGGTAAAGGTCCATGAGTGCCGCGCGGCGTCCGGGTGTGCCGAGGCCCAAGCTATCAAGTGCAAAGTCGAGGGCGTCGCCAGTGACTTGCCAGAAATCTACGTAATCCGCCTGCAGGCTTCGCAACCATGTGTATTGGAGCTGTTTGTCGCGCCAGAGCGTTGTGAGATTAATCCGGTGTTCGTTCGGGACGTCCGGACATCTCGCCACCGCGGAAGAAAAGTCGAACAACGTTCCGTAGGCGTCGAAGACGCATGCCTTGATCCGCGAGTCTACCTTCACCGTCGCGTGCCTCGCACCGGATAGTCATTGGCAATCACGAAGCGCAGGCCACCGAGGAGTGTGTCCAGCTCCGGGCGCACGAACGGTGCGTTGGCAACGTCGACGATTTGCAAGCATCCGTCAGGACGCAGCACGAAGAGACCGGGTTCGGGGAAGGGGTGGTCAGTTTCCTTTTCCGACCGGGGATCGGAAATATAGAGACCAAGAGCCTTCATGGCTTGTTCACTCATTCCGTAAAGGAGCGGGAAGCCGGGTTGGGCAGCTTCGGCGACGATGCGAGTCTGTTCGGCACTGTCAGCGGACACCGCCGCGATCTCGACGCCAAGCTCCGTGAATGCGGACCGCTTCGTCTCAAGGGTCGCAAGGTAGCGCTTGCAGATCGGACAATGCTGGCCGCGAAAGACGAACAACGCCTGCCACTTTCCCGTTCCGCCGAAGGTAAAATCCGGCCCGTCCAGCCGTTTGAACGTCACCGGCGCAAAGTCCAGCCCCGGGTGCAGTTTTGTCGTCGTGGTCATACGTGGCATCCTGTGGTGAGAAGTTAGCGTCTTGCGGTTTCCCTTGCTCTGGACAATAATAGAACGTATGGTCCAAAACAACTGCGCAAATGCGTGAAGGAGCCGGATATGGCCACCGCATCTCACCCCTATCTCATCTACGTCGCTGACCCGATGTGCTCGTGGTGCTGGGGTTTCACACCCACGATCATCGAGATTCGCAAAGCCTTCGGCGCGCGCCTGCCCGTTCGCCTTGTGATGGGGGGATTGCGCCCTGGCACAAGCCATCCGATGGATGCGGCGTCGAAAGCGGAAACACGCCACCACTGGGAACATGTCGAGAAAGCCTCAGGTCAGCCCTTCGATTACGCGTTCTTTGACCGGGAGGGCTTCATCTACGACACGGAACCGGCCGCCCGCGCGGTTGTCGTTCTGCGTCGCGCCGGGCCGAGAGTCGGGCTTGCCGGGCTCATGCGCATTCAGCGCGCATTCTATCAAGAAAATCTGGATGTTACGCGGACGGAGGTGCTAACCGAACTGGCAGTCGAATTGGATCAGGACGCTGCCGCCTTCCGAGACGCCTTCGAATCAGAGGCCGCGCGCGAAGAAACACTCGATGATTTCGCACTCAGCCGTGCATTCGGGGTGAGCGGCTTTCCAACGTTGATCGCGGCGCGCGGCGCTGAAGGGCCCTATGCTCTTGTAACGCGTGGTTTCTGCTCGGCGGATCCTCTGATCCCTGCCCTCGAACGCTGGCTTGACAGTGCGCAGGGGCTCCAGCCGCAGACGCAATAGCGTTGGCGTCGCGGGCTTCCTTCGGAAGCTGCCGCATTGATTGGCCACATATCTTAGGTTTTTCTTGAAACTGCCAATCTGAAGGCGACAACCCTAAAGCAGGTGTGTCTACGGCTCGGTGAACGGCATCGACGTCGGCAAGGCGGGCTATCAACCCGTTGCAGATGCTTAGGCTGTTATAAAACGACTGCTTCTGGGTTCTTCGCTGCGGTGAACAAGCAATCGTTGTTGGGGCGGGGCCAGTAGTTGCTGGGTCCGCTTACTGCACATCGCTGCCGTTCGGATCCGACTGCCGAATCGTTCATTTGGACTCGGAAGGGCCCTTTGCCGCGCCCTGATTGAAGGGCCGCAAGGCGCCCTCAAGATTTTCATTCATGGCCCAGCGGCCCGAACGCAGAAGCAGTCGTTCGTTGCGAAGCGTGAGTGATGGTAAAGGTCAAGAAGTGAACCAGTCCGGCCACCTCGCCATTTTACGATTGGCCTGGCGCTACGCGCGTTGCCGACATTCACGTCAGCAGCGGCTAACGTCCGACACCGGGCCCAGTCATCGCCTTGTCCATGAAGACAATCAGGCTCATTTCTCCTTTTTACCTATTGACAGGCTCAAACCGCTTTCAGATGATCAATCTACGTCAGGGGAGTCCCGCCTTGGGGACTGAGAGGCTGACAGGGGGTAACCCCGGTGAAGCGACCCTTTGAACCTGACCCAGTTGATGCTGGCGTAGGAAGACCGAAGGGCATTTCCGCGAGTCTCATAGAATGAGGGCGGTCCTTTCGGGCCGTTAGGCCCATTCGGCAGTTGCCGGGGGAAACGGTCCCTTTCTGCCGAGTGTTTCAGTTGGGTCTCATCGAAAGAAGAGACCAGAATGATAGATACGCTCCCGACCATCACCACGGGCACCTTACCCGGCTCGCACAAGATATACGCCTCGGGCGAAATCCACGAGATCCGTGTGCCCATGCGGGAGATTTTGATCTCCAACGAAGCTCCGCTGACGATCTACGACACCTCAGGCCCCTATACCGATGCGGCAGCCTTCATCGACATCGCTGTGGGGCTGGACGAGGTGCGCGGTGGCTGGTTGCATGAGCGCGGCGATATCGAGGAATATGACGGCCGGTCTGTCACAGCTGCTGACAATGGTTTTGCATCGGGCGAGCGTCTAACCCCGGCCTTTCCGATCCAACGCCGTCCGCTGCGCGCGGTCGATTGCCGAGCGGTGACGCAGCTTGCCTATGCCCGGGCCGGGATCATTACCCCGGAAATGGAATTTGTCGCGATCCGCGAGAACGAAGGGCGCATTGCCGCCTCGCAGCGCGACGGCGACGCCCTCGGGGCCAAATTGCCCGACCTAGTCACTCCAGAGTTCGTTCGCGCCGAGATTGCCGCGGGCCGCGCGATCATTCCTGCGAACATTAATCATCGTGAGCTCGAACCAATGGTCATCGGGCGGAACTTCAAGGTCAAAATCAACGCGAACATTGGCAATTCTGCTGTTACCTCCTCTATGGAAGAAGAAGTCGAGAAGATGGTTTGGGCGATCCGCTGGGGCGCAGACACCGTCATGGACCTCTCGACCGGGCGCAATATCCACAACATCCGTGACTGGATTATCCGCAATGCGCCGGTCCCGATCGGCACCGTTCCGCTGTATCAGGCACTCGAAAAGGTTGGCGGCGTGGCGGAGGATCTGACTTGGCATATCTTCCGCGACACTCTGATCGAACAGGCTGAACAGGGTGTGGATTATTTCACCATCCACGCGGGTGTACGACTGCACATGATTCCAATGACCGCTAAACGTGTGACTGGTATCGTCTCACGCGGTGGTTCCATAATGGCTAAGTGGTGCCTGCATCATCACCGCGAGAGCTTCCTTTACGAGCATTTTGACGAAATATGTGACATCTGCCGCCGCTATGATGTCAGCTTTTCACTCGGGGATGGGTTGCGGCCGGGCTCGATCGCCGACGCCAATGACGAGGCTCAGTTTGCAGAACTGCGAACGCTGGGTGAGTTGACCAAAATCGCCTGGGCGAAGGACTGTCAGGTGATGATCGAAGGGCCAGGCCATGTGCCCATGCACAAGATCAAGGCCAACATGGAGGAGCAGCTCAAACATTGCCGCGAGGCGCCGTTTTACACACTTGGCCCGCTAACGACCGACATCGCTCCGGGTTACAACCACATCACCAGCGCCATCGGAGCAGCGATGATTGGCTGGTTCGGTACAGCAATGCTTTGCTATGTCACGCCAAAGGAACATCTCGGCCTTCCAAACCGTGACGACGTCAAGACCGGCGTAATAACATACAAGCTTGCCGCCCATGCTGCAGATCTCGCTAAGGGTCATCCTGGTGCGCAGAGGCGTGATGATGCATTGAGCCGGGCTCGGTTCGAATTCCGCTGGGAGGACCAGTTCAACCTCGGGCTCGACCCGGACACGGCCCGCGAGATGCACGACGAGACCATGCCCGCCAAAGCGCACAAGGTCGCGCATTTCTGCTCGATGTGCGGGCCAAAGATCTGCTCAATGCGGATTTCGCACGACATTCGTGCCGAGGCGGAGAAACAGCAGGGCATGGCACACATGGCCGAGAAATTCCGCGAGGCCGGAGCACTTTATGTGCCGACGGAGCAAGCGGAATGATCTCGGTTTTGGGAGCGGGGGTGGTGGGGCTGTGCGTCGCCACATCCCTTTTCGAAGCGGGGTTCGCCGTCGAGGTCATAGAACCTGAGGGGAGCCCCGCACCCGTATCGTGGCTCGCGGGCGGGATGCTCGCGCCTTTCTGCGAGGGAGAAAGTGCCCCTGAGATCATCGTTACGCAGGGGCAGGCTGCGCTCGAGTGGTGGGCCGCGCATGTAACGGCGATTGAGCAGCGAGGCACGCTGGTCCTGGCCGCGCCGCGCGACGCCAAGGAGCTTGACCGCTTTGCGCGCGCTACGCGCGCGCACTGCTGGGTTGAGCCGGGCAAGCTTGAATCCCAGCTCGAGGGTCGCTTTGCGCGAGGGCTGTTCTTCGGAACAGAGGCGCATATGGACCCGCGCGCAGCTCTGAATGCCCTGCGTGAAAGACTTCGTGCGCGGGGCGTAGTGTTTCATGAGGGGACCCCTTCGGGACGGATCGTCGACTGTCGCGGAATGGCCGCTGCCTCAAGTCTTGTCGACTTGCGACCCGTGCGTGGCGAAATGCTCGAAGTGGTGACGCCCGAGGTCTGTCTCACCCGCCCTGTGCGGCTGCTGCACCCGCGCTTTCCCTGTTACATCGTCCCGCGCGGAGAGGGACGTTACATGATCGGCGCAACCATGGTTGAAAGCGCGCGGCCTGGCGCGGTCACTGCGCGCGCCGTGATGGAGCTGCTCTCAGCTGCTTATACAGTCCATCCGGCATTTGCAGAGGCTGAGCTCGTCGCAACGGGCGCGGGCCTGCGCCCTTCATTTCCCGACAATATTCCCGCCATCCGTCGCGACCGTGACCGCATCCACGTGAATGGCATGTATCGGCACGGCTTCCTGATGGCCCCAGTTCTGGCAAGCGCGCTAGTGCAGATAATGATGGAGGAGCTTGGCCATGCGCATTGATCTGAATGGCGCACCTGTAACAACCACCGCCCGGACCCTTGCCGCTCTGCTCGCGGAACACGGCTTCGACGCCGCCTCAGTGGCGACGGCGCTTAATGGCCAGTTCGTCCCGCGATCCGCGCGCGATGCGACCGCCCTTGAGGATGGCGTGAAGGTTGAAGTTCTTTCTCCGATGCAAGGAGGTTAAAAAGTGTTCTACGGGGCTGAACTGAACTGCCGGCTAATGCTCGGCACCGCACAGTATCCGTCGCCGCAGATACTGCGGGAGGCAATCGCAGCTTCGGGCACTGAGGTGATTACCGTCTCACTGCGCCGTGAGGGATACGGCGGCAGTGCCTTCCGCGAGATTTTGCATGAGTGCGGTTGTCGCATATTACCCAACACAGCTGGTTGTCACACGGTGCGCGAGGCTGTAACCACCGCCCAGATGGCTCGCGAGCTCTTCGGCACAAACTGGATCAAGCTCGAAGTAATCGGTCACGCTGACACTCTGCAACCCGACCCATTTGCTCTGGTTGAGGCGGCGCGCATCCTGTGCGCGGAGGGATTCCAAGTGTTTCCCTATACGACAGAAGATTTGATCGTGGGCGAGCGCCTGCTCGAGGCCGGTTGCCATGTGCTTATGCCGTGGGGTGCGCCCATAGGCTCGGGTCAGGGGCTCCGCAATATCGAAGGCTTGCGCACAATGCGGGCTCATTTTCCCGGCGTGCCGCTGGTGATCGACGCTGGGATCGGTGCGCCCTCGCAGGCGATGGCTGCCATGGAGCTTGGGTTTGACGCCGTGCTCCTGAATACTGCAGTCGCCAAGGCGCTCGACCCGGTTGCGATGGCGCGTTCCTTCGGGCAGGCGATTGCAGCAGGACGCGCCGCCTTCCAAGCGGGCCTCATGCCCCGGCGCGACTTCGCCGAAGCCTCAACCCCGATTTTTGGTCGCGCAGTGTTGGCATGAGCGTGCTAGATCCTTTCTATCTGATCGTCGATGATGTGGTTATCCTCGAGCGGCTCGTTCCGCTTGGCGTCAGGCTGGTGCAACTGCGGATCAAGGACCGGCCTGACGATGAAATTCGTCGTCAAATCGTGCGGGCGCAGTCCATTTGCGACACCCACGGCGCCCAACTTGTGGTGAACGATTACTGGCGACTCGCGATCGAGCTTGGCTGCAATTTCGTCCATCTCGGGCAGGAGGACATGGACACAGCTGATTTCGGTGCCTTGCGACGTGCAGGAATCCGATTTGGCCTCTCGACACATGATGCGGCGGAACTGGCCCGTGCCCTCGACGAGGGGCCAGCCTATGTTGCGCTCGGCCCGGTATATCCGACCTTGCTAAAGAAAATGAAATGGGGACCACAAGGGCTTGAGAGAGTGCGTCAATGGAAGCAGCTTGCTGGTGGGACACCTCTGGTCGGTATCGGCGGGCTGACGCCCGAACTGCTTCGTGGGCTGTTCGAAGCGGGTGCTGACAGTGCTGCCGTGGTGACCGACATCAAGACGGCCCAAGATCCCGAGGCCCGTTGCCGCCAATGGATCAACGTAACAAGAGAGTTTCTCCCATGACTCGATATATCCGACAAAGCTGCCTCCCCGAGGTTGGCGATGCTGGGCAGGCGCGGCTTGCAGCTGCACGGGTACTTGTCGCCGGGGCCGGTGGGCTTGGGTCTGCGGTTTTGCCCCTGTTGGCAGGAGCCGGGGTGGGCCAGATTACCCTTTACGATCCGGACAGGGTTGAGGAGCACAACCTGCACCGACAGACCCTCTATCGCATGAGCGACCTTGGCCAGCAGAAGGCACATGCTGCGGCGAAGCATTTGCAAGCTCTTAATCCCGATTGCTGCGTGACGTTCGCGACTACCCGTCTTGATCCCGACGCTGCGCGGCGCGAGATCGCCAACACAGATCTGGTAATCGATGCAGCTGACAATTTCGCGGTGAGCTATGCACTTTCTGACCTGTGTAAGGCTGCTGTCAAGCCCTTGGTGAGCGCCTCGGTGCTCGACCGGCGCGGCTACGCGGGAGGCTTCTGTGGGCGGGCGCCAAGCTTGCGCGCTGTGTTCCCCGACCCGCCACCTGTCGCCGCAAACTGCTCAAGCGCGGGCGTCATGGGCCCGGCCGTCGCGACCCTGGGGGCTGTCCAGGCGCAGATGGCACTCTCAATCTTGTTGGGCCAAACCCCCTCACCAATGGGACTGATTATCTCTGTTGATTTTTCGACGTGGCGCATGTCGCAGTTCCGCTTCGATGGTGCGCAGGAGCCAGAGGCAGCGTTTCCTGAGATCATCGCGTTTGCGGATATCCGGGATAGTGACCTTCTAATTGACTTGCGGGTAGGAGGCGTACCAGATCCAACAGAGCTTTCGATCCGCCCGGATCAGCGCGTCGTCTTTCTCTGCATAAGCGGGGTGCGCGCGTGGCGCGCGGCACGACATCTCGTCGACATGGGACACGAGAATGTAGCATTCTGTGCGTTGGGGGAATGACTGTGGTACTGCTCATGAAAAACGGAATTGAGGCGATCGGGAGACCGGCTTTGGCGCGGTATAATGCAACAGCATGTCTGCAGAACTCAGGGGTTTGGCCTGCGTCACCGTAGACATTATTCCAAGTGAAATTAATCAGAATCTAGATTTTTTATCACTCAGGTCACCGAGGTTCACCCATTACTATCGGCGCAATTGGACCGATTCTTGATCCGTTGATTGAAATTTTAGGTTTTTGTGATCGCGAGATGTTTGTGTTGCGACGACAGCGGCTACGGGAAGCTCTGTAGCGCAGCTCGGTGAATGGCCGCAACTCAAGAACTAAATTGCAACATGAGCCTTGGTATCGTGCGATAACGGATTAGTGCGTGGGCGTTCGCACCGATCAAAGTCTGCTTCAAAAATCCGCCGTTCCAAGTAGCTGTTTTCTGGGCCCCAAAAATATGAGGCAACTGAAGAGAGAGCGGGAAAGACTATCGCGATGAGCCAAGTTTCCAGTCTATACAGGATTGGCCGTCTGGATTTAATCAAGCAGGGATTCTGGTTTGGTCGACTCTGTGATCAAGTCATTATCATCTATCCCTGCCATTCGATAAAAAATCATGGAAAATATCCAACCGGCTATGAATAGGCCGATAATCCCATAACCTAGGACGCCGAAATGGGTTGCGATAGCATTGATACCGCTCCAGAAGCGGCCCTTAAAGCCGAACTTTTCATGCAGAAGACCCAGCGTCTCGATGCTTCCCACCAGGAGCGCAACCAGAACCGATAGTGCAGTGATTGTCAGGTTGTAGTAGAGTTTTCGTATCGGTTTTACATAGGCCCATCCGTATGCGCCGATCATTAATAGGCCGTCAGCGGTATCGATCAGAGCCATGCCCGCTGAAAACAGCATCGGGAAGATCATGAGCGCCCAAGGTGACAATCCCTGAGCGCCGCCTGCTGCAGAGATGCCAAGAAGCCCCACCTCTGTCGCTGTGTCGAAGCCCAGGCCGAAGAGGAAGCCGAGCAGGTAGATCTGCCAGTTCCATTCGATCAGGTGAAAGAGGTTGCGCAGCAAACGTGCCATTAGTCCGCCTCCTGACAATAGGATATCCATGTTTCCCTCGGTTGGCGGGATGCCGCGGCGCAGGGCGCGGAAGCTCTTCCAGGTTGCCAACAGCACAACCATGTTTGCGGCGGCAATAGCGAGCAGGAAGAGTGCAGAGACTGCAGTGGAGATTGTCCCCCCGATCGCGCGCAACTGCGCAAAGCCCGGGCCTCGCAAGGCCGACGCAGTGGCGGCTACCACCGCCGAAAGAAGAACGACGATCGTGGAATGGCCTAACGAGAACACAAGACCAATCGCAAGGGGGCGTCGTCCATCTTGCATCAGCTTGCGCGTGATGTTGTCCACCGCTGCAATATGATCGGCGTCTACCGCATGTCGTAGACCGAAACTATAAGCCAGAAATGCGGTGCCGAGCAGAACCGGGTGGCTGCGAAACTCGATGATTGCGATCAACCAGACTACGACATTGGTAATCAAGAGCGTTGAAGCCAAGGCGATAGCGCGTTTTCGAAAGCCGCCTTGAAATGTGGCCAGGATCGACGGTTGGTTCATATCTCTCCCCCCGACACCCACCGTGCCGAAGTCATGCCGCCTAAAACGGCGAAGTTACAGGCACGACAGGCAGGTCTCCTGGCTCGCGGGTCATCCCGAACGTCCCGGCCTTCCCGGTTTCCCAGTGGCCATGCGGGCGACGGTCGCCGCTACAGTTGCGGGGGCAGCCACGGATCGGGTCCTTCTGAGGTCTTCCCTACCATGTTCCCTTTTGATCCACCCGGCTTTGCCGGCGCGGAACCTGTCTTATTCACTATGGCTGGGGTTGCTTATGGTGTCCAGTGTGGAGAGGATCAGGCGGGCGCACGGCGAAGCAAATATATGTCCATAATCCAGCCGTGTTGGTCTCTGGCCGCCGCGCGGCAGGAGACGATCTGCGCCCCCACGTCCGCCAATGGTCCCGACAGTACAATTTCTTCAGCCATGCCTACATAGGCTCCCCACCATATGGTGATCCCCTTGGGGTCGAGGGTTTGGAACGAACATTCACCGTCCAGCATCACTACAGCCGTATCGGCGTCCTTAGGCCAGCCGTTATCACGCAACTTGCGCCCCGTAGTCACCACGAATGGCGCACCAATTTCATTTAGCGCTATGGCGTGCGCCGCAGCCAGCGCCTGTATCGATGTTATCCCGGGAACGACTTCAACCGGCAGGTCGAGGCGGTCTGCGATCCGCAAGGTGCTGTCATAGAGCGAGGGATCGCCCCAGACCAAAAGTGCGACGCGTCCGGGCTTATCCAGATGTGCAGAGATCTCCCGCGACCATACCGTTGCAATGGTGTCGTGCCAGTCTTCGACGCCCCTATGATAATCGAGATTTCCAACATCGCGTCTTGGTAGGTCGAATTCTGCGATCCGGGTGCCTGAGTTTGTAACGACCTCGGCGCAAATTGTACGGCGCAAGTCGACGAGGTCAGCCTTTCCCGCGCCTTTACGTGGAATTAGGATCAGGTCAGCCGAATTCATCGCTCGGATCGCTTGGAGGGTCAGATGTTCCGGGTTTCCAGTGCCAATTCCAATCAGGGACAGAGTGATCACGGTCGTATCCCCTCTGCCAGTGGGCCATAAAAAATCAAAGCAGGGGCGCTGCCGACGTCCTGTGTCAGCCGGGCAGCAAGGTCAGTGATAGTGGTCCTTGTCAGCGCCTGTTCAGGATGCCCGACGGCTTCTGCTAAAAGGGCTGGTGTGTCGGCAGGTAGGCCGTGTGCCGTCAAAATTGCAACCAGCTCGGGAAAGGTGCGCTTGCCCATGTAAACCACAGTTGTCGCCGACGGATCGGCAAGCGCGGCTATGTTAAGCCCCTCGGGCAGCCCGCCTGTTAAGTCATGGCCCGTTACGAACTGTACCCGCCGCGCACTGATTCGACGGGTGAGGGGAATACTAGCTGCGGCCGCCGCCGCACAGGCCGAGGGCACGCCTGGGATGACTTCGAATGCGACGCCCTCGGCCGTGAGCGCCGTCATCTCTTCCTCCAATCGTCCGAAAAGTCCGGCGTCACCCGATTTCAGACGTACAACGCGCGCACCGGTAAGGGCGTAGTCGACCAAAAGCCTGCTCACCTGATCCTGCCTTGGCGATGCGCGGCCCGCGCGCTTGCCGACACCTACCAGATCCGCATCAGCCCGGGCATAGGCTAGGATTGGACCCGCTGAAAGATCATCGAAGAGGATCGCATCCGCCTCGGCTATCCGCTTGGCAGCCTTGAACGTAAGTAGTTCCGGGTCACCGGGACCCGAGGAAACGAAGGAGACGAAGCCGCTCATGAGGCCCCCGCGATGAGGTGGAAGAAGGTGCCGCTTACCCTGCCGCGCCGAGAGCCGCTTTCGGGCACCGGGCGATCCTCGGCGTCAGTTACAGTTGCTAGAGCGGCATCAGGCTGGGCGAGGATCGTGGCGTAGTGGAATTCGTGTCCTGCAAGCTGCGCGCCCCGAGGCAGTCCCAAGAGAGGTGCGAGCAGGCGCGCACGCCGATAACCAAGGTGCATCTTTCGCTTTGCGAAGCTTGAGGCCAGACCAAGGAGACCCGACATCTTATGCACGGTTCCCTGAGCATCCGTGAGGCTCGCACCTAGTACCATGTAACCCCCGCATTCGCCATGAATGGGCCGGGTCTCCGCAAAGCGACGCAGTCCATTAAGAAACCCTGCATTAGCTGCGATCTTTCCTGCATGCAGCTCGGGGTAGCCGCCAGGCAACCAGCACGCATCAGCCGCGAGATCCGGCGCCTCGTCGGCAAGTGGCGAAAACGGTAGAATTTCTGCCCCGGCGGCATGCCAGCTTTCCAGCATGTGAGGGTAGACAAACGAAAAGGCTGTATCTCGCGCCAGAGCGATCCGTTGTCCTGGTGGGGGAAGTATTGTGGCCCTGGGCACCGGGCCGTCGTTACTTGCGGCGGCCGCCAGAATTGCATCTAGATCGCAATGACTTGCTACGAGCTTAGCCATCGCCTGCAGCATTGGCTCAAGCTTCGGAAGTTCCTGCGCCTGCACAAGTCCAAGGTGACGCTCTGGCATCTCGATGCTGGCCTCCCGAGGCAGGGCACCGAATACTGGGATCCCGGCCTCTGCCATGCCGGCGCACAACAGCGCTTCATGCCGGGCGCTAGCGACTCGGTTCAACACAACGCCCGCGACCCGGACGTCTTCTCGGAACTGGGCTAGTCCCAGTGCCACCGCGGCCGCAGTTTGGGCTTGACCGCTTGCATTCAGGATCAGGATCACGGGCCAGCCCATAAGCCTGCCAATGTCGGCACTGGCCCCTGTGCCGCTGGCCCCGGGGCGCGCTACGCCATCAAAAAGACCCATGGACCCTTCGGTGATAGCAATGTCCGCGCCGACCGCCCGTTTGGCCAGATCTGCGATCTGCCCCGGCAGCATTGCCCAACTGTCAAGGTTGACCGAAGTTCGTCCCGCCGCCGCTGTGTGAAAGGCCGGGTCAATGTAATCTGGTCCGGACTTGAACGGCTGCACGGTTATTCCCCTGTCACGAAAGGCCCTTGAAAGACCTAGCGTTAGCGTAGTCTTGCCTGTGCCTGATGCCGGGGCCGATATGATTAAGCCGGGGGTCATTGTCCCTCCGGAAAGCGTGGTGCTGTGCCGCGCGGACGAAAGCGGCGGTCATAATCGTGTGCGTAAAGGCGACTTTCGGCAAAGCCCTCAGCCGACAGGACAGACCCGACCAGAATCAGCGCGGTGCGCTCGATTCCCTCACCCAAAAGGCTCGTGATTGTGGCGAGTGTGCCCCGCAGCACGCGCTGATCCGGCCAAGAAGCGCGCCAGACAATTGCAACTGGGCAGTCAGCCCCGTAGTGCGGCGTCAACTCCTCCACTACGCGCGGCAGGGCATGTATCGACAAGTGAATCGCCAACGTAGCGCCGGTCGCACCGAAGGCGGCTAGCGTTTCGCCTTCTGGCATCGGTGAGGCGCGGCCCGTTGTTCGCGTCAACACAACGGATTGCGCGACACTGGGCAGGGTCAGCTCGGTTTCTAGAACTGCTGCTGCGGCGGCGAAAGACGGTACCCCCGGTGTTACATCGTAGGGGATGTCCAGCCCACGCAGTCTCCTTATTTGCTCGCCCATTGCGGACCAAACAGACAAGTCACCCGAATGCAAGCGCGCGACGTCTTTGCCCTCAGCATGAGCATTGGCGATCTCATCGATGATCGCGTCAAGTGACATCGGCGCGGTGTTCAAGATTCGGGCGCCTGGTGGGCAATGGGCCAGCACCCCTTCTGGCACTAGTGAGCCAGCATAAAGGCAAACAGGACAGGCAGAGATCAGATCCCTGCCGCGCAGTGTTAACAGGTCGGGAGCGCCAGGACCGGCGCCGATAAAATGAACGGTCATCTTTCTGTCCTTTCGGCGATGGCGGCCGTGGCCATGCCATCTGGGGATTGCACGCGGGGGCCGAGAAGGCGCGCGCCTAGCCCTGCTCCGGCCAGCGCTGCGGCTTCGGCGAGGCTGCCGGCTCCGACAAGGGCGGTGACGCGGGGAGAATGGGTGAGTACAGTCTGTCGGGCAAGATCGACCTGTGCGATAGACTGGATCGGCAAGCCGAGCATATTGGCGAGGGCTTGGAGGGCTGGCGCGTCGGCCTTTGACTCGACCGTGGCGAGCGCGCTGAGACCATCGGTCCCGGCCTCATCCAATGCTGCTTTAAGTGACGCGAGATTTGCGTTCCGCCGGAAGCCGATCCCCGCTACTCTCATCGCGTGACGCTCCACTGCACCACTGGGCGGGCGGACTGCCACCCGCGCATACGTCCCAAAGGGTGTGCCTCGGCCAGATCAATGCGCAGAAGTTGGCCGCCCTTTTCAGCCGACCATCGAGCGAAAAGTGTCTCGCTTTCGAGTGTCACGGCATTGGCGACGATCCTCGTGCCTTCGGGGACAAGGTGCCACAGAGCCGTTAGTAATGCCTCGGAAGCGCCACCGCCAATAAAGACGGCATCGGGACGGTCCAGAGAATTCATCCCCTCGGGCGCGCGGGTGGTGGCAATGGTCAAACGGTCAGCGACGCCGAGGGCCTCGGCGTTTGCGCGGGCGCGTTCGGCGCGTATGGCATCGGACTCTATCCCGGTGGCATGGCTTCGTGGCGCGGCAAGCAGCCATTCGATCGAGATCGAGCCAGAACCTAGGCCAATGTCCCACAAATGCTCTCCGGCCCGCGGGGCAAGTGCGGAGAGCGTCACTGCACGGATTGGCCGCTTCGAAATCTGGCCATCGTGGGCGAACAACTCATCAGGCAGCCCAGTGGCTAGGGGCATGCCGGGGCTGCCTGCGGCTTGGATCGCGACTGCCACGGGCGCAATCCCGTCCGGCGGCATATTTGCAAGTACTGCGGCCGTCGATGTGGTGATCCGCTCCCGCGGGCCGCCAAGTGCCTCCATGCGCCAGAGGCGCGACGGACCAAAACCCTGCGCTACAAGCCAGTTGGCCAGTGCATGCACGGCGCCGGCATCGCGCATCAAGCAGAGTGCGCGGGCGTCTGGGGCGAGGTGCGGAAGAAGTCGAGCGTAAGGGGCAGCGTGAAGGCCGATGCAGGCGACTTCTTCCAGCCGCCAACCAAGATGAGCTGCGGCAAGCGAGAAAGTCGATGGTGCCGGAAAGGCCCGCCATTCCCCTAGCTCCAGATGAACGGCTAGGCTTCCGCCTGCACCATGCCAAAATGGATCGCCTGATGCGAGTACCGCTACGCGGCGGCCCCTTAGCCCCAAAACTTGGGTCACGTCGAAAGGTACTGGCCATGGCCGTCCGCGCGCCCCTGCGTCAATCAAGTCGAGATGGCGGGGGCCGCCGATGACGATCTCTGCCGCATCCAGGGCTGCCTTTGCGGCAGTGGAGAGACCATCTCGCCCATTTTCACCTAGGCCAATCAAGGACAGCCACGGCTCAATCATGCTGCGCTCTCCTTGATTCGGCGCCAAGTTCGCGCGAAAGCTCAGGTCGAGTGATGGATAGGGAGGCGAAACGATGACCCGCGTTCTTCTTTTGGGGGGCACTACGGAAGCAAGCCAACTTGCCCGGACCCTCGCCGCGGTAGGAATGGATGCGGTGTTTTCCTATGCGGGAAGAACCGATGCGCCCATGACGCAACCTCTTGCCACCCGAGTGGGCGGGTTTGGAGGAGTTGCTGGGTTGGTCAATTACCTCAAGGCTGAGGGCATCACCCATATCGTAGACGCGACGCACCCCTTTGCGGCAGGGATGAGTCGTAATGCTGTTGCGGCTGCTACACAGGCGCGCGTTCACCTCGTCGCTCTTGAGCGCCCAGCATGGGAGCCTGATCCGGTAGACCGATGGACCCAAGTGGCTGATGTGCCCGCCGCGGTGGCTGCCCTGCCACATAATGCGACACGTATCTTCCTTGCCATCGGCCGCAAGCATCTTGCTGAATTTTCCTCGAAGCCGCAGCATTACTACCTTGCTCGCCTCGTTGATTGCCCCAGGTTGCCTCTGCCCTTGCGTCATGTCGAAGCAGTGATTGCTCGCGGGCCGTTTGATTGCTCTGGTGATTTGGCACTGATGCGAAAGCATGGAATTGAGCTTCTTGTTGCTAAGAACGGCGGAGGTGTCGCGGCACGGGCCAAGATTGATGCGGCCCGGGAGCTTGGTCTGCCGGTCGTGATGATCGAGCGCCCGTCCGTCCCCGATCGGCTGGTGCTTGGCACTACGGCCGCAGTGATGGACTGGATAACTCATTCTGCATGCCTCGGCGTGTAGATATGCCGCCCGACTCTGCGTGTGGTAGAGTTGCCAAGGATTACTACCGTTCGCATGTCAGCCATCTCGGGCGTCGCCTCGGACAGCGTCACTGTGTCCAAACGCTCTTGTGGGGTGGAGACTGCCCGAGCGAAGGTGATCAACCGGCTGGCCTCGCATTCCTCTCGAAGAATATCGAGCGTCCGACTGAACCCCTCTGGCCGGCTTGCCGAACGTGGATTGTAGAAAGCCATTGCGAAATCTGCTTGCGCGGCTAGCCGCAAACGGCGTTCGATCAATGCCCAAGGTTTGAGATTATCCGAAAGGTTGATCGCGCAGAAGTCATGGCCCAAAGGGGCACCGGCGCGGGCGGCGGCGGCCAACATGGCGGTGATGCCCGGCAGCACACGGATGTCGACGTGTTGATAGGATGGCTTAGCTTCCAGCGCTTCGAACACGGCCGACGCCATTGCGAAGACGCCGGGGTCGCCTGATGAAACTACGACTACCCGCGCCCCATTCGCGGCAAGTTGCAAGGCTTGTGTCGCTCGGTCAAGTTCTACTCGGTTGTCGGAAGCATGCAGCGTCAACCCATCGCGCGGCGCTACGCGGGCAACATATGGAATGTAACCGATGACATCCGTTGCTTCCGCGAGTGTGGCCGAGACTTCCGGCGTAACAAGGGCCTCGGCCCCCGGGCCAAGCCCCGCGACAGCGACCCATCCGTTCATAGCGGCATCTCGGGGCGGCGGCCCTGCCCATGCACGAGAACGATTGCGAAATACGGGCAGTCGCCTTCGGGCAGATCGGCCAGACGGGCCAAGCGCTGGTCTGGCATTGTGCCACGCTCAATCAGCCAAGCGGCGTCTAGTCGTCCTACTGCGGTCAGAGCGCGGCGGATTTTAGGCAAGTTTCGACCGGTTTTCATCACGACTAGCGCATCGGCGGCTGCCATCTGCCGTGTTAAATCGTCTTCGGGCAGTGTGCCCGCCAGAACGGTCAATATGTCGTCACCCCAGGTAATTGGCTGACCTGTTGCTGTCCAGCAGCCTGACATACCGGTGATACCCGGGATCACCTCTATCGGTATGCGGTCCTTCAGGCGGACATAAAGGTGCATGAAGGAGCCGTAGAAGAATGGATCGCCCTCGCACAGGACGACGACCTCTTGCGACTGCGCAAGTACAGCGAGTCGCGCAGCCCACTCATCGTAGAACCGTGACAAGGCAGCGACGTAATCCGGGCTGTCGAAAGCCAGTTCCGTCGTCACGGGGTATTCCATGGCGTA
The DNA here is from genome assembly GCA_028875855.1 of Paracoccaceae bacterium. Taxonomy (GTDB): domain Bacteria; phylum Pseudomonadota; class Alphaproteobacteria; order Rhodobacterales; family Rhodobacteraceae; genus Solirhodobacter. The sequence goes on from JAGWVA010000042.1 coordinate 17,194, forward strand.
TTCGGTGCATCCCTCCTGCAGCATTCCGTTCACAATGCGGCGGGCTTGTCCCGCCCGCCCCGCCTTTCGGAAATAGGCGACGTGGCGCGCTCCGCAGATTGCGCGATTGGCTCGCAGGCTCATCAAGTCGGGATCGCCGGGACCAAGACCTGCGCAAATGATGCGGCCCATGGTCATTCCTTTCTACTGGCGAGGGCGTTGACTGCGGCAACAGTGACGGCAGAACCGCCAAGTCTTCCACGCACGACCATTGACGGCGCGGGCGGTTTAGCCATCAGCGCATCTTTCGACTCCGCCGCACCGACAAATCCTACGGGGCAGCCGATGATTGCGGCCGGGCGAGGGCAGGCGGGGTCTTCGAGCATATTTAACAGGTGGAACAGTGCGGTCGGGGCATTTCCGATTGCGACTAGGGCGCCCTCCAGTTGAGGCCGCCAGAGTTCCAGCGCCGCGGCGCTGCGGGTAGTCGACATCTCTCGCGCGATACCCGGCACGGCTGCATCGTGCAAGGTGCAGATCACTCGGTTTTCGGCAGGCAAACGGGCGCGCGTGATCCCCTCGCTCACCATGCGGGCGTCGCACAAGATCGGGGCGCCTGCCTGAAGCGCTGCGCGGGCGATTTTAGCCATGTCCGTGGTGAAGTCGACGAAAGCTTCCAATCCGACGAACCCAAGCGCGTGGATCATTCGGACGACGACGGGTTCTTCTTCCGTCGTGAAGGCTGACAGGTCGGCCTCGTTCCGGATCGTTGCGAAGGACTGGCGGTAGATAGCAGCGCCGTCGGTCTCGTAAATATGGGGCATCAAGGGGCCATGAAGAGGGTGGCAGGGGAACGCATCAGATCCTCGGACGTCAGTATTCTTTCGGGCGGGTCGTTCGACTTGCCGTGAGGGATAAGGGCAAATCCATTTGCTGTTGCGACAAGAGTCGCGGTGGCCGGAGCGGGATGAGCGCACCCCTTGGCGCAGCCTGAAACATGTAACGTCGCCTCTTCGGGCAAATGTGGGGCAATTGCACGGGCGATCTGCCGCGTCTCGGCGATCGCTTGAGTGCAACCGGGGGCGCCTGTGCATGCGTGGGTGCGCAGGATCGCGTCAGCCGGGTTGAGCAGCAGACCGTCAAGCGCGGGAAGACTGGAGTGGCCCGGGAGAAATAGGGCACGCCATGGGGTCATGCGAATTGAGCCGCCTAGATCAGCAAGTGCTGCGAGAGTGGCACTCGGCAGCAAGCCGAATGCAGCAGCAGCCAGAATGCCGCCTTCCGCCGGCCCAGCACCCGGTACTCGAAAGGCTGGCGCAGGAGGAAGGCCATTGACGAAAGCATTAGGAAGACGCGCCCCGCGCGCAAGGTGCTGACGCATACGACCACGGCCCTCCGTTACGCCGCCGGTTGAGATGAACCAATCCATGAGGGCGAGGAGTTCTTCAGGCGCGTCAGCCTCCGAAACCTCCTTGCCCGAACTTGCCCCATCGGGTCGGAGGATAATGCTCGCATTGCTCGCGCGTTCGAGGCGGATATCGGTTGATATATCCTGTAGTACGGGTGCGGGGCCAACATCGATGGCAAGGCCGAATTTGGCGGGTAGGCGCGGCGCGCGGGTAGTGGCTTCACTCAGCGCTTGAGCGAGGTCCATAGTGCCATCGTTTGATCGGTGGAACGGCGTGACGATGATGTTCCTTGCTCGCTCCACCGCCGGGGCGGTGTCGATCAGACCAAGTCTGAGGAGATCTTCGACCATCTTGGGATGATCCCCTTCTGCAATTCCGCGGATCTGAAGGTTGGCGCGCGACGTAAGTTCCACCAGCCCGCGTCCGAAGCGCTCCGAAAGCGCGGCGATCCCTCGCGCTTGATCGGCAGTTAGTTGGCCGTGGAGCGGACGAATGCGCATGACCAATCCATCCGCCGCCGCCATCGGCGTCAGCGCGCCGGGGCACTGGCCATAGACCTTGAATGTGCTCACTTGCCACTCCCCAGTGACATGGCGATGGAATTGCGGCGGCTTTGCCAAAGTCCGGCCTCGTGCAATCGGAGAAATACATCGCGCATGTGCTCCAAGGCCTCGGGATTTTCACGGTCGAGGAACTCCATCAGGTCCGCGCGGCCCAGCGTTGCTTCGTGGTATGCGTCGAACAAATGAGGCGGCACGACACCTGCCAGATGGGCGAAAGCGGCCATATGATCCAGCGTTGCCGCGATCTCTGCGCCGCCCCGGAAGCCATGTGCCATCATAGCGTTCGCCCAGTCGGAATTTGTTGCCCGGGCGCGTACAACGCGGGCGATTTCCTCGGTCAGACTGCGTGCTTGCGGCTTGTCTGGGCGTGTCGCGTCGAGGTGATAGAGCGCAGGCGTATCTTTACCAAGCCGCGCCATGGCGGCGGCAAAGCCAGCCTCGTGGGCCGCGAAATCCTCTGCGAGGAGGATATCAGTTTCTGGTAGGTCCTGAGTATGGACGAAGCCGTCGGCGCTAAGCATTCGTGCCTCGAGAGCTGCACGGTCCTCATGGGATTGGCCGTCGCTGCCAATTGCCCAAGCTGAGGCCGAAAGCCACGCTTCGCCGGCTCGGGCCCTAGCTTCGGTTGAAAAGTCGGATATGTTTGCACCCATACCAAGTCCATATTGGCCGGGCTTGGGCGCAAAGACGCGGGGCGCGCGGTTGATGTAGGGATTTTCTGTCGGATCTTCGTCGCGGTTCGCCAAAGCTGCTGCGCCGGCCTCGAATAGTTGGGCGAGACTAGGGAAAACATCACGAAACAGCCCAGAGGCTCGGAGCGTCACGTCGATCCGTGGTCGGCCCAAGAGGGCAAGAGGGATCACCTCGAAGCCGCAGACGCGGGCAGCTCCCTCGTCCCATTTCGGGGTAAGTCCGGCAAGATGCATCGCCATTGCGAATTCCTCTCCAGCGGTACGCATCGTCGCTGATCCCCACAGGTCGACCACAAGACTGCGCGGCCAATCGCCGTGATCCTGCAAGTGGCGACGGATCAATGCCTCAGCCAATTTTACACCTTGGGCGTGGGCAGCGCGCGTCGGTACGGAACGAGGGTCCGTAGTGAATAGGTTACGCCCAGTGGGCAACACGTCAGACCGCCCCCGTGCGGGCGAGCCAGATGGCCCCCCAGGAATGCGTTGGCCATCGAGTGCGGCCAGAAGTCCCGCGCGTTCAGCCGGGCCTTGATCGCCGCGACCGAAGATATGCAGCCCTTCGCCAAAGCGGCTTTCTTTCAGATCACAAACAAATCTGTCGATCCGGGTGATCGCCTCGGTCGGGGAAGCGTCCTGCGGCAGAGCAAGATCCTCTTCGAGACCTGCAGCGCGAGCCTCATCGCGGATCGCAGTAATGAGGCGCCCCCGCCGCGCAGGGTCGAGGCCATCAGCCGTGGAGTATTCATCCAGCAGGCTTTCAAGACGCGCAAAGCCCTCGGGCAGCGCGGCCGCGATGAGCGGCGGCGGCACATGGCCGATCGTCACTGCGCCGATCCGACGTTTTGCCTGTGCGGCCTCACCCGGGTCGTTCACGATAAAGGGGTAGATAGTCGGTAAGTGGGCCGAGAGTGCTTCGGGCCAGCAGGTGTCAGAAAGAGCGACGGACTTGCCCGGAAGCCATTCAAGCGTGCCGTGTGCGCCCATGTGGATCAGGGCATGAACGCGTTGTGCCTGAAGCCACAGGTAGAAGGCTACATATGCATGGCGCGGCGTTGCGGTGAGGTCATGGTAATCGGCATCCCTCTCAGCCGGGCGACCGCGCTCTGGTTGAAGTGCAACTAACACTCGCCCCACGCGGAATGCCGCGAACTTGAAGGCGCCATCGGAGATTGCGGGATCATCTTCGGGCGCGCCCCAGGTGGCCGACAGAGTCTGTTGCAGAGTCTGCGGTAGAGCAGCCAAGGCAGCGCCATAGTCGGCAACTGGCCATGTCAGGGTCTCTTTTCTTAGGAGATCGCCCAGTCCCTCGAGTGGTGTGACGGCATAGCCGGCCTCTGCGAGGTCCGTTAGAAGTGCCTCGGTCGATGCAAGCGCATCGAGGCCGACGGCATGGGCCATCTGATGTGCCCTTCCTGGATAGGTAGATAGCACGATGGCTAGATCGCGACATTCTCGTGGAGTTTCTGCGAGACGGTGCCAGGATTGGACCTTGGATACCGAGGCCGCGATCCTGTCCGCGTCCGCGCGGTGGCAGAAGCGCGAGAACTGTAGTTCGGGATCGCGGCTCCCAGGAGACTTGAAGCTGACGACGCCTGCGAAAAGTCGCCCGTCTACTTCTGGCAATACCACATGCATCGCTAGGTCGGCCGGGGACAGGCCGCGTTCGGACTTGGCCCAATCCCGCTTACGCGCCGTGGACAGAGCAACCTGAAATACTGGTACGCCCGGCGAGTCGAGGGGGGAGTGTCCGTCTTTGCTCTGGGCAGAGAACGCCGTGGCGTTTAAAATTGCCACCGGCGGATGTTCTGCAAAATGTTGAGTGATCCAGCGTGCGGCCGAGGGCGTCTTGAGCGATGGCGCGAAAATACCGTATGCAGAAAAGCCGGCCTGTGCCAGTGCTGCAATCAGGGCATCGACTGGGCCCATGTCGGCAGCCGTCAGGTAGGATCGATAGAAGGTGACGGCTACCTGCGGGCCGTCCGCCGGCGGGTTTAATATCACACCGGCACCGGGCAGGTAGAGCCCTGTGTCTGGCAGCATCTTAGCCCCCGCGACCGGGCCTGCATAAAGCCCTGCTGCGAGCGAAAGCTGTGCTAGAGCTGCCTGCGCTGCGACAGCGCCCCCCGCATCACAGAGCGCAGATAATCGTCTGAGGGTCGACACGGGCAGAGTGGACATGGCATCGAGTGCCAGGTCATCGCGCCCGTCAGCGGGCAGGATCGCAACGGCAATACCCCGCCGCTGTGCCAGATCGCGGAGGCTCGTTAGTCCGTAAGACCAATACGCCTCTCCTCCGATCAGGCGAACGAGTACTGCCTTGGCTTCCGTCAATGTCCTTTCAACATAGGCATCGACGGATAAAGGATGGCGCAGCCCGACAAGGTTTGCCAGCCGCAAAGATGGCAGCGGATAGCCACTCTCCTTGGCACGATGCCATCCTGCCGCGAAGGCGCCGAGGTCACTGTCGGAAAAAGAAAGCACCACCAGATCTGCCGGGTCTTGGCCGGGATCAAAGGGGGCATCCGTCTCTTCCAGACCGTGACTTTCGCGGAAGATGACATGCATCGCAGATCAGGCCCCCAACACCGCGCGGATGCGCGCTGCGTCCACGTGGCCCGTTTCGGCGATGACCACTAGATGCGACCGGCGAGGAGCTCCATCCCAGGGACGGTCGAACTGGCAGCGCACCCGTGCGCCTACTGCCTGTACAAGGAGCCGCATCGGTTTGCCGACAATTGCCACATAGCCTTTGACACGCAGGATATTCAATTCCCGCGCCAATGTCTCGATGGCTGTAACTAGTACCCCCTGATCCGCGATCTCAGGTAGGTCCACAACGATCGTGTCGAAATCGTCATGTTCGTGATCATCCAACCCGTCGTGATGCGACGGCCGCTGTGCGAGGTCGTCTTCTGCCGCAGCATTGAGGCCAAGGATCACCGATGGGTCGATCGCGCCTTCGGTCACCGCAAGGATCGGGAGCCGGCGTGGCGCCTCTGCTTCGATTACCGCGCGGGCTGCAGCTATGCCGTCCTCTCCAACGAGGTCGGCCTTGGTTAGGAGGATGAGGTCGGCGCAGGAAATCTGGTCCTCGAAGACTTCCGATAACGGCGTTTCATGGTCGAGGCTGTCATCTGCAGCTCTCTGGGCCTCTACCGCGGAAAGATCCGGAGCGAAGCGACCCGCTGCTACGGCTTCCGCATCTGCGAGCGCGATGACGCCATCTACAGTTATGCTTGAACGAATTGCTGGCCAGTCGAAAGCCTTGAGCAACGGCTTGGGAAGTGCAAGGCCTGAGGTCTCGATAATAATGTGGTCCGGGCGCTGTGGCAGCGCCATCAGTGCTTCCATCGTCGGGATGAATTCGTCCGCGACGGTACAACAGATACAGCCATTGGCCAGTTCTACGATATTCTCTTCAGGGCAGTTCTCATCTGCACAGGAGCGCAGGATTTCGCCATCGACACCGACGGTACCAAATTCGTTAACCAGCACAGCAAGACGTCGACCGCCCGCGTTCTGCATCAGATGTCGGATTAGCGTTGTCTTCCCCGAACCGAGGAAACCGGTGACAACCGTGACGGGCACTTTGGTGAGGTCGCTCATAATTGAGACTCCTGCGGGGGAATGCGGGCAATGGATTGCTTGCGGAAGATGAGTGGGCGCTCGCGCCAAGGTACGAGGCCATCTGAACTGCGAGCGTAGGCTGCTGCGCCGGCGAGGATTTCCAGAGCGTCCTCGTGTGTCATACGACCATAAACATATGACCAGGATCCGGGCGCAGAGAGAGCCACGGCTGCGCCGCTGTTGCAGGCGGAGAGACACTGCACCGGCACGATTCGGACATTCTCGGGGCAGGGAGCAGCGACAAGAGCTGCATGAAGCCGCTCACCTGGGCACGGAACGCCGGCCTCGGGATCCTGACCGGCTCGACAGGTGATGCAGACGTGTAGCGTAGTTTTCATTCCGTCCTCTGTTCCCGGACGGGGAAGGACGGACGATGCGCGCCTGTGCATGGCCGCGCACACGTCGGTCACGGCACACCCCGGCCGCCCGTTTAGTCTCGACGCTGGCAGGTCTCCCGGCTTACGGATATGGGCATTTGCCCTGCGGCGGCCCGCCTTCCCAGCATGATGCCAGTGGCAATCGGCAACCTCTCCGGTCACGGTCGCGGGGGCGGCTGCGCTTTGAGGATTTTGGCACCCCTTGTCGCATTCCCTTTTGGCCTGTCGTATATCAGGCACCAGCGCTGCTTCACCTGAAGCAGGATAGCTTGCATTGTCAAGAACGAGGAGCGACGTCATGTCCGACAAACCCGTCACCGATGAGCGCCACACCGCGAAGATGGCCAAGAAGAAGGCCGCTCGCGACAAGATCATGGCGGGCAAGACGGTAGAGAAAGGCCTGATTATAGTTCATACCGGGGCGGGCAAAGGCAAGTCATCGTCAGGTTTCGGAATGATCCTGCGTTGTGTGGCACACGGCATGCCCTGCGCCGTTGTGCAGTTCATAAAGGGCGCCTGGGATACGGGCGAGCGGCGTCTTCTGACAACCCATTTTGGTGAGCTATGCCAGTTCCACGCAATGGGTGAAGGTTTCACGTGGGAAACGCAGGACCGTGCTCGGGACATCTCCGCGGCTCGGGCGGGTTGGGAGAAGGCGAAAGAGCTGATCCGTGATCCAAAAATCCGCATGGTCCTTTTGGACGAGATCAACATCGCGTTGCGCTACGAGTATCTTCCTCTCGACGAAGTGTTGGGATTTCTGCAGTCTGAAAAGCCAGATATGACGCATGTCGTGCTGACGGGACGAAATGCGGCAGAGGGCTTGATCGAAATGGCTGACTTGGTAACCGAGATGACCCTAGTGAAGCATCCTTTCCGCTCCGGCATCAAGGCGCAAGTCGGGGTGGAGTTTTAGGTGGCTGCCGCTCGCTGCTTCGCCGCACCTACCGAGGCCCTTTGTCAGGATGGAAGAAACGCCATGTCCACTTTGCCTAGCTTTGGTTTTTTGGCTTTACCGCTACAAGTATCGATAAAGGCCAAAGGTCAGAAAGCAGTATCTTTATGGCCCAGCCTAACGCTTGCGTTGCACCACTTGGCCTTAGCGGGGGGCTTATGCCAGCACTCATGATCCAAGGTGCAGGCTCAAACGTCGGCAAATCTATGCTGGTCGCTGGGCTTTGCCGAGCTGCGCGGATGCGAGGGTTGAAGGTCGCCCCTTTCAAGCCGCAGAACATGTCGAACAACGCTGCTGTCACCGCCGACGGCGGAGAAATCGGTCGCGCGCAGGCCCTCCAAGCCCGTGCGGCCGGTCTCGAACCAATGGTGGACATGAACCCTGTCCTGCTCAAGCCCGAGACAGACGTCGGTGCGCAAGTCGTTGTTCACGGGCGGCGTATAGCTACGGTGAAAGCCCGGGAATACGCGGCAATGAAGCCGCAGCTGATGTCGCCGGTCTTGGAGTCATTTCGACGATTGGAGGCGGCGCAAGACCTCATAATTGTAGAGGGGGCGGGAAGTCCGGCTGAAGTCAACCTCCGCTCAGGCGATATTGCCAATATGGGGTTTGCTCGCGCCGCCGATGTGCCAGTCTTGCTCGTCGGAGATATAGACCGGGGCGGGGTCATCGCACAGATCGTGGGAACACAAGCCGTGCTTGACCCCGCTGACGCCGAGATGGTCGGTGGTTTTTTGATAAACAAGTTTCGCGGTGATCCACGGCTTTTTGATGACGGATACCGTCTGATCGAGGAGCGGACAGGTTGGCGCGGGTATGGTGTCCTCCCATGGTTTGCAAGCGCCTCTCGGTTGCCGGCCGAAGATGCTCTAGACCTTGGCCGCGCGCGAACTGACGGGCCATACCGCGTGGTCTGCCTTGTGTTTTCCCGGATCGCAAATTTCGATGATCTCGACCCGCTCGCCGCCGAACCAGGTGTAAGCGTCACCATGCTTCGGGCGGGCGAGGCGCTGCCCGGTGATGCTGACCTGGTTATACTTCCGGGTAGCAAGTCGACCCGCGGCGATCTTGCCTTTATGCGCGCCCAGGGATGGGACGTCGACCTTGAGGCCCACCGTCGACGTGGTGGAGCAGTCCTTGGGATTTGTGGCGGATTTCAGATGCTGGGAAGGAGGATTGACGATCCGGAGGGCATCGAAGGACCAGCGGGAAGCAGCACCGGCCTTGGATTGCTCAATATCGAAACCGTCATGGGAGGGGACAAAACGCTAACGCGCGTCTCGGCCCGTCACGTTGGCACAGGAGCGATATTTGATGGCTATGAAATCCACATAGGTCGCAGTCGGGGCGACGATTGCGCACGCCCATTCGCGCATGTCGCGGGGCAACCAGAGGGTGCTACATCCGCTGACGGCAGAGTGATGGGAAGTTATCTTCATGGTATGTTCTCCGCAGATGAATTCCGCCGTGCTTTTCTTGAGGGACTTGGCGCTCAAAGCTCCGGCCTTGATTATCGAGCGGGCCTGGAGGCCACACTCGACGATCTTGCAGCGCATCTGCGGTCGCATCTGGATCTTGATGGAATCTTTAAGCTTGCCCGTTGAGAAGGGCGCGGCGATCAGCGGATCTCCCACTCGGTCATGACGTTTTGCTGCCAGCCATTCCGGTGCAAGAGCGGAGTGTCGTCACTAAAGGCTGGCCAGCCTAGACAGAGGTATGCTGCGAATTCCCAGCCTTTCGGAACCTCGAACAGCGCCTCCATCCGGCCGGGCTCGACAATTGAAACCATTCCTAGCCCAAGATTTTCTGCTCGCGCCGCCAGCCAGAGCGTATGGATGGCCATCGCCGTCGACTGTCTTAGCGTCTCCGGCATAGTCTGGCGGCCGAGGCCATGGCCCTCTTCCGGATCGGTAACGGTGAAGACCGCGAACTGTACCGGCGCGGATTCAAGGCCGGCGAGTTTGAGCTTTGTATAGGTTTGCGCCTGTTCGCCGGAATAGAGCGTCGCCGCCGCCCCGTTGCAGCGCGCAAATTCGACGCGGACAGCTGAGCGCAGCCCTGCATCTTCTACTCGTATTATCCTCCAGGGTCGTGCATTCCCGACCGACGGCGCGCTGTCTATCGAGGCGCGAAGGCGCCGGAGCACTTCCTCAGGAACAGGGTCGCGCCGAAAATGTCGCACATCGCGGCGCCAGTGGAGAAGGCGCGATAGTACTTCCGCTTCTTCGGTGCTGAAAGTCGTTGGACCCGCGAGTGCCGCTTCCAGGCGCTGCCATTCGTTTTCATTTCCTGGTAAGCCGAGGCGTAGCCAGTCCGGTCTTGCCGGAAAAGTTCGCGACCAGATCTTGTGGCGAGCGAGTCGCGCTTGAGCGGCCGCGCCCTCTGGCGTGCGATACAGGCGGAAAAGACTTGTACCACCGATCATTTCCCAGCCTCCACGAGCAATCAAGGTGTCGAGCCGAAGGGCATCCCTAGCGAGGCGCTGGCGTGTAGTCTCGGCCCATGCAGTGTCAAGCAGCGCACGCCGCCCGATCTCCAATGCCGGGCCCGAGACGGCCCAGGGTCCAGCGCGCTCTGCCATTGCAGAGATATCGCCAACGGGACCTAAAGCAAAACCAAGCCGAACTCCGGCGAGACCCCAGAACTTGCCGAAGGATCGCAGCACAATCAACCCGGGGCGGCCGCAGTCGGCAGCGAGCGAAAGCGCCGGATCTGGGTCGCCGAAGCTCTCATCAACGATCAGTCGTCCGACCTGCGGCAAGAGCGTGAGGAGTGCCTCAGGCCTCGTTCGTCGACCATCGGGGTTGTTTGGATTAACTACGACTGCGAGATCGGCTCCGGCGAGCTCATCAAGCTGCGCGACCTCTTCCACCACCCACCCTGCCGCGCGAAGGGCAGCAGCATGTTCGTTATATGTTGGCGCGAGGACACGCGCGCGCCCAGTTGGCGCGACATACGGAATGAGCTGTATCGCTGCCTGCGCGCCTGCGAGCGCAACCATCGGTGCCTCTGTGGCCCAAGCGAAGCGCGCGGCTTCGATCAGCTCTTCTAAGGCCCGTTTCGTAGGGAGAGCGGTCCATGACTCTGATGGCATAGGGGGCACTGGCCATGGCTGCCGGTTGATGCCAGTCGAAAGGTCAATCCAATCTGCGGCCTTGCCTCCGAACCCTGCGATTGCCTCATCCAGATTGCCGCCGTGATCGCGCATCTTTTCCTCAAAGAGTTCCCACAAATAACAGGACTACCGCCAGAACCAATAGTGTCCGGCGGTAAAGCCCGAGTGCTTTTGAAATGCCAATTGGATCGGGATCTCGTCCCTTCGCGTTTAACCAAGGTTCGTCAGAGAGCGTATCTCCGTAGAAGCGGGGACCGGAGAGCCGAATGCCAAGCCCACCAGCCATTGCCGCCTCAGGCCAGCCCGCGTTTGGGGATCGGTGTCTACCCGCGTCCTGCAACATCGATTTCAACGATGCACCTGGACGAGGTGAGACCAAAGCAAATAGCAATGCGCACAAGCGCGCAGGTATCAGGTTTGCCACATCGTCGATCCTTGCGGCAGCCCAGCCGAAGGCTTCATGCCTTGGTGTTCTGTGGCCGATCATGGAATCGAGAGTGTTTACCGCCTTGTAGCCTGCGATTCCCGGCAGGCCAAAAATAGCTCCCCAAAACAACGGCGCCACGATGCCGTCGGAGGCGTTTTCTGCCAAGCTCTCGATGGCCGCGCGCGCGACGCCGGCTGCGTCGAGTTGCTCCGTATCCCTCCCAACGATCATGGAAACTGCACGGCGCGCACGGGGTAGGTCGGCCTTGGCCAAAGGATCCGCTACCCTGCCGACATGCTCGTCGAGCGACCGCGCCGCAACAAGCGGCCAGGCGAGAACTCCCGAGAGCACGACCCCAAACCAATTACCGGGTAATAGGGTTGTGATACCGGCCGCGACGAACGCTGTCAGAGTGATGACGATCAATGCCGCTACGAGCCCCGAGAGCCTGTCACGCATTGGTTGAATGCCCGCACTGTTCCACGTGTTGTCGAGCCAGGCGATCAGCGCACCGAGCCAGACGACGGGATGGCCAACGCGGCGATAGAGGCAATCGGGCCAACCAAGTGCCCAATCGACCACCAGCGCAACTGCCATTGCTGTCGCCATTGTCATCCCTGATACCCAATCCGGAAACGTACGATATGACGAAAACCCGCATCCCGAAGAGCCGCAGGCGTCGTTTCTGGTACTGTTCCCGGCGCAAAGATTAACCCACGTGCGGCCCCTGTGTGTGCGATGGTAAAGCCGAGCGCTCCGGTTGCGTGAGCCAAAGCCTCTGTTGGATCGTCTGAGGGGCCACGCAAGGCGAGTGTCCGACGTGCCGATTCCGAAGCGAGATCCGCAGCCTTTGAGAGATCGCCGCAGGCGGCTGGCCAAGCCTTGGCCAGATCAGCTATATCTGGGAAATTAACATCCTTTGCATCAGTTCGCCGCATTGGCCCAAAGAAACCCCCGATAATCTCCATTCGCGGTGGATGTGGAAATCTCGCCAGCACGCGACCCTCGCGAGAGGCCCAAAGGAGTCGCCCCGGATCCGACAGCATGAGCGGATCGACCGCGCCTTCCGTCTCGAGACAAGCCAGCATGATGGCATCTGGGTCTCTGGCACCCGCGACAAGTGCAAGCGCCACGCGCGCTGCAGTCGAGGCGCCTGCTCCGCCACCGGCCGGCATGTCGAGGCGTAGAGCAAACCTTCCCGCTGGTCGCAGTCCAAGGCGCCGCAATAGGTAGGCGGCTTCGGACTGAGTAAGGACCTTTGCATCCGGCTGGTGTAGTACGAAGGCGCCAGACACTCGCTGCGCGCGGGCAAATAGCGTCGGACAAGGGAGCGTAACTAAACCCACCGGTCCGTTGCGCCCGATGCGCCCTTGTAACAGTTCACCGAAATGCCCCGGAACAACGACTTGCATCAAGGTCAAGACAACGACCGATTGGTGAAGCTTATGGACCAAACCCCTTTTGTCACTGCCCGCAGCAGCGTGGCCGAGAGGGGCGCGATCTCAAAGCTCAGCCCCGCAGTAGGCGCTCCGAGTGCCAACCCGAGCGCAGCCCTGATGGTTCCCGCATGGGCAACGACAACGACAGTGCCGCCCGTTGTCAGTCCTTCCAGTGCGGGCGTCGTCCTGGCAAACATATCAAGAAAGCTTTCTCCAGACGGTGGGCGATGTCTCGCAATTTCTGCCCGTTCGAGCGTGCCCAAGTCTGGAATATCCCTCGGCAAGAGCCCCTCCCAGTCCCCAAAATCTTGTTCCCAAAGTCGGGGATCGCGCACAGCCGCTTGTTCGGGGAAAAGTGCTGCCGAAGTCTGCATGCAGCGGCGCGCGGGGCTAGTCACTAGGCGGGCGTTCGTCGCAAGCTGGGCCATTGTCGTGCGCGCCCGATTGAGTACCTCGTCTCCAGGCAGATGTGCGGCAGGATCGCTCCTTCCCGAAAGTCGTCCGTTAGCGTCGGACGGCGCATGACGGATCAGAATCAAATTCGTCGGTTCTGCTCCGGACACGGTCTGTTTTTTCCCTTTTCCTGTGGGCAAATTGGTGATCTCTGCAGCCAAAGAGGAGAGGCGGCGTGATACTACTCATTACAGGCGGTGCGCGCTCGGGCAAGAGCAGCTATGCAGAGAGGCGGGTTGCCGAGCTTCCGGGGAGGCCTTGCTATATTGCCACCGCCGAGATCTTCGACGTCGAAATGGCCGAGCGAGTGGCGCTTCATCGCAGTCGTCGCGGTCCGGAATGGCGCGAGCATGAGGCGCCGATCGACCTTCTTGCTGCCCTGACCCAGACCGACGGCGAAGGCCCCCGCCTTGTCGATTGCGTAACGCTGTGGCTGACGAACCTGATGCTCGTAGAGCGCGACTGGCAGGCAGACCTTGCTGCGCTCCTTAATGGTTTGCATTTGCAATCAAGCCCTGTGATTTTCGTTACAAACGAGGTGGGACTTGGAATAGTCCCAGATAACCCGCTCGCCCGCGCGTTTCGTGATGCGGCAGGCATCGTAAACCAAGCCCTCGCGGCCTCGGCTGACGAAGTGCAATTCGTCGTCTCAGGCCTGCCCATGAAGGTTAAATAATGTCTGCGACGATATTTCCCGCGGCGTCTTTTGCCGAATTGCGAGCTCGACTAAACGACCTCCCTTCTACCGACGTTCGGAGCATCGCCGCAGCCCGAGTGCGACAGGACAACTTGACGAAACCTCAAGGGGCGCTCGGCCGGCTTGAGGAATTGGCAATCTTCATGGCAGGCTGGCAGGGCTGCGAGCGACCCGTACTAAAGCGCGCGCAGGCGGTCGTCTTCGCCGGAAACCACGGAATTTGTCGGCAAGGCGTGAATCCATTCCCTCAAGAAGTGACCGCGCAAATGGTGGCGAATTTCCGCCGCGGTGGAGCGGCAATCAATCAACTCTGCCGGATCAGCGGGGCGGACCTTTCAATCATCCCGCTCGATTTGGATCTGCCGACTCATGATTTCACCGAAGATTATGCGATGACCGAACTTGAGGTGCTCGATGCTATGGCTCGCGGTGCGGCGAGCGTCGACACAAACTGCGACATCATCCTGCTGGGAGAAATGGGGATCGGCAATTCGACAGTAGCGTCGGCTCAGGCCCGCGCTTTATTCGGTGGAACGGCCTGGGATTGGGTGGGCCCCGGTACCGGGGCAGATGCCGAGAAAATTGCGATTAAAGCGCGCGTAATCGAAGCTGGAATTGACCGCCATAAGCAAGTCATCGACAATCCATTCGTTATTTTGGCGGCTTTTGGTGGGCGTGAACAGGCGGCTATTTGCGGAGCCATTCTTGCCGCTCGAATGGCGAGGATACCAGTCCTGCTGGACGGTTTCATTTGCACTGCCGCAGCATCGATCCTCGCGCCTTTGGGTATCGGAGCGCTCGACCATTGTTTGGTGGGGCATAGTAGCGCTGAGCCTGGCCATCGCATGCTTCTGTCTGCAATTGGCAAGAAGGCGATCCTTGATCTTGGAATGAGGCTGGGAGAGGGCTCGGGCGCTGCCATAGCGCTTGGCATTGTGCGTGCCGCTTTGGCAGCGCATGAAGGCATGGCGACCTTTGCAGAAGCCGGGATTTCCGTCTGATGGCGAGAGCATGGATCCGATCCCGTATTGACGAAACGAGGTTGGCGCTAATTTTGCTTACTCGGCTCCCGGTTGGGCGGCTGAACTCGGCACCTCCACTTTCGGCTGCGGCATGGGCTTATCCGCTTGCGGGAGCCGTGGTCGGAATAGTCTGTGGAGTGGCATTCCTTTCAGCACAATGGTTGGGTCTCCTTCCGTTGCCTGCAGCGATTATCTCGGTTGCAGTCGGTGTGGTGACCACTGGTGGCATGCACGAGGATGGGTTAGCCGACTTAGCCGACGGTTTCGGTGGTGGTGGCGATCGGGCTAGGAAGCTTGAAATCATGCGCGACAGCCGTGTCGGAAGCTACGGTGTAATCGCGCTTTGTCTCGCGCTGTTCCTGCGTTCGGTGTTGCTGGCCGAAGTTTTGCCGGGCCATCATCCGATTTTCACCCTCATCGCTGTTGGTGCTTTAGCCCGCGCACCGTTACCCTTCCTGATGCGGATTTTGCCCGCAGCCCGGGACGATGGTCTCGGCCATTCCGCGGCGTTCCGGATCGGGACTGCACAGGCGATGGTGGGCGGGATGATTGGGTTGCTGCTGGCGGCGCTTTTCCTACCCGCTTACTTCTTTGGAACGATTTTTGCGTCTGTCGCGGCCGCTGTTATGACGGGCTATTTGGCGCGCTGTCAGATTGGCGGCTTCACCGGAGACGTCCTTGGGGCCGCGCAGATTGCTTGTGAGTTGGCGGTGCTGTCGACGCTCGCGTCTGGCTAAGTCTCCAAGTCAGCTCCGGTAGCTTGATGACGGCGGTTGGATCAAGTGCCAAGCAATAGCAGTCGCTCAACGTCGTAGAACTGCCGTCCAGAGTGGTAAGGTGCGTTTAGCAAATGCTTTGATGACTGACCCCTGGCAGCAAGGCGCCCTCAAGTCCGCCGTTCACGACTACGCAAGAGCAACTTGGCACCGGACATTCCCCCGAGATCCAATTGAAGGTTGAGGACGCGGACGGGGCATGACTCGCCACAGCCGAAGGTAATGGCGGCGAGCAGCCAAAGGTTCCTATCAAACAACGACACCGCGACGATACCAAATCTTCGGAGCGCTGTTCCGAAAGCGAACTTTTTGTGAAACGCCAAGATCATGGCTGACGATCGCACAAGAGAAAGCTACAAGCCTGCTAGGCCGAGGCAGAAAGGCCTTTATGGATCATGGCATTCATATTGTTGGCGGAGCGTGGATCGAGACCTTAAGTGACGAGGCAGGCCGGGCTAGGACAAGCTCCCCTGGCCGCCGTTCCGTGTGCAAACTCAGGGGCTGAGATTGGAAAAGCTTCTCAGAGCTGCGCTACGGTGGGCGATATCGTTCGCCGGGTGGCACACGTTCTACGACCTTAATCCCGGAGACCAGGTGTGAGCTTCTCGATTGTCCCGATTTCGGCGCGCCGGCGGAGCCAGTTCAGCCTCTGGGATGGCCTTGCTGCGCTTCTGGTGGTGGGAACTCTGATTATGCTGGCTAGGGCTGGCTACGAAGTCGCTCAGCCGCTGCCGCCGCAAGGGCAATCCGTCATCACCCTCAATCCGGCTGCGTTGCCAGGATACGCTTTTCGTACTGCCCTGCGGATGCTTGCCGCGATGGCGCTGTCGCTGCTTTTCACTTTCACCTACGCAACCGCGGCTGCGAAGAGTCGGCGGGCCGAAGTGGTCTTGGTACCCATACTTGATATTCTTCAGTCGGTTCCGATCCTGGGCTTCATCTCGGTGACCGTGACCTTCTTTCTCTCCATGACGCCCGGTCACTATCTTGGCGCGGAACTCGCGGCGGTCTTCGCGATCTTCACCAGCCAGGCCTGGAACATGGCGTTCAGTTTCTACCAGTCCTTGCGCACGGTGCCGGTCGAACTGACCGAGGCCAGTTATTCGCTGCGGTTCGGCTCCTGGATGCGGTTCTGGAAGCTCGAAGTGCCCTTCGCGATGCCGGCGCTGATCTGGAACATGATGATGTCGATGTCCGGGGGGTGGTTCTTCGTTGTCGCTTCTGAGGCGCTCAGCGTCGGCAACACCTCGATCTCATTGCCCGGTGTCGGCTCTTACATTGCCTTGGCGATCGAGCAGCGTGATCTCTCCGCGATCGGATATGCCATTGCGACCATGCTGGCTGTCATCTTGCTCTACGACCAGCTGCTGTTTCGTCCGCTCATCGCATGGGCCGACCGATTTCGCTTCGTGCAGGAAACCGAGGTCGCGCCACCCAACTCCTGGGTGCTGAAGACGCTGAACCGCTCTCGGCTCGTCGCAGGCCTCGTTGCTCCTGCCGCATCCTTCTGGTCATGGACTTACCGCGCGTTCCCGCGTGGTCCCGAGCTGATGCCGCAGCCTGCCGGTATGGCCCGCCCAAAGATGAGAGGGCTAGATCGTTTTTGGCTG
>JAGWVA010000101.1 GCA_028875855.1 Paracoccaceae bacterium
GTGCACGAGGCGGGCCATACGGCAGCCGCCTTCTTCACGCCGGGCGCGGACCCGCTTTACAAGGTCACCATCATCCCGCGCGGCCGCGCGCTTGGCGGCACCCACATGCTTGAGGCGGAGGAACGCCATACCCTTCCCGAGGATTACCTGCGCGACCAGCTTGTTATCCTGCTGGCGGGCCGGGCGGCGGAAAAGACCTTGCTTGGCACGGTCAGCTCGGGCGCGGACGACGACATCAAGCGGGCTACGGCGCTGGCGCGGTCGATGGTGGCGCGGTGGGGCATGGATGGCGATCTTGGCCCTGTGGACCTGCGCGTGAGCGAGGATCAGCCCTTCCTTGGACAGACCATCGCCCAGCCCCACGACCATGCCGACGCGACCGCGGCGCGGGTCGATGCGGCGGTGATCGCGCTTCTGAAAGAGGCAGATGCCGACGCGGGACGGATCATCGCCGACCACCGCGCGCAGCTCCTGCTGCTGGTGCGAGAACTCGAACGTCACGAGACGCTCGATCGCGATCAGATCGCGGCCTGCCTTGGTTCGGGCGGCAAGGTGAGCCCGCTCAAACGGCCCGAGGATGCCGGGCCCCGGCAGCATCGTCCCTGACGCGATCCAAGGGGCACCGCTGCGCCCCGGACCGTCAGATCCCGTCGTCGAACGGCTCGAAGCTGGCCGAACTCGACCGCCGCCAGCGCATCAGATAGCCGAACCGGTCGTCATCCTCGCGCAGAAGAAACCCCTCGGGCATGTAGGGATAGACCTCGGCCCCGGTGACCATTTCGCGGTCGTTGACGCGCATCAGAAGGTGGTGCGGGCGGAACCCGCCCGGATGGGTGAGCCCCGCCGCCCCCGTCATCTCGGCCAGCGCCTTGAGCGTGTTGCGGTGGAAATTGGCGACGCGCTGCGCCTTGTCGCCGACCACGATGGCCTTCTGGCGCAGCTTGTCCTGCGTGGCGACGCCGGTGGGGCAATGGTTGGTATGGCAGGACTGGGCCTGGATGCAGCCCACGGCGAACATGAAGCCGCGGGCCGAGTTGCACCAATCCGCGCCAAGCGCCAGCGTGCGGGCGATGTCGAAGGCATGGATCAGCTTGCCCGAGGCGCCGATGCGGATGCGGTCGCGCAGGCCGACGCCGCGCAGCGTGTTGTGCGCGAAGGTCAGCCCCTCGACCAGCGGCATGCCCATGTGATTGGCGAATTCCAGCGGGGCTGCGCCCGTGCCGCCTTCCTTGCCGTCCACCACGATGAAATCCGGCGTGATCCCGGTTTCCAGCATCGCGCGCACGATGCACATGAACTCGCGCCGGTGCCCGATGCACAGCTTGAAGCCGATGGGCTTGCCGCCCGACAGATCGCGCAGCCGGGCGATGAACTCCATCATCTCGATCGGCGTGTCGAAGGCGGAATGGGTGGCGGGCGAGACGCAATCCACCCCCATCGGCACGCCGCGCGCCTCGGCGATTTCGGGCGTGATCTTGGCGGCGGGCAGCACGCCACCATGGCCCGGCTTTGCCCCCTGGCTCAGCTTGATCTCGATCATCTTGATCTGGGGATCGGCCGCGATCTCGGCGAAGCGGTCGGGATCAAAGCGCCCCTTGTCGTCGCGGCAGCCGAAATAGCCGGTGCCAAGTTCGTAGATCAGGTCGCCCCCGCCCTGCCGGTGATAGCGGCTGATCCCGCCTTCGCCGGTGTCATGGGCGAAATTGCCGATCTTCGCCCCGGCATTCAGCGCGAGGATCGCATTGGCCGACAGCGCCCCGAAGCTCATCGCCGAGATGTTGTAGACCGAGGCATCGTAGGGCTGCCGGCAGTCCGGGCCACCGATCTTGATGCGAAAATCCGGGTTCTCGATATGCTTGGGCCGGATCGAGTGCGTGAGCCACTGATAACCACCTTCGTAAACGCCCTTCTTGGTGCCGAACGGGCGTTTGTCTTCGACGTTCTTTGCGCGCTGATAGACGATCGCGCGGGATTCGCGGGAAAAGGGCACCTCTTCATCGTCGGCTTCCAGCAGGTATTGCCGGATCTCGGGGCGGATCAGTTCGATGAAATAGCGCAGATGGCCAAGGATCGGGTAATTGCGCAGGACGGCATGACGGCCCTGGATCATGTCCAGCAGCCCGAGCACGGCCAGCGCCCCGAAGACCGCCGCGAAGATCCCGGGCCAGACCCCGGCGATGGCGGCGGCGGCAGAAAGGAAGAAGGCGGCGACCGAGATCAGGAACGGCCAGTAGCGAATGGCAAGGATCGGCATCATGCAACCTCGGTTTCTGGACTTCGGGCCGGTCGGAGAGCGCGCCACCCTGCCCGGGCGGTCTTGGCGATCTGCACCTAGCACGGTTCTGTTGCTTTAGCGTTAACCGATTACGCCCGTGAAGGCATACCCCCAATTCGGCCCCGGGCCGCAGGGGATCGGCCCGCCGACACGGCCGGTCGAAAGGACCGAAGCTCGGGTGGAAGGGCCCTGCCCTTACAGGAGGATCCCCGGATCGCTGCCCATGTCGAGGCCGGGGAAGATCGTGCGTTCCAGAACTCCCTTGTCCACGCCGTAAAGGCGGCGCATCGTCCAGGCGGCGTAGCTGCGCACATCCGCCGTGGGCATCAGGTCGCGGCGTTCGAACAGCGCCGTTTCGGACAGGCCGGGCCAGCGGCCATAGACCTTTCCGCCGCGGATCGCGCCGCCCGCAAGGATCATCGCGCCCCCGGTTCCGTGGTCGGTCCCACCCGATCCGTTCTCCCATGCGGTGCGGCCGAATTCGGTCATGGCGATCAGCGTGGTCTTCTTCCACACCGGGCCAAGACCATGGCGCAGGGTCAGGATCGTGTTCGCCAGCCGCGCGAATTCGCGGCCCAGCACGCCGCGCTGGTTGGCGTGGCTGTCCCAGCCGGTGATCGAGAAGGTCGCGATCCGCGTCGTCCCCGTCAGGCGCGAGGCGGCGAACTGCGCCACCGGATCGGGCTTCATCGGCCCCTTGTGCGCGGGGGCGGAAGCGGCCATCGCCTGCCCCATCATCTCCCCCGCCGCCATGCCCTGCCCCATCGCCGCAGCCGCCTTTTGTTGACGGGCGATTTCATGGGTCAGCACCATGCCCTGCGTTGCCGCGTCGCGAAACAGCGGATCGTCGTGATACATCGCCTCGAGCAGACGCTCGCTGTGGGCCGAAAGACCGATGCGGGCGTCAGGCGCCCAGCTGTCATAGGCCGCCCGCCCCATGATGACCTTCATCTCGTCGTGGCCGACGGCAAAGGCTGTCTCGGACCCCGCGCGCGGCATGGTCTGCAGGAGACGGTTGAGCCAGCCGTCCTTCACCGCGCGGTCCGGCACATCAAGCCCGGTGCCAGCCTCGAGGATGTCCTGCCCGTCGAAATGGCTGCGCTTGTCGCGGTAGGGCGTCGAGACGGCATGGACGAAGCCAAGCTCGCCCGCGTGCCAAAGCGGCATCAGGTCAGCCAGATCGGGGTGCAGCGCGAAGATGCCGGTCAGCGGGATCGCGGGCGCGCCCTCCAGCGTCTGCTTGCGGCGGGCCGCGAAATCCGGATCGCCCACCGGCCGGACCATGTCCAGACCGTCAAGCGCGCCGCGCAGGATCACCACGACAAGCCGCGCGTCCCCCGGCGCTTCGGCAAAGGCGACGGTGGTCAGAAGCGGCTGCGCCGCGACCGAGCAGCCGACAAGCGCCCCCGTCTTCAGCAGATTGCGGCGCGTGATGGTGTCCTTCAGCGGATCAAGGGTCATGGCGGCTACCGTCTGTTGAAATCGTTGGAGGCAAGGATCAGGCCAATCCCTTCGCGTCGGCTTTCGGCGCGCATCGCGGCCTGCCGCGTGGCCGGGCTCGCCGCCTCGGCCAGCGCGACCTGAACGAAGTCACGCGGGTCCGGAAGATCGGGGTGCAGCGCCACGGGCGCGGCCATCGCCCACTGGATGCGGGCGGCAAGGAACTGCGGCTGGATCCAGGCGGCGGCGGCCTCGGGCCAGCCGTTCGGCCCGGCGGCGCGCTGGAACGCCTGCCCCATGTTCGCCATCGGCCCGGCGAAGAGCCGGTTCACCTGCATCCGGTCCAGAGCCTTGAGCGTCGCCGCGGGAGGCTGAAGGGCGCGCACCGAGGCCATCACGAAGTCGAACGGCCGCCGTACCTTGGCGCCCAGCGGCGCCCGCGCGGCAGGATGATCGAGCATCGCGCGATAGACCGGCAACAGCGCCCCGTCCCCGGCCCGGTAGGCCGCCACCATCGCCGCAACCAGCCCCTTGTCCGGCTGGTCGGCCACGAAGTAGGTGGCAAGCTTCGTGCAGACATGCTGCGCCGTTTCGGGGCGCAGGGCGATTTCGTCCAGCGCGAGGTAGATCTGCGACAGCTTCTCACGCGGGGGGCCGCCGTAGCGATGGCCCAGCACGACCTCGGTCATCGGCTCGACCATCCCGGGGGCAAAGGTAAAGCCGGTATCGGGGCGCACCGTCAGCCCGGTCAGCAGGAAGGCCATCTGGCGCACGTCGGTCTGCGTATAGGCCGCACCGACCCCCAGCGTATGCAGTTCCAGCACCTCGCGGCCAAGGTTCTCGTTCAGGCCCTTGTGCTGGCGTTTTCCGGCGGGTGAATTCGGCCCGAAGGACGTGTTCTGGTTGAGGTAAACCAGCATCGCGGGATGCGTGATGACCGCGCGCAGCATCTGCGGGAAGGTGGTTGCGATGTTGGGCCGGATCGCCTCTTCCGCCATGGCGGTGGGCAGGGCGTAAAGCGCGGCATTGGCGGCGACCACGGTGAAGTGGTCGGACCAGAAATCCTGCAGGCGCTCGCGAAAGCCCGTGGGTGCGGCCTGCCCGCGCAGCAGCAAGGAGACAAGCCCGGCCGATGCGGTCGCATAGGCTTCCTGCTGCAAGGCGCGATGCGCTTCGGCAGCCCCGGGCGTGTTTGCGCGCATGGCCTTGCCCTGCGCGTAGATCTGGCGCGCCAGGTCCCAGATGTCCGCCGATGCGGCAACCGGAAAGTCCCGCGCCACGTGATCGGGCGCGGAAAGTTCGGCCATCAGGGCAGCGGCATCGACGGGCGCGCGGGAAGCGGGCGACAGACCGGCGCCGAAGCGGATGGCGGCAATGCTGGAAGACGAGGGCATGGCGAACACTCCCGACAAGGTCCCGACGATACGACGCGTTCCCCCATTTCGAGAAGCCATGTTTCCGGGCTCTCACGCCGATTTGCGTCTGCCTCCCGGCGGAAGATTGCCGATGCGGGGCGGGCGGACGTGCCGCCATGGGCGCAAGAACGCCTACCCGGGAAGCGAGCGCCCCGGTGCCAGCCGCCCGCCGTAAAGCGCCTCGGGGTTATCGACCAGCGCAAGGTGGCGGGCGCGATCGTCGGGAAGCCAGCCCAGCGTCAGGTCTGCCAGCGCGGCCTCGTCGGGATAGTCGGCCTCGGTGCGGGCGAGGTTGTGCGGCCAGTTGGTGCCCCAGACGATGCGTTCCGGCGCATACCGGGCCACTTCGCGCGTGATGGCGGCGACGTCTTCATAGTGCGGCCCGCCGCTGCGGCTGCTTTCGTAGCACCCGGCGATCTTGTACCAGACGCGCCCGCTATCGATCAGCCGTTTCAGCGCCGCCATCTCTGGCCCGTCGGTTGTGATGCCGCGAAAGAACTTGCCGTGGTGATCGAGCACCCAGCAGCTTTTCAGACCGGCCAGCATCGGCTCGTGATCGAGGATGTCCGACCCGTCGAACTGCACCGCCATCATCCAGCCCATCGCATGGGCGCGGGCGTCCACCTCGGCGATCTGGCCCAGACCCACCGCGCCGCCGGGCAGGTCCATCACCCGCGCGCCGACGATGCCCGCGGCATCGAGCGCGGCAAGCTCCGCCTCGCCCGTCCGGTCCGAGATCACCGCCACGCCGCGGGCGCAGTCCCCCATCGCCGCAAGGCAGGCCAAGAGGTTGGCGTTGTCGCGCTGATGGGCATTGGCCTGCGTGATGATGACCCGGTCGATCCCCAGCCAGCGCATCACGCGGCGATAGGCATCGGCATCGGGAAGCGGCAGAAGCGGCAGGCCCGGCCCACCCATCTGCGCCGGAAAGCCCGGCAGATACATGTGCATCTGGCAGTCCACCGCGCCCGCCGGCAGAGGGTTCCGGGGCGGGGCTCCGTCGTAGCCACGCTCCATCTCAGTCCTCCTTGGGGCGGAACTCGGCCAGCGCGGCGCGGTCGATCTCGATCCCGAGGCCGGGGCCGTCGGGAATGGCCACGACCCCGTTCCGATGTTCGATGGGCCGCGTCACGATGGCCTGCCGGAACGGGTTCTCGGTCCGGTCGAATTCGAGGATCGGCTCGATCGGGTTCACCCGGGGCGGGTTCGGCAGAAGCGCCGCCATGAACTGGAGCGAGGCCGCGATCTGCACCGCCGTCCCCCAGACATGCGGCACCAGCCGCACGCCCGAGAGCACCGCCATGTCCATGATCCGCCGCATCTCGGTAAAGCCGCCGGTGCCGCAGAGGTCGGGCTGCACGATATCCACGCAGCCGGTCTCGAGCGGCTCCTTCATCGCCCAGCGTCCCTGCCATGTCTCGCCGCCCGCGACCGGGATCGGCTGGCCCGCGCGCACCGCGCGATAGGCGGCAAGCGCCTCGGGGATCACCGGTTCCTCGAACCAGTCGATGCCGTATTCGGCGGCGCGGTTGCCCAGGTCCACCGCCTCGCGCATATCATAACCGTGGTTGGCGTCGATCATCAGCCGCATGTCCGGCCCGATCGCCTCGCGCACGGCGCGGATCACGCGCAGGTCTTCCTCGACCCCGAAGCCGATCTTGATCTTGCCCGCGTGAAAGCCCGCCGCGCGGTGGGCGGCCATCTCGCTGGCGTTGTCCTCGACCCGGTCCACGCCGTCGCGCTTGAAGCTGCCGGTGGCATAGGCGCGCACGCTGTCGCGCCAGCGCCCGCCCAGCAGGGTCGAGACCGGAACGCCGAAGTGCTTGCCCTTGATGTCCCACAGCGCGACGTCGATCCCCGACAGGGCGGTGATCGTCAGCCCGCGCTGCCCCTGATCGCGCAGCGCGTTGTAGCAGGTGAGCCAGATCTTCTCGGTCTCCAGCGGGTCCTGCCCGATGAGCCACGGCGCATAGGCCGCGACCACCGCGGCGTTGGGGCGCGCGGGGCCGAGGCATTCGCCCCAGCCCACGGTGCCGTCGTCGCACACGATCTCGACCAGCACATGGCTGCGCCGGTCGAACCGCATCGAGGCGCTTTCGAACGGCACCGCGAGGCGATGCTCCAGCAGATGGGTGCGGACGCGGGCGATCTTCATGCGGCAAACCCTGCGACGAGATCGGCCAGCATGTCCATCTCTTCGCTCGTGAGATCCGAAAGCGGCGCACGCACCGGGCCCGCGTCGAAGCCCGCAAGCCGGACGCCGGCCTTGATCGCGGCCACCGCGTAGCCCTTGCGGCGGTTGCGGATCGCCATGAAGGGATAGAAGAAGCCGTTCAGGATTTCCTCGCACCGCGCGCGGTTGCCGCCGCGCAGGGCGGTGTAGAATTCGACAGCCAGCGCCGGGACGAAGTTGAACACGGCCGAGGAATAGGTGGTGAAGCCCGCGCCCAGATAGGCCTCGGCGAACAGCTCCGCCGTGGGCATCCCGCCCAGATAGGTGAGCCGGTCGCCCATTTTCGCGGTCACCTGGCGGACCAGCCCGATGTCGCCCGAGCCGTCCTTGAACCCCACGAGGTTCGGGCAGACGTCGCAGAGCCGCGCCAGCGTATCGGGCTGGATGATGCAATTGTCGCGGTTATAGACCATGACGCCGATGCCGACGCTGTCGCAGACGCGGCGGATGTGATCGAAGAGCCCATCCTGCGGGGCGTCGATCAGGTAATGGGGCAGCAGCAGGATGCCGTCGGCGCCCGCCTTCTCGGCGTCCCGCGCGATGGCGACGGCCATTTC
>JAGWVA010000043.1 GCA_028875855.1 Paracoccaceae bacterium
TGCTGTTCGTGCAGCCCGCGACCAAAACGCACAGAACGGCCCCAGCAAAGAACCTGCGCATGAAAGCCTCACTCATCGGTTGCAACAAACAGCTCAAAATCCCGCGGCACAAGACAGAATTTCGGCTCTGGATGCAAGCGATTGTCGCCTCTAAAGAACACAATGATGCGCGAGTTTGCAAAATGATTACGGTCTAACGTATGGCCTGGTCCGTCGGGCAATGGGCACTCCATCGTAAGGCGGACCCTGGCCGTTCCGCGCGGATTTGCACGATGGCGCGCGCCCTTGACAACGCCCGGCAGGCTCGTGCGATGCGAAGATTGCCGGCCGTGGTCCGAATTTTGCCCGAGTTCCTTCTTAAGCTGCGGTCGGTTTTCGCGGGAATCGGGTGAGGCATGACAGTGGAGGGTCTGGCAATTGGCAAGGGTGTGCCCCGTGCCGACTAGTCCACAGCCAGCCCCCCGCAATGCTGCGGCCGGGTTCATCCTCGGCTGGGGCCTTTTGCCGAGGGAGCGGCGGCAGGTTCCGCTGATCAGCGTGATCGCCGCGGGCCTGCTCGCGCTCTGCCTGATCTACAGCTGGCAGCGGTTTCTCTGGTTCTTCCATGACGAGCTGCACCGGGGGGCGGCCTACTCCGACCTGAACGATTTCCTGCTGGTCGGGCGGATGGCCCTCTCCGGCAAACTGGCGCAGGCCTATTCCCTGTCCGCCATGCATCTCGCGCAGGTCGCGGACGGATACACCGGGACATTCCTGCCCTGGGTCTATCCGCCGCCCTATGACCTGATCGTGGCGGGTCTCGCGCGGCTCGGCCCGCCGCTGGCTTTCGCGGTCTTCGTCGTGGTCCCGTTCCTCGGGACGCTCTGGCTGATCCGGCGCATCGCCGGGCCGCGCTTCAGCGAGGTCGTGATCTGCCTGTTCCCGGGCTTCTACATCTGCCTTGCCTGCGGACAAAACGGCTTTGTCACCGCGGGCTTGCTCGGCGCCTTCGGCGTTGCGAGCCTTTCGGGATCGGCGGCGGCGGGGGTCCCGTTCGGGCTGTTGATCATCAAGCCTCATCTGGGCCTGCTGGTCGGTCTGCAATGCCTGATGACGCGCCGCTGGCGGACGCTTGGGGTCGCCCTTGCCGTTGCGGGCGGTGCAAGCCTTGCCGCGACCCTCGCCTTCGGCCTGCCCGTCTGGTTGTGGTTCCTGCACGCAGCCCATGGCGCAAGCGCGGCGCTGGCCGAGGGGCGATATACGCTCCATTACATGATTTCACCCTATGCAACGCTCCGCGCGGCGGGCGTCCCGGCAGAGCTTTCGCTCGCCCTCCAGGGCGCTCTCGCGCTCTTCGCCATCGCCATGACCTGGAGACTGGCGCGCGGCGCAGGCGATCCGCGCATCGCCCAAGGGCTGATCCTCGCACTGTCGCTTTTCGTGACGCCCTATGCGCTTGACTACGACACCCCGATCCTTGCCGTCGCCGCCGCCTTCCTCGCCGGACCGATCCTCGAGAGGGCGAACCGCTGGCAGCTTGCCGCGATCCCCGCGCTCTGCTGGATCATAAGCGGCTCGGTGCTGTTCAACTGGGTCACTTCACCAACGCGGCTCGGTCTCGGCACGACCGGAACGCAACCCGTCTCCTTCGCCGGGCTCGCCTATGTCATGCTTGTTGCGCTGATCCTCTGGGTGCTGCGCGAAGCGTTGGTTGCTCCAGGCCAACCCGCCCTGAACTGCACCACGGATCAGGGTTTCGCCTTCTGGAAGGGAAGCCGCAGTTTCCGGCAAAGCCCCTGCCAAACGCTGGCGAACCAACTTGGCCGCACCGGCTCTGACGCCACCACACGGACGGCTTCTTCCACCTCGGCTTCAGAAAAATTCAATGGATAACGGAGGATCGTCTTTGCCTGGCCGTATGTCACTTATGTCATCCTCGGGAACGATACGAACGCACAAACGACACAAGAGTGACGCAACATTTCGCGCCGCCAACAGACTTCACCGGGAAACGAAACCAGCCCTGTAACCGACAGCCAACGAACGACACTTCGGCAGAACACCGCAACGCGATACCCTATCGCCCGGCCTTGGTCTTGATCGCGATGTATTCAAAACCCCTGGACCGGGCCATCCTGCGCTGGACAAGGATGACACATCCCGTTTCATACAGGTTTCGTGCGGCATCGGCAAGCCTCACGCTTTTTATCCTGTCCCCGCGATAGTAGATTATTTTCGACCGATGGCTCGCCTGACCGCAAACCTCGATCAACGATAGAATGGGATCTCGCTCCCTGGTTATATCGATCTCGGTCATCAATCAGTCTGGCTTGAAAAAAGCGATATCTACCACGCCTGCGCAATTCTTGAAGACGGCGATGCACATTCACAGGTTTGCCTATGGTTTTCAACCGCGGCCGCCAAGGCTTCCATAATGGAAGACCTGCCGCAGGGAATGTGGATCGAGGCATCGCATATCGGCGCGCGCTCTCTGCTCAGATCGGTCAGTCGAATCCACCGGGACACGAGCAACAAGGGCATCGACGGAACAGTCCTGCGCGTTTCCATGCAAAAATCGACAAGCCTTTCGGCACTCGGCTCGTTCGAGCCGTCGATGACCAGCACGTCGATCGCGCTCTGCGCCAGCCGCGACGCCAGATCCAGACGCGATGCATCCTGCTTCATGGCGCAGTAAACGCCCAGCCCATCGTGAAAGGTGCTGATTGCATCGGCGGAAAGACTGCCCGCCGCCGGAACCATGGCAATTCGCAGGCCGTCCAAATCCCTCGAGGTATGGCGGAGGCCGGGATAATAGCGCTGGAAGGGTCTCTTGCTCCCCTGCGCCAGAATGCAAAGCGACATCATCAGGCGGCACCCCGCTCTTGCAACTGCTCCCAGATTTTCTGTGCCTGCCTTGCAGATTCGGGGCCTGCCTCCTCGGCCTTTTCGGCAACCTCCTGAACGCGCTCAAGCATCAGGCCAAGCGGCACCCGAATGTAACCGCCCGTCGTCATGACAAAGGCTTCGACATCGTGCACGATCGCAGAGGGGACCGCGCCGAGATCCGCGAAATTGACGATCGTCACGCCAAAGAAATCTCCGGGATTTTCGGCCGCCGCGATGATGATTTCGATTTGATGCGCGATTTCGGCCCGGCTCAATTGCCTGTATTTTCCAACGCCGCACGCGAGGGCCGAGATTTCAGCCAGATCAACATATCGGTTGAAGCTATGCTCGGACGACTTGACGATCGAATGAATCCGCTGGCGCTGCTCCATGAATCCTGCGCGTTCGGGCCCATCGCCGTTGATCAATCTCCAGACCGGCTCGGTTTGTAATAGGTCGGGAATGCCATCTGCAAAGATCGTCACATCGTGTTCAGTGTTTTTGAGGATGACCTTGTCCTTGACCCGACGCTTTATGATGCCGCAGTCGGACGGGCTGAAAACGACCGGGGAAAGAAAATCCTGCGGGATGCTGTCCAGCTTCGACAGGAACAATGCAAGTTCTGGGCTTTCCTTCTTCTCGCCCGAATGCAGAAGCTCCACCGCCTTGCTGTGAATCGATTTCCTGACCCGCGCAATGCCCATGCTGGAAATGCCCGGCAATTTCTCAAGGGATTGCATGAATGACTGCGGGTCCTTGATGATGTCACCAAAGAGCTTTGAACCCAGGTATTTTCGAACAGACTCCGATTGTCTGGTAACATTCGGATAATACTCATGGACAATCGTAAGCAAGGACATCTTCCCCAAAAGATCCCGCATTTCCCCACCCGCATCTTGTTATATTGCTTTCGCAATTTGTTTTTGTTTTCTGTCCCGATTCCATCCTTTAGTATAAGTATTTACACTATGGATAGTTTCCGTTACAGAAACCATGCCGGAAAGATCATTTATTGAACTCAGCTGTCAAGAAATAACTCCGCGATGTTACA
This sequence comes from Paracoccaceae bacterium, assembly GCA_028875855.1. GTDB lineage: Bacteria > Pseudomonadota > Alphaproteobacteria > Rhodobacterales > Rhodobacteraceae > Solirhodobacter. The sequence goes on from JAGWVA010000043.1 coordinate 3,917, forward strand.
CAAAGCTATTAAGAATAAGATTCAGCGCATTGGAGCATTGATTTAATACCAAAGGCTATTGCGGATCGCTGCAGCGCGGAAAGATAACGGCCTTTGGGAAAAGTTCTGACGCCAAATCAAGGTCTTCCCGATAATCGGACGGATCGCGCCTGAACACCGATCGATGCGACCGCTTCACGCAACAGCAGGGTCATCGGCCCATCGCAGCGTAACACCGGGCGGTTCACCGACCTTCCCCGGGCGCGGCGCATCCCCCACAGACACCCCCGTCAGGCGGCAATTCGCCGACGACGCGCCTTGCCAGGGGCCGCCTTCACCTGCCTGTGATCCGCAATCGCGGTCGTCCCGTAATCCCTTCGCACCTGACGCAAAGGTGTATGATCAGGAGACGAGCCCATGCTCAGAAGAACATTCCTCGCCGCCGCCGTCGCATCCACCGTGCTGTCTGCAGCCCCGGTTCTTGCCGCTGGCCAGAACATCGTGCAGATCGCCGCATCGAACCCGGATTTCTCGACCCTCGTGACAGCCGTGAAGGCCGCGGGCCTCGTCGAGACGCTGGAGGGCGCCGGTCCCTTCACCGTCTTCGCGCCCACCAACGAAGCCTTCGCCAAGCTGCCCAAGGGCACCGTCGAAAGCCTGCTGAAGCCCGAGAACAAGGACAAGCTGGTCAAGATCCTCACCTACCACGTCGTGGCGGGCAAGGTCATGTCCACGGACCTGAAGGACGGCATGATGGCCAAGACCGTCGAGGGCGGGCAGCTTACGATCCACACCATGCCCTCGGTGACGGTCAACGACTCCAAGGTCGTAAAGGCCGATATCGAGGCGTCGAACGGAGTGATCCACGTGATCGACACCGTGCTGCTTCCCAAGATGTAACGACCCCGCGCGGCTGCCAAGACCCGGCAGCCGCGCTTCACTGTAAAGGTAGGTAACCATGAAACGTCGTATTTTCCTCAGCCTTGCCGCCGCCTCCGCCATCGCGGCCTGCGCCCCGATGACGCCCGAGAAGCCGAACATCGTGCAGATCGCTGCGTCGAACCCCGATTTCTCGACGCTCGTCACTGCGGTGAAGGCCGCGGGCCTTGTCGGGACGCTGGAAGGGCAGGGCCCGTTCACCGTCTTCGCGCCCACCAACGAAGCCTTTGCCAAGCTGCCCAAGGGCACCGTCGAAAGCCTGCTGAAGCCGGAAAACAAGGCCAAGCTGGTGAAGATCCTCACCTACCACGTCGTTCCCGGCAAGGTCATGTCCACCGACCTCAAGGACGGCATGATGGCCAAGACCGTCGAAGGCGGCGCCCTCACGATCCACACCAAGCCCGCGGTCACGGTGAACCATGCCCATGTGGTAAAGGCCGATATCGAGGCGTCGAACGGCGTGATCCACGTGATCGACACGGTGTTGCTGCCCAAGATGTGATCCCGGACCCCGGCGAAAGCGGGCCACGGCCCGCTTCCGTTGGCGGGGGTTCTGTCGCCATCAGCCGACAGACGCGGGATAGGACAGCCACAGCCCGCCCGCGCGCGCCGAGGCCACCGCAGTCTCGATGAACCGCATGCCGTCCAGCCCGTCCTCGACCGTCGGATAGCTCACGCCTTCGGGCACCGGGCGCCCCTCCCGTGCTGCAAGGATCGCTTCGGCCGCCTCGCTGTAGATCGTGGCGAAGCCCTCAAGGTAACCTTCCGGATGACCCGCGGGCACGCGGCTCACGCGCGCCGCCGCCGGACCAGCGCCCGCCCCGCCACGCGTGATCAGGCGCTTTTGCGCGCCATAGGGCGTGAACCACAGTGCGTTCGGCGCCTCCTGCGACCATTCCAGCCCGCCCTTCGTGCCAAAGACCCGAAGCTTCAGCCCGTTCTCGTTGCCCGGCGCCACCTGGCTTGCCCACAGCATCCCCTTCGCCCCGCCCTGAAAGCGCAGCAGGATCTGCACGTCGTCATCCAGCGCGCGGCCCGCGCCGAAGCTGGTCAGTTCCGCACAAAGCGCCTGCGGCCGCAGACCCGTCACGAAGGTGGCAAGGTTGTAGGCGTGGGTGCCGATATCGCCAAGCGCGCCCCCTGCCCCGGCCCGTGCAGGGTCCGTGCGCCATTCCGCCTGCTTGGAACCCGTCGCCTCCGCCGCCTCGGTCAGCCAGTCCTGCGCATATTCCGCCTGCACGATGCGCAGATCGCCCAGATCGCCCGCGGCCACCATCGCGCGGGCCTGCCGGATCATCGGGTAGCCCGTATAGTTGTGCGTCAGCACGAACACCCGGCCCGTCTTTCGCACCCGCGCGACAAGGTCCTCCGCCTCCGCCACGCTGAACGTCATCGGCTTGTCGCAGATGACATGGATGCCCGCCTCGAGGAAGGCGCGGGCCACGGGCGCATGCAGATGGTTGGGCGTGACGATGGCGACCGCCTCGATCCCGTCAGGGCGCGCGGCCTCGGCCTCGGCCATGGCGCGGAAATCCGCATAGGCCCGGTCGGGCGAGATATGCAGCTCGGCCGCCGAAGCCCGCGCCCGGTCGGGATCGGCGGACAGCGCCCCCGCGACCAGCGTGTAGCGGTCGTCAAGCCGCGCGGCGATCCGGTGAACCGCCCCGATGAAGGCCCCCTGCCCGCCGCCGACCATCCCCAGCCGGATCCGCTCGCCGTCTTTCACCATTGCCGCCGTCCTCTCCCTCGCCCGATCAGATGCCCAGACTACACGGATCGGCGCAAGCGTCATCAGCGCGTCGCAGCAGCCTCGGCCGGAACACCGAACCACGCCCCAAGCGCGGGGATCAGCGGCGCCGCGGGACAGAAGCCGCGCGTTGCGATGGCAAAGGGGCCGTCCGCGCCGCGCGCAGCGATCAGCGTGGGAAATCCGGTCACGCCAAAGGCCCGGGCAAGCGCAAAGTCGTCAAGCGTCTCGTCCCGCGCGGCCTCGGCATCGAAGGCGTCGCGGAATTGCCCCGCGTCCACCCCAAGCTCTGCCACCAGCTCTGTCAGCACCTCGGCCCGGGTGACGTCGCGATTCTCGGCGTAAAAGGCGCGCTGGATGCGCATCAGACCCGCCATGGCCAGATCGTGCCCCGCACGCCGCAGCACCACAACCGCGCGGGCCGCGGGCTCGGTGTCATAGACAAAGCCGTCACGGTCGAAAAAGCCGAAGTCGAACGGCTGCCCCGATGCCTCGTGAACATGGTCCCAATGGCTGCGGGTCTCGGTCTTGGACCGGGCATCCATGGGCTGGCTGGTGCCCGGACGCAGACCGCCCATCACCAGATGCACGGGGATGCGATCCTGAAAGGCCGCCCGAATATCCGCGATGGCGGGCGCGAAGCCCCAGCACCACGAACACATCGGATCGGCCACATAGATCAGGCGGGGGTCGGAACTGGCGGACATGATCTTTTCCTTCACGTATCTCGGTTCCGGGCGCGCGCCCTGTTTTGAACCGTCCGTTCCATTAATAACCCCTCCCGTGCCGGGAACAAGACGGTTTCGCGCCCCGCGCGTGACGCTCAGGCTCGGCCCGCGCCTTCCCCCACCCGCCCGCCGGGCAAAAGCGCGACGCAGGCCGCAGCCGTCGCCGCAAGGTCGGCCTTGGGGGCGCCGGATCGGGCGGACACCGTCAGCCCCCGCGCCACCGCCCCGATCACGCGGGCCAGCGGTTCGGTCTGGGTGCCCGCTGGCAGGTCACCTTCGGCCAAGGCGCGCACCAGCCGCGCATCGATCGCCCGGTCCACCTCGGCAAGCCGCCGCGACAGTTCCTCGCGAAAGCCCTCATGCGTGCCCGCCGCGTCAGCCAGAGCGCAAGACACCATGCAGCCCTGCGGCGCGCCTTCCGTCGCGGTCAGCGCGATCAACGCCGCGAAGAAGGCCATCAGGTCGTCCGGCAAGGCCCCATGCCCGTCGAGGTGTGCCACCACCTCGGCAAAGGGCCCCTCGGCATAGGCGCGCACGGTTGACAGGAACAACTGCTCCTTGTCGCCGAACAGGTTGTAAAGGCTCGCCCGCGGCACACCCATGCCACGGCTGAGCTGATCGACCGACGCCGCTTCATACCCCTGCGCCCAGAAGATCCGCATCGCGGCATCCAGCGCCTTGTCCTCGTCGAACCCGCGCGGGCGGCCGCGACCCCGGCGCCCATTTATTTGTGAATTGGTCATTCCATTATTCTCTTGAACCCGCCTAGGGCCAGTTTATGTAACGATCGTTCTCAATATATGGAAGGCTTCCATGACGACCTCCGCTCTTTTCGACCTCAAACTTCACGACGAAACCACCGCGCCCGGCGAGGCCGCGGCCATTCTGGCCGACTCCAGAAAGGCCCTCGGCTTCGTGCCGAACATGTATGCCAATATGGCGAACCTGCCCGCCGTGCTGAAGGGCTATATCGACAGCTACAACGCCTTCCGCGCCACCGCCGGCTTCACCCCGGTGGAACAGGAGGTGATCTTCCTCACGATCAGCCGCCTGAACGGCTGCCGCTACTGCACCGCCGCGCATTCCATGATCGCCGACAAGATGTCGAAAGTCCCGGCCGACGTGCTGGCCGCGCTGCGGTCGGGCGAGACGCTGCCGGACGCCAGGCTTGAAGCCCTGGCCCAGTTCACGCGCGAGATGGTCGAGCATCGCGGCAAGCCGGGGGCCGCCGCCGTCAAGGGCTTCCGCGACGCGGGCTACACGGCCGAACAGGCGCTTGGCGTCGTCGTCGCCATCGCGGCCAAGACCTTCTCGAACTACGTCAACCACCTCGCCGGAACCGAAGTCGATCCCGCCTTCGCCTCCTACAAGCTGGCCTGACACGGCGCCGTGACGCGAACCCGTCGCGTCACGGCCCTTGCCCGATCCGGCGCACCCCGCCCGGCGCCGGCATGAAACGGCCACAGCCATGTCGCGATCCGCTCTGCGGGGCCTCCGATGCAGCCCTATCCTGATCCCCAGAGAGAGGGAGGCAGGCATGGCGGACCACTACTCCACGACACGGCGCAAGATCGATCCCGGCCGGGGCAGCCAGCTTGGCGACGGCACACCGAACGACAACGACCGGATCGAGATCGGGCCCACCCAGCTTGCCTTCCGCGAATGGGAGGCCGCGGGGCTGTCGCTGCCGAACCTCGAACGGATGCGCGACTTCCGCTGGCGGCGTCTGGTCGATGCCCTCGTCGCGCGCGACTACGGGGGGCTTTTGCTCTTCGACCCGATGAACATCCGCTATGCGACCGATACCACGAACATGCAGCTCTGGAACAGCCACAACCCGTTCCGCGCCTGCCTGATCTGTGCCGACGGGCACATGGTGGTCTGGGAATACAAGAACGCGCCCTTCCTCGTTACCTTCAACCCGCTGGTGAAGGAACTGCGCAGCGGCGCCTCGTTCTTCTACAGCGTCTGCGGCGACCGTGGCGCAGAGGATGCCGGGGCCTTCGCCCGTCAGGTGGACGAGGTGATGCGGGCTCATGCCGGCGCGAACCGGCGTCTGGCGGTGGACAAGATCATGGTCCACGGCCTGCGTGCCCTTGAACGCGCCGGTTTCGAGGTGATGGAGGGCGAAGAGGTCACCGAACGCGCCCGCGCCATCAAGGGGCCCGACGACATCCTTGCGATGCGCTGCGCCCACCACGCCTGCGAGCTTGCGATTGCCGAGATGGAGGCCTTTACCCGCGACGCCGTCCCCGGCGGCGGCACCAGCGAAGACGACGTCTGGGCCGAACTGCACAAGGGCAACATCCGCCGTGGCGGCGAATGGATCGAAACCCGGCTGCTCGCCTCCGGGCCGCGCACGAACCCGTGGTTTCAGGAATGCGGGCCGCGGATCATCCGGCCGAACGAGATCGTCGCCTTCGACACCGACCTGATCGGCTGCTACGGCATCTGCATCGACATCAGCCGGACATGGTGGATCGGCGACGCAAGCCCGACCGACGAGATGCGGGGCGCTATGCATCACGCGCTCGACCACATCGCCGAGAACATGGCCATGCTGAAACCCGGCGTCACGATCCGCGAACTGGTGTTCAACGGCCACCAGCTCGACAGCCGCTACTGGAAGCAGAAATACTCCTGCAAGATGCACGGCGTCGGGCTTTGCGACGAATGGCCCTATGTCCCCTACCCCGACAGCTGGACCGACGGCGCGTTCGAGGTCGCGCTGGAACCCGGCATGGTCCTGTGCGTCGAGGCGCTGGTCAGCCCCGAGGGCGGCGATTTCTCGATCAAGCTGGAAGATCAGGTGCTGATCACCGAAACCGGCTTTGAAAACCTGACGCGCTACCCCTTCGACCCCCGCCTTGCGGGATCAGGCTGAGGCACGCAAGCTCGCGGTTGCCTTCCCATCTCCGGCCTGCGCGGGCAGGGCGGGGAAGCCTATCGGGCGATCACATCCGACGTATCGCAGACCTTGGCAAAGTCGGCCTCCAGAAGCGCCATGGTCACATCGAAGATCCTGCGCGCCGGAATCCCCGAGGACGGTTCATCGAAGCCGATCACGGCATCCCGGACCACCGTCATCTTGAAACCGAGGTCGGACCCCGCGCGCACCGTCGAATTGACGCAGAAGCCTGCGACCGCGCCTGTCACGACAAGGTCCGTAATACCCCTTTCGCGCAGATGGCGCTCGAGATCGGTCCCGGAAAAGGCCGAAGAGGCGCGCTTGAGAAACACCGCCTCCCCCTCCTCCGACAGATCGCAGGGCATCGGCTGGAAGCCCGGGGCCTCGGGATGGAACGGCAACCCGGCATCGGAGGCACAATGGCGGACATGGATGACGGGAAAGCCCTCGCGTCGGAACGCCCCGGCCAGTTCCGCGATCCGCTCCGGCGCCGCAGGGTTGACGTGATCCCGCCCCGCTTCCATGCGGTGCAGCATCTCCATTTGCATATCGACGATGACAAGCGCTTTCATGGTCCCCTCCGGCATTGGCGTCCGGGCGCAGCTAACGCGACCCTGCGGACGGCAACAACAGGATTGCGTCCCGATCGGGCAAGCAGACCCGAGACGACAGGTCCAGCGAAGACTCTATGTGTTAGTATTGACTTATACGTTAGCCTCTGCTAACACTTCTAAGCATTGCAACGCGAGACGGGAGAGCCTCGGCATGGCAGAGATCCGGCACAAGGTGGGGATCGCCGCAGATCCCGCCCGCGTCCTGCGGGCGCTGACGACCGTCGCCGAGATCGGCGACTGGTGGTCGGAAAACGCAACAGGCGACGCGACCGAAGGCGGAACCTTCCACTTCCAGGGCGGCAGCATGACGGTGACCAAGGTATCGGCGGACGGTGTCCTCTGGCGCTATTCGGGACCCGCCCGCGATTGGGAGGGGACCGAAGTGTCGATCAGGCTCAAACCCTCGGACGGGCAGACGATCGTCCTTTTCACCCATTCGGGCTGGCGCGAGCCGTTGGAGTTCATGCACCATTGCAGCACCAAATGGGCAATGTTCCTGATGAGCCTGAAAAGCCTGATCGAAACCGGGCAAGGGCAGCCAACGCCGCGCCATCTGCGCATATCGTGGGACGACTGACCCCGCACCGGAATGACCCATCCGACCAAAAGGACACCCATGCGATGACGGCACCCGCCCTTCAGGCCCTTGGCGCGCTCGGCGATCCGAGCCGGCGGGCCATCTTCGAACACCTCACCACGCGCGAAGCGACCGTGACGGACATCGCCGACCGCCTGCCGATCACGCGCTCGGCCGTGTCGCAACACCTGCGCGTGCTGAAAGAGGCGGGCCTTGTGACCGACCACGCCGAGGGCCGCAATCGCATCTACCGCATCGATCCAAGGGGCATCGGCGCGATGCGCGCATGGCTCGACACGCAGTGGAAAGACTCGCTCGACGCCTTCCGCGCCTTCGCGGACCGGACGGCCAGCGACGGGGAAAGCCCCGAATGACCATCGCCGAGGTGGACCACAGCGTCACCACAAGCGCCGCGCCGGACCTCGCATTCGCCCTGTTCACGGGTCGCATGGGCGACTGGTGGCCGCGCGGCCGGACCCTCGGCCCCCGCCCCCATGCCGACATCGTGATCGAGCCATGGCCCGGCGGGCGCTGGTTCGAACGCGACGACGAGGGGCACGAGATCCCCTGGGGCCATGTGCGCCTCTGGGAGCCCCCGCACCGGCTGATCCTGATCTGGCAACTCGATGCCAGCTTCCGCTTCGACGCGGCCGTCGAAACCGAGGTCGAATTAACCTTCACGCCAGAGGGCAAGGGAACAAGGGTCCGGCTGGTTCACCGGAACCTCGAACGTCTGGGCGCGCGCGCGGACGAAGGGACAAGGCGCATCGCGCAGGGCTGGGAAAGCCGGCTCGCGGATTTCACGGCATGGGCGGCGCGATCCCACGGCGATCACGCCTGAAACCGCCAGACCAACCGTCACGCGCTAAGCTTCATCACCGCCTCGACGATGAACCACAGCATCAGAAGCGCCGTTCCGCCGTTCATCAGCACGGCCCCCCATCGCCCCCCCGCGCCAACCCGGCGATGCGCGATCACCACGGTGGCCGACCACACAAGGCCCCATGCCGCGGCACCCGCGATCACCGCGACGACCGTCAGCAGCAGCACCGGCAGGCCAAGGTCGCTCATCCCGGGGCGTCCGACGGCGGCAAGCCAGAAGGTGACGTTCCACGGGCTGGTCAGCGCCATCGTCGCGCCCAGCACATAGCTTGCCTTCGCGCTGTCGAACCGGGGCCCATCGCTCTGCGCCTCACCGCCCCGCCATCCCTGCACCGCGCGCCGCAGAAAGGTGACCATCAGGACCGCAAGCAGCCCGATTGACAGCCCCCCCATGAAAAGCTGCGCGGTCGGCCCCGTGAACAGAAGCCCCACGCCAAGCGCGACAAGCAGCGCCCAAAGCGCGTCGCCGGAACAGGCGCCAAGGATCAGGCTGAACCCGGCCCAGAACCCGCGCGCAAGGCAGCGGCGCGCGATTTCCGTGTTGATCGGTCCGGGCGGCCAGGCCACCGACCAACCCATCAGGACACCCGAGGTCACCACAGGCAAAAGCGCCACCGTCATGTCAGCTTCCCCCGCATTCGTTGCCGCACCCCGCCGACGTCGCGGCACGGGTCCGGTCAACTGATAGCCGCACAAACGACCGCCGTCGATCACACAGCGCCGCGCCGCCGCCCCAAGGTTGCGCCCGACCGGCAAATCCGCTTTGCTCTGCCCCAACCGTTCAGCCCCACATCCTCAGGAGCCACCATGCAGTATCGTCCCCTCGGCGCCTCCGGCCTTTCCGTCGCGCCGGTGATCCTCGGCGGCAATGTCTTCGGCTGGACCGCGGACGAGGCCGCAAGCTTCGCCGTGCTCGATGCCGCGACCGACGCCGGGCTGAACGCCATCGACACGGCAGACGTCTATTCCCGCTGGGCGCCCGGCCATACGGGCGGCGAAAGCGAGACGATCATCGGCCGCTGGCTCAAGGCGCGGCCCGGCAAGCGCCAGCATGTCGTGCTGATCACCAAGGTGGGGTCGGACATGGGCACCGACTCGACCGGCGCCCCGGCCAAGGGCCTGTCGGCGCGCTGGATCGAACAGGCGGTAGAGGCAAGCCTTCGCCGGTTGGGGGTCGAGACGATCGACCACTATTTCTCGCACCGCCCGGACGACGACACCCCGCACGAGGAAACGCTGGCGGCCTACGACCGACTGATCCGGGCGGGCAAGGTCAGGTCCATCGGCGCGTCGAACTTCAGCCCGGCGCAGCTTCAGTCGGCGCTCGCCGTCGCCGACCGGGACGGCCTGCCGCGCTACAATTCGATCCAGCCGGAATACAACCTTTACGACCGCGCCGCGCTGGAGGGTCCGCTTCTCGACCTCTGCCGGGCCGAAGGTCTGGGCGTCATCCCCTATTACGGCCTTGCCTCGGGTTTCCTGTCGGGGCTCTACCGCAGTCCAGCGGACGCGGCGGGCAAGACCCGCGGCGCGCGGCTGGAAAGCTACATGACCCCGCGCGGCTTCCGCATTCTGGACGCGCTCGACGCGGTGGCCGCACGTCACGGCGCGAAACCGGCACAGGTCGCCCTTGCCTGGGTCGCGGCGCAGCCGGGGCTGACCGGCCCCATCGCCTCGGCCACCAGCGCGGCGCAGGTGGCGGACCTTGCGGCGGCGGCCAGCCTTCCCCTGACGCCCGAGGATCTGGCGGACCTCGACAGCGCCTCGGCCTGACCCGCCGGGCGGGCAGCCGCTTAGGGCCCGGTCAAGGCCGACAGGACGGCAGCGCCCATCGGGCTGTCGAAGAACCCCGGCCGGCCCAGAAGCCAGTAGCCCGCATCCGAACTCACCTCGGCCTCGGACAGGCGGACGAGGCTGCCCCCCGCCAGCAGATCCTCGATCACCGCCGTCCAGCCCAGCGTGACCCCCGCGCCCGCAAGCGCCATGTGCAGCGCCAGCCCGTGGTCGTTGACCGTGACCCGGGGCCCGTCGAGCGCCCGACCCTCCGGCTGCCTGCGCCGCCAGTCGTCCCAGTTCAGCCAGCGCCGCTCGGGGTCTTCCAGCTCGATGATCTTCACCCCCGGCGGAAGCTGCGCCCCGCCCGCCTCGGCGATGCGCGCGGCGACGGCAGGTGCCGCGACGGGGCAGACCTCCTGCGCGAACAACAGCCGCGCCTCGAGATCCCGCCACGTCCCGCTGCCGAACAGGATCCAGCAATCCGCCCTTTCCCGCAGCAGATCGACGTCGCGCGTGAGCGTGATCACACGGGCTGTCCGGCCAAGGGGATCGGTCAGCGCCCCAAGCCGCGACGCAAGCCAGAAGGTCGCGATCCCCGGATAGGTGGCAATCGTCATCGACGGCTGCCGGCGCGTCTCCCTGATCCGCCGCGCCACGGCGCGCACCGAATCGAAGGCATGAGACACCGTTTCGAACAGCGCGTCCCCGTCGGGCGTGGGCGCAAGCCTCCCCTGCCGGCGGGTGAACAGCCGCACGCCCAGTTCGTCCTCCAGCGTCCGGATCTGGTAGCTGATCGCCGGCTGCTGGACGTTCAACGCCTTCGCCGCATCGGTGAAGCTGTTGAATTGGTAAACCGCCTCAAAGGCTTGCAGGCCCTTCAGCGTGGGAAGATAGTCCGCCATCGAATTTTTCGATCCGTTCCTGCAACTTTTCCGAATACTGGAAAACCTGCACATAAAATACAGCCGTTTCAGGCGGCCCGCAAAGGATCTGGTGCGACGGTCGCAAACGCAACACGCAACGCCCGGGTGCCCCGAATGCCGATCATCTCCCCCTCCCGTCGCCTGCGCCGCACGCCCTTTTCCCAAGGGGTCGAGGCCGCGGGCGTGAAGGGCTACACCGTTTACAACCACATGCTCTTGCCCACCGTCTTCCGCTCCATCGAAGAGGACTACCACCACCTGAAATCGGCGGTGCAGGTCTGGGACGTGGCCTGCGAGCGGCAGGTGGAACTGCGCGGCCCCGACGCAGGGCGGCTGATGCAGATGCTCACCCCGCGCGACCTGCGCGGGATGCTGCCCGGCCAGTGCTGCTACGTGCCCACCGTGGACGAGACCGGCGGGATGCTGAACGACCCCGTGGCCGTCAAACTGGCCGAGGACCGCTATTGGGTATCCATCGCCGACAGCGACCTTTTGTTCTGGGTGAAGGGGCTCGCCTACGCCTGGCACCTTGACGTGATCGTCGATGAACCCGACGTCTCGCCGCTCGCCATCCAGGGCCCGAAGGCGGACGATCTGGCCGCGCGCATCTTCGGAGACGCGGTGCGATCCCTCCGGTTCTTCCGCTACGGCTTCTTCGATTTCAACGGCATGCAGATGCTCGTCGCGCGCTCGGGCTATTCCAAGCAGGGCGGCTTTGAAATCTACGTCGAAGGCAGCGAGAACGGCATGCCGCTCTGGAACGCGCTGATGGAGGCCGGCAGGGATCTGGATGTCCGCGCCGGTTGCCCGAACCTGATCGAACGGATCGAGGGGGGGCTCCTCAGCTACGGCAACGACATGACGCGCGAGAACACGCCCCACGAATGCGGTCTGGGCAAGTTCTGCTCGACCCAGACCGCCATCGGCTGCGTCGGGCGCGATGCGCTGCGGCGGGTCGCAAAGGACGGCCCGACCCGGCAAATCCGCCCGATCGCCATCGACGGCGACCTGCCCCCCTGCGTCGAGCCTTGGCCCGTCCTCGCCGGCGACACGCGGGTGGGTCAGGTCACCTCGGCCACCCGCAGCCCGGATTTCGGCACGAATGTCTCCATCGGCATGCTGCGGATGACCCATTGGGACCCGGGCACGATCCTCAGCGTGAAGACCCCCGACGGGCCCCGCCGCGCCGTGGTGCAGGACCGCTTCTGGCTCTGACCCGCGCGACCCGGCCGCCGCTCAGGCCGCGGCGGACGGGGCGAGGGACGTCGCCAGCGCCAGGCCATCGACGACGGCCGTGAACGCATCCGACCGATGCAGCGTCGCGCCGGGGCAGACCGCGCCGGCCTCGTCCGCGATCATCGCCATGAGGCTCGACCCGCCGACCAGAACGACCGAGGTGATGGCCTCGCGCGGCGTCCCGGCCATGCGAAGCGTCTCCTCCATGGCCTCGCGCAGGCGGCCCCGAAAGCCTGCGAGCGCGGCATCGAGCGTGGCCGCATCGATTGGCGCGCCAAGACCCGGCTCGATGGAACCCATGTCGATCCGGGCCGCCGCGCCGCCATTCGCCGCGATCTTGCCCGCCTCGACGGCAAAGGCCAGTTCATGGCCAAGCTGCTGATCCAGAACCGTGCCAAGCCGCGCCATGACGGCCGGTTCGACGGCGTGGCGGATCAGGTCGGCCACCGCCCGCCGCGTTTCGGGCGCGTAAAGGAACGGGATCTTCGCCCAGGTCGCCAGATCGTCATAGATCGCATTCGGCACCGGCAGCAGCCCCGGACCGAAGGTCCGCCGCAGCGCGCCGCCATGGCCCAGATGCGGCATCGCATGGCTCATCGACACCGCATGATCGAAATCCGTGCCGCCCAGCCGGATGCCGTGACTGGCAAGGATCTCCAGCCCGCCCGATCCGGCGCGATAGACGGTAAAGTCCGACGTGCCGCCCCCGATATCGACGATCAGCGCCGTCTCGCCGGGCTGGCCGATCCCGTGGCTTGCCATCGCGGCGGCCTCCGGCTCGAACAGGAACCGCACCTCGGCGAAGCCAGCGGCAAGGTAGCAGGCGCGCAGATCGGCCTCGGCGCGCGCGTCGCGCTCGGGGTCGGCGGTGTGAAAATGCACGGGCCGCCCCGACAGAACCGTCGCAAAGGCGCGCCCCGCCTGCGCCTCGGCCCGCGCTTTCAGGGTGGCGATGAAGGCCGTGACAACCTCCGCCAGCGTCCGGCGGCGACCGCCGATCAGGCGCGGCTCGTGAAACAGCGCGGTGCCCAGAACGCTTTTCAGCGCACGCATGTAGCGGCCGTCCTCGCCCGCGATCAGCGCCCGCGTCGCCGCGCTCCCGATCCGCATCCCGCCGCCCCGCGCGTCGAAGAACACCGCCGTCGGCAGCGTCTCCGCGCCCGGCTCGATTTCAAGCCGACGCAGGACCGCGCCATCGAGAAAGGCCGCGGCAGAGTTCGACGTTCCGAAATCCACGGCAAGCGTGCTGGCAGCCACGATGACGATCCTCGCTTTGGAAAGGGCGCCGCTTAGCCAAATTCCGCAGGGCTGGCAAGCATCGAGGGGGCAGGCCATCGCGACGCTTTCGTTCTTCCCTCAGGCGTGCATCGTCCTCGCGTGGCCCCTTCCCCCCTACCCCACCGCCTTCCAGAACCGGAACCGGCCCTGCCCGGTGACCTCGCGCACCAGTCCGCGCGCCTGAAACAGCGTCAGATTGCGCTGCACGGCAGCCCGGCTTTTCCCCGTCAACGCTTCCGCCATCGAGGCCGAAAGCAAGGGCCAGCCGATCAGCGCCTCGACCAGCCGACCCGGCGTCTGCCCGGATAGATCGGCAATTTCGGCCTGCGCCCGGGTCTGCCAGGCGGTGAGGTCCTCCAGCCCACGCAGCGTCGCGGCCAGCCCTGCCTCCATCCCGTCAAGCCAGCGGCCAAGCCGGACCGGCGGCAATCCCCCGGCCCGAAGGGCAGCGCCGCCGGCCGTCGCCAACGGCACGAAGGCCGCCGCCGCACAGTCCCCGGCGGCAAGGCGGGCCGCCGTCACCGCCGCCTCCAGCCGCTCGCCCTCAGGGCCGATGCCGGCCAACGGCCACAGATGGAAGCACAGGCAGGCGCGCGTCAACGGATGCAGGTCGCGGCCAGCGTGCAACATCTCCAGCAGCCCGGCGATGCGTTCGGACAGGGGGGCCTCTTCCCCTCCCCCGATCTCATGTCGGCCGAGGAAGGTCGCAAGGTCCGCCATCGGCCCCGGCCCGCCGGTCAGCCGCCGCACCGCCCAGCCGAGCTTGGCATAGCCCTGATCTTCGGCCTCTGTATTGCCGACACGAAGGACGATCCACAGCGCCAGCCGATCCGGCGCGATGCGGTAGCCCGCATGCCAGCCAAGATCGACGGCCTCGGCCAGCGCCAGCCTCTGCCGCCAGCCCGGCGGACCCTGCCGCAGACGTTCGTCGAGTTGCCCAAGCCGCAGCGCCACCCGCGCCAACCGCGCCGCCTGCCCAGCCTCGGCCGCGCGCCATTCGTCGAGAACGGAGGCTTCATTGGGCTCCGCCCTTGGCCCCGGCGGGGTTGGGTCAAACGCAGGCTCTGGCGGGCCGGGCAGGAACCACAGATCCTCATCCGGCACCGATGCGGGTTCGGCGTCGGTCAGGAAATCTGTTGCTACATCATACGTCTGGCCTACCATCTGCGCAAAATAGCATTGAAATGCACAAAGCCGAAGGGAATTCAGACGACCCTCTGAGACACTCTTATAAAGGGGCCGCCGCACGCCCCCTGCCCTGCCCCGCAGTCCGCGAGGGCTGCGAAAGCTCAAGAAAATCAGGACATTCTCGACGCCAGAGACGGCTTGCATTCACTTTCAAACGACCGTTTACTCATGACATTAAAAACTGCAAACCCGGCTCCCATATGCCCCTGATCGGCTACGCCCGCGTCTCGACCGACGACCAGACCGCCCTGCCCCAGCTGCAAGAGCTGCGCGCGGCGGGCTGTGGCGAGGTGCTGGAGGAACATGCCTCGGGTGGCGACCGCCGGCGGCCGGTGCTGGCGCGGCTCATCGAGCGGCTCAGGGCGGGCGATACGCTGGTCGTGGTGCGCATCGACCGGCTGGCGCGCTCGCTCTCGCATCTCTTGGAGGTGATCGAGCGGCTGGAGGCGAAGGGCGCGTATTTCCGGTCGCTTACCGATCCGATCGACACTGCTTCCCCGCAGGGAAAGTTCACCCTTCAGGTGCTGGGTGCCGCGGCGGAGTTCGAGCGTGCCCTGATCCGCGAGCGGACGAAGGCGGGCCTGCGTGCCGCAAAGGCCGAGGGGCGCGTGGGCGGCAATCCCGGCCTTCGGGCGCGCGATCCGGCGGCCATACGCAAGGTGCGCGCGGCGCGGGTCGAGAGCCACTTCCAGACCCTGAACGCCAACGCCGAGCACTGGGTGCCCGAGGTCCGCCGCCTGCGCCCTGCCCTGCCGTGGGAGGACGTGCTGCGCGTGGTGAACGCTGGCCTGCCGCCAGGCGCGAAGCCCTGGACGCAATCGCGGCTGATACGGGCGGCGAAGACCTTCGTGCGCGAAGGCCTGCTGCCCGAGGCCGTTCTGGGCCGGGCGGCGGCGGCCGCAAAGAACGACCGCCTGCCCGCGCTTGTGGCGGCGATCAAGGGGGCGGACCCAGAGATCACGCTGCAAGCGATCTGCGACCGGCTGGAGTCCATGCGCGAACGCACCCCGCGCGGTCGTACGAAATGGCAGCCGTCTTCGGTGAAGATGCTGTTGGAGCGGGCGGAGCGGTTGGGGCTGCTCGACTGACCGCCGATCAGCCGTCCCGCGCTTGCCCCCCCGCAGGCTGGGTCGCCCGACACCAGAAACCTTCCCCGCGGGGAAGACGCGGCTCCCCCGGCCTCGTTTCAGAACGGGTTTTCGACCTTCGCACCCGTCGGCGCAAAATCCGCGACGTTCCCCGTCACGACCGTCGCGCCATGGCGCAGGGCCGAGGCTGCAATCATCAGGTCCGCCCCCGGATGCCCGATGTCGGCCGACAGCCGGCCCCAGATCCGCGCGTCCTCTGCCTCGAAGGCCAACAGACGGTCCGAGAACAGGAGCACCGTCCGATCCAGCCAGGCCCTGAGATCGCGGGCAAAGGCCGGGTCTTTGGCCTCCTGCTGGCGGATGCCGCGTTCGATCTCGCCCAGGGTGACGACACTCAGGAACAGGTCGTGTTCGGCCTTTCCCTGCAACCACGCCGCCACTTGCGGCGCGCGGTCAGGCCGGCGCACGGCCGAGATGACGTTGGTGTCGAGGATATAGATCAAAGCTTCACGTCGCGCGGCGCAGCCTTGGCACGCGGAACATCGCCGCCCGGGAAGGTCATCAGGTGGTCGGCAAAGCTTTCGCGGGCACGCACGGCGCGCTGCAGCAGGCGATGATAGTCATCCGCCGACAGGACGACGACCGCGGGCTTGCCCCGGCGCGTCACCTCTTGCGGCGTGCCGGCGAGCGCAGCGTCCACGACCGCACTGAACTTGTTCTTCGCGTCCTGAACCGTCCACATTGCCAAGATCCTAGCCAGCCACCTGTCTAGCTAGATGGATCTTGTTCGCTTGCCTGTCAACAGCCGTTGGCCCGTGGTGCAGGCGTCGCGCGGCACATCCCCCACCTTCCCCGCGGGGAAGCCGCCCCCTATCCGTCCAGCTGATCCAGCATCCGGCGCACGGCTTCCTCCAGCCGCCTGCGGTCGATGACCGAGAAGTCGCGCGGCAGGCGGATTTCCAGACGGCCGTTGGCGGCGGTGCATTTCGCGGCCCCCTCGCGCCGGTGGATCTGGAAGCTGGTCTTGGCCTTGCCCGGGGCCGCCGCGGGTTTCGCGAGGCGGGTCGCTGTCGGGGCCGCAGGCTCCGCCCCCTCCTCCCCTGCCCCGGCGATGCGGCGGAGGATCGAAAGCTCTTCGGCCTCGGACCGGTCGTCCCATCGGCCCAGATCCTCGCGCAGGATGTCGATCAGGACGGGCTCTACCTCGATCTTCTGCAAGAGCGTGAGGCCAAGCGCGCGCGGGATCGCGGGGGCGTATTTCAGGTGCTTGCCGATGCGATCCAGAAGCTTGATGAAGCTGCGGACATAGCTGCGCTTCTGATAGCCGGCCGAGGCGAAAAGCTGCGCCACGACCTTGTCGGGATCGGTCTCGGCCGTCTGGGGATCGGCGGCGTAGTCGAGCGCAAGCTGCGCCATCTCGGCGAACGAGATGTCCTTGCGCACAAGGTTCTCGTCCACCATCAGGCGGTAGAGGCGTTCGAGTTGCTCGCCCGGCTCGGCCACGACGGCGGGAATGCGGGCCCAGCGGTCGTCGCCGGTTTCGGCCAGAAGGGTGCGATAGGCGGCCAGACGGCGGAAGCCCTGGATCAGTTCGAACCGACCGTCGGACCGCGCCTCGAGCCGGATCGGGTTCGACAGGCCAAGGGTGCGGATCGACTGCACCAGATCGGCAAGCTCGGGGTCGGGGGCCTTGGAGCGGTCGCGGACGAGCTTCCACGTCTCGACCTGATCGACGGGCACAAGGTCCATGACCAGCCCGAGCTTTTTCAGCCGGACATGTTCATGGGCAAGGGCGTCGTTCTCGGCCCTGATCTGCGCCTCGATATCCTGCCGTTCGCGGGCGGATTGCGCGGCCTCGGTGATCGCGGTGGCCATCGGGCCGCGGCGGGCGGTCTTCCCCGCGGGGAAGGTCTCAGTCGGGGCGGGGGCCACCTCGACGGGGGCGGCGCTTTCCTCTGCCGGCATCTCGATGTCGAACATGCGACGCTTTCTAGTCATCGGGGCCTCCCTCAGATCTTGTCCCAGGCGGCGGTGACGCCGGCCTTGAATTCATCATAGGCGCGGTCGAAGCTGGCGCGCGCCCGGCGCCAGGTCTCTCGCGTCATCTCGCGGTAGTCGATCTCATAGACCGAGCTGAGGAAGCGGCCGGATTGCTCGACCGCGCGGGTCATCTCGATCGGGTGTTCCGCTACATGTTCGCCAAAAACCTTACGAAAGGCTTCAAACATCGCACGGTGCAGATCGTTGCCCGGCTCATACCGCGTCATCAGGAAGCGGATGTCGGTGAAGGCCTTGGGCAGCCGCATCTTCCCCGCGGGGAAGGTTCCGTCGAAGCCATGGGCCAGATCCTCCAGCGCCTCGGCCAGCTGGCCGATGAAGGAGGTGGTGGAGTCGTATTCCCAATAGCCGGGGCCCGAGGGGATGTAGAGCATGTCGGCGGCAAAGACGGCGTTCATGCTTTGATAACCAATCGCCGGCGGGCAGTCGAAAAGGATGAGGTCGTAGTCATCGTCCGCCAGCCCGTCGAGGTAGCGCGAGACGGCGGCGAAGAAGGACCATTCCGGGTTCAGGTGGCGATACTGGGCCGAGGCGAATTCGACGAAGGCCGCGTTGGCGCAGGAGGGGATGATGTCGATCGTGGACCAGGCGGTGGTCTTGATGAAGTCCTGATGCCGCAGCTCGCCCAGACCAAGGTCGCGGATCGCGGCGGGCAGCTTGCGTTGGGGCAGGGCGGTCCCGGTCGCGGCTCCGGTAGCCGCCGCGTTCATGCGGTCGGTCTCGCGGATCAGGTCGCGGGCCATGATGCCCCAGACGGTGTAATCCTCGGCGACGTCGGTCAGGCCCATGGAATGCGACAGCGTGGCCTGAGGATCGAAGTCCACCAGCAGCACGCGGTAGCCGTCAAGCGCCGCGGCATGGGCGAGGTGCAGCGCCACGGTGGACTTGCCCGCGCCGCCCTTGAAGTTCGCGACCGCCACGCGGAAAGCGCGCTTGCCCGCCGGGCGGGGGGGCATCAGGGACTTGCGGTTGATCTTCATGCGGCGGCGCAGCTCGTTGATCTCGTCGAGGCTGAACCAGCGCTGGCGGCCGTCGGGTTCGACTTCCCCGCCGGGAAGACCGGGCTCGGCGGCAAGGCGGCCGCGGAAGGTGGACTGGTTGATGCCGAAGATCAGCTCGGCCACCTCCCACGAGGAGAAGCGGCGCAGTGTCTTCCTGCTCTCGGGGCTGAAGGTCTGCTGGCGGATCCAGCTCTGCATCTTCAGCGACTGGGCCTGAAGCTTGGCCAGGTCTTCGTGGGTATACATGCGCGTGCCTCTTGGACGTAAATTCCTGCTGAAAACCGAAATACGATGGATTTGCCAAAAAAGCAAAAGTGAAGTTCAATGGGGATGCGATCTTCCCCGCGGGGAAGAAAGGCCGGGCGGCGCGGGGCTTGGGGGCGAATCGGTCTGGGGCCGGGCAAGAGGCCCGCGAGGGCAAAGGACGCCAGATATTGGGGGACAGGACGGACCGGACTGCCCCATATTGGGAGACAAAAGCCGGGCAATGAGGGACATGCAGGCTGACCCCCTTCACCAAAGAACCCCTTTCTTTCTTCGAAAGGTAAACGGAGGGGCAGGGGGGTGGCGCGGCCGCTCTTGACAGAATCGTCATCCCGGACGCTAATAGCCAAAGAGAACGAAAAAGCGTTGGCATCGGGTCACGACCCAAGGTCAAAGCGAAGAACAGACGGGGCCCGACCCCGCGCCAGAGGCCACGGGCCGGCATCGACCGGACCATCGGACAGGAGATCAGGATGCATCTCGTCAAGCCCGTGGGGCGCGAGGCGTCATCGCGGAAGTATGACCTTCTCAGCGCCCTGATGGCCTGGGCGCTGTCGCAGGACAAGCATTGCCAGAAGCAGGTGCTGCGGGTCATGGCGCTGATCACCACGCGGTATAACTGGAAGCGCGACGAACTCAGCATGGGGCAGGAGGAGATCGCGCGGCTCTGGTCGGTGGACACGCGGTCGGTCAAGCGCGAGATGGCCCGGCTGCGGGCGCAGGGGTGGCTCGTGCTGAAGAGCCAGGGCGCGCGGGGCAGGGTGAGCGTCTATGGCATCGACTTCGAGAAGATGATGGAGGACACGCGGCCGGCCTGGGCGAATATCGGGCCGGATTTCATCGCGCGGATCGGGGCAGGGGAGCGAGACGCGCCCACGCCGCCCGCCAGCAACGTCGTTCCGCTTCATGCCACGCGGGCCCCGGTGGGCGATGGGACGCTCTGGTCCGAAGCGCAGAGCCTGCTGCACGGGGCGGACCCGGCGATGTTCGGCGCGTGGTTCGGCCAGTTGCAGGAGGTCGCGGTCGAGGGCGGCTGCCTGACGCTGCTGGCCCCCAGCCGGTTCCACGCGACCTATGTGCAGACGCACCTTCAGGCGAGACTCGATGCGGCTGTCCGGCGAGTCGATCCGTCGATTCGACAGGTTCGGGTCGAGGCGTAAGGCGACCGGCGCAGAAACAATGGCCCGGGGCATTGTCGCCCACATGTGAACAATCACAGGCGCCGATTTCCATTGGAAGCCGGCCCGTGACAGAGACACGGAAATGCCCGATCCGCTGCACCATGCTGTCGCGAACGAGGGGCAATTCAGGGTCATGGCCGAAGGTGATCGGCTGCAATGATCGGGCACCGACGTCACACCCCCGACTGGTGCCGTGTCGCATTAACGAGTTTTTAAGCAACTCCGCCAAGGGTTGCGGCGTGCAAGTGGTTTCGTAAGTGGTATGCCCACCGGGCGGTTTGCCCGGAGCTGTTGTCGCCATGGCTGGTCTGCTCCAGTCATGGCGATGGCCGGGCCAGTTTGCCGCGCGAGACGGGCGGGCCTTACCCCGCGACGTGAATGACGCGTTTGCCGAAGCCTTCGCCGCGCAGCAGGCCGATGAAGGCGGAGGGAGCCTGTTCCAGCCCCTCGATCATCTCCTCGCGGTAGCGGATGCGGCCTTCGTTCACCCAGGCGCCGACCTTTTCGGCGAATTCCGGATAGAGATGACCGAAGTCGTCGAAGACGATGAAGCCGCGCATCGTCATGCGCTTGCGCAGGATCTGGCCCATCAGCAGGCTGAGGCGGTCCGGCCCTTCGGGAAGCGCGGTGGCGTTGTATTGCGAAATGAGGCCGCAGACCGGGATGCGCGCGCGGGGATTGAGCAGCGGCATGACCGCGTCGAAGACCTTGCCGCCGACGTTCTCGAAGTAGATGTCGATGCCGTCCGGGACTGCGGCCTTCAGCGCGGCGGGGAAACCATCCGCCTTGTAGTCGATGCAGGCGTCGAAGCCGAGCGTCTCGACCACGTGGGCGCATTTCTCGGGGCCGCCCGCGATGCCGATGACGCGGAGGCCGAGGATCTTGCCGATCTGGCCGACCGTTGCGCCCACGGGGCCGCTAGCGGCGGCGACAACCAGCGTTTCGCCCGGTTTGGGTTGGCCGATCTGGGTCAGCCCCGCCCATGCCGTCAGCCCCGGCATGCCAAGCACGCCAAGCGCCCAGGACGGATTGCGGGGCGTCTTGCCCATGTTGATTACGCCCTTGCCGTCCGACAGCGCGTAATCCTGCCAGCCACCGAAGGCCACCACCCAGTCGCCCTTGGCAAAGCCCGCGACGTCGGACTGCACGACCTGCGCCACGGTGCCGCCCACCATCACCTCGCCGATGCCCACGGGTGCGGCATAGGAGGGCGCGTCGCTCATCCGCCCGCGCATGTAGGGATCGAGCGAGAGGTATTCGTTGCGCAACAGCATCTGCCCCGGACCGGGCACCGGCATGTCCGTTACCTCGAGCCGGAGGGTGTTCGCGTCGGGTTCGCCGCGCGGGCGTTGGGCGAGAACGAAGCGGCGGTTGCGGCTGTCGGATTGCGGCATGGGGCGGTCCTTTCGTGGCGAGATCCGACCTTCGTCGGGCAGGGTGCGGCCTTGGCGGCCATGCTGCAAGCTATGATCGAACGGGCGGATTGCAATGCCGGGCGGCCTGTCCGGGGCGGCAGGCGCCGATCCGGGCTTTGCGATATTCGCCCTTGGGTTGTGGCAATTCGCCTCACTTTGGCGGAAGCCCGCCTGAAAGCGAAGGGGTGGAAATTTGACTCTCCAAGGTTGCGCTGATAGAAACGGTCGTGGTTTTTTCCGATCTGGGTATTCGCTTATGGCGAGCACGAAATTGGCAAGTCTTCGACAGCTTTTGAAGCAGATGGAAGACGATCTCGGGTTCAGCGAAATGTCCGAGACTCAGCGTGATGTGCTTTATGCCATTCGCCTTGTCGCGGATGCGCAAGGGCGGGCCACGATCAGCGAAATACGCGGGCATATGCTTGCGAAAACCATAAGCCGGCCCAGTTTTTTCCGGGCGCTGAGCGCGCTGGTGGACCGCAAACTGATCGTTCACGATGGCGTCGGGCGCACGGGAACCTATTTGCTGGCCGGGTCCGACCGCGATCTTACTGTCGCAGATAACGCATAGCGAACAGCAGCAGAAACATCAGGCAAACCGTGCCGGTCGTGTCGCCGAGCACGAAGAAGACGATTTGCAGGATTTCTTGCAGGCTGCTGTAGGTCTGCGCATAGGCAAGGCCGTGCCCGATCGCATTGATGAACGAACTGAGCCCCGCAATCATGATGAGGGCCTTCCAGTCAGGCATGGCGATGTCGCTTGGGTAAAGGTCAACGCCAAGCATCCGAAATCCTTCGAGAAGGATGTAGCAGCACGATCCCCCGACGATGGAGGCAAGCACCACGGCATGCGGGGGAAAGTCCGGTTGCCAGATGTAGAAGGTCGATACCGCCTCGCCGATCGCAAGGGGCAGGACGGCCTGACCCCGCAACAGCCATGTGCTGAGCAGGCGAACGCCGTGCGGCAGGAATATCAGGCTTGCGATGACGCCTTCGCCCACAAGGCGGCTTTGAATGGGGCCGATGACGTAATTGACGACCGCGAAAGCGAACACAAAACAGATGACAACTGAAACGAAGCCGGTGAGAAGGTCAAAGACGGGGTGTGATCTTTTTTGCAAGGCGATCTTCTGATGAGGGAACGGGGTCCGCCAAAGCGATGCGATCATACTTCGGGAATATCAGCATTCCGTCTTACTATCTTATCGGTTGCATGGGGGGCGGTTTCTGTCAAGGCGTGGACACTTTGCGATAATGTCACATCCAGTCGCGCATCATGCACCTTTCGGGCGGCCATTCCCGGTTCGAACCACGGGTCCGGCGGCTTGCCGTTAAATACGCCCCACCCCACGAACTGCGAGATGGGGCTGGACAGTCTCAAATCCTTACGCGATCCCGGATTGTTCCGTTACTGGCACTGTAAATGCCTGATAAGTATCAAAGAGAGACTTACAGGTCAACGCGCCAGAAAGGTGTATCTGCGATCTGGCGAATAGCCGTCGTGGCTTTGGCGGGCTTCCGGATCGATCCGGCTTGCAATTCGCCGCCGTCGCGCCAAGCTCGGTCAACCGGGGAACACGGGACGGAGGGAATCGAGCTGCATGGCCGGGGCTGAAGCCGACCCGGCTCTTGCCTGGAGCCGCGGGCTTCGGGCAGAGCTTCGCATGATGGCGGGGGCGTTCTGGGCCTCGAAGCGCCGCAACAGGCTGATCGCGCTGGCGGCCGGTCTGGTTCTGATCATCCTCGCCACGGCCTATATGCAGATCCGCCTGAACGCCTGGAACCGGCCGTTCTACGACGCGCTGACGCGCAAGGACCTGCCGTCCTTCATGGTGCAGCTTGGCGTTTTCGGGGCCATTGCCGGGGTGCTGCTGGTGCTGAACGTCGCGCAGATCTGGCTGAACCAGATGGCGCGGCTGGTGTTGCGGCAGGGGCTGGTCGAGGATCTTTTCGGCCAGTGGCTTGCGCCCCAGCGGGCGTTCCGGCTGGCGAATGCCGGGCCGATCGGCACCAATCCGGACCAAAGGCTGGCGGCGGATGCGCAGCATTTGACGGACCTCACGACCGATCTGGGAATCGGGCTGTTGCAGGCCTCGCTGCTGCTTGCGTCCTTCATCGGCGTGCTGTGGGCGCTGAGCGACGGGATGTTCTTCCGCGTCGGGACCTTCGTCTTCGACCCGCCGGGCTACATGGTCTGGTGCGCGCTGACCTATGCCGGCCTTGCCTCGGGGCTGAGCTGGGCCGTGGGGCGGCCGCTGATCCGGCTGGATGTCGAGCATTACGCGCGGGAGGCAGAGCTGCGCTTCGACCTCGTGCGGGTGTCGGAGGGGGCGGAGGCGATCTCGATGTATGGCGGCGAGGCGGCCGAGCGGGCGCGGCTGCTGGCGACCTTTGGCGGGGTCTATGCGGTGCTGCGCCAGATCGTGGGCGCGATGACGCGGCTGACATGGGTGACGGCGGGCTATGGCTGGTTCACCATCGTGGCGCCAATCCTAGTCGCGATGCCGAGCTATTTCGCCGGCAAGATGAGCTTTGGCGAGCTGATGATGATCGTCGGCGCCTTCAACCAGGTGCAATCCTCGCTGCGGTGGTTCGTGGACAATTTCCCCGCCATCGCCGATTGGCGCGCGACCATGCTGCGCGTGGCCGGGTTCCGCGAGGCGATGGTGGCGATGGACCGGCTGGGCGAGGGGGCCGGGCGGATCGATCTGGTCGAGAGCGACGGCCCCGGCATCCGGATCGAGGGGCTGAAGGTCGCCTCGCCCGCGGGCAGCATCGCGCTTGATGGCGGGACGGCGGATTTCGCGCCGGGGGATCGGGTGCTCATCAGCGGCGGGCATGGCGAGGGCAAGACGCTGGTCTTTCGCGCGCTGATCGGGCTTTGGCCCTGGGGCGCGGGGCAAGTCACGCGCCCGACGCGCGACCGGATCATGTTCGTGCCCGCGCGGCCCTATGTGCCGTCGGGGACGCTGCGTCAGGGTCTCGCCTATCCGCGGCCCGCCGACCATTATGCCGATGCCGACATGATCGCCGCGCTGGAGTCCGTTGGGCTGGTGCAACTGACCGATGCGCTTGGGCGACCCGAGCGGTGGGAGCGGGTGCTGTCGGAAAACGAGAAGCACTGTCTGGCCTTCGCGCGGGTGCTGCTGCAACGGCCCGACTGGGTGGTGATCGACGACGCGCTGAACCTTGTCGAACGCGCGGCGCGGCGGCGGATCGAGACGGCGTTCATGGAGCAACTGCCGGGCATGGGGGTGCTGAACATCGGCCACAATGGCGCGCAGCCGGGTTTCTATACGCGGGAGCTGACGCTGTCGCTGGACGCGGGCGGACCGAGCTTCAGGCCAGCGGGGCAGGGCGGCTGAACCCCATCTTGGCCAGTGCGGGCGCGATCTCGGGCGCGGACATGAAAAGTCGCCACAGAAGGCCGGACCGCGCATTCTCGACCATGACGACGATCGGCCCCTGATCGATGGCAAGGTGGCTTTCGGCGACCCAGCCCGCCGTTTCGTTGAAGGCGTCGCGGAAGCCGTAATCGCCCCAAAGCCGGTCGCCCATCGCCTCGTGGTAATGGTGCAGCGCGGCAAGGCTTTCGTCGGGCGCATAGGGCAGGGACGAGATCGCGGCGGTCGGCGCGATCACACCGTGGTCGTTGGTGGGCGAGAAGGCATTGTAGCCCCGGTCCCCGTCGCAGGCGGTCAGGCCCCAGGCCGGGCCGTAGCCCGCAAAGCCCTTTGGGTTGTCCTGCGCATAGGCGTGGTGGATCAGCGCATGGGCGCGGTTCTGCGCGAAATAATCGGCGTGGCGATCCACCAGCCCCCGGGGATCGAGGCCCATGAAGCTGTAATGCGTGAAGAACAGCGGCCCGCCGAAGTCGGGGCCAAGGGGCAGGCGGTGGCCGTAGTAGCTGCGCCCGTTCTCGAAGGTCGTCGAGGATTTCCAGCCGACGTCGTAGGCGGCCACGTCGATCGGATGGCTGGGCGAGGCGAGGGCGAGGACGAAGGCGATCAGCCCTTCGTGATAGCCGCGGATGGGCAGGCCCACGGCCGCGCCCTCGGGCCGCCAGTGCCACATCATGCGGTCGGGCGCGGGGCAGAAGCCCGCCCAGTTCACGCCGTGCCAAAGCGCGTCGATCCGTGTCGCAAGCGCGCCGGGGCCAAGCCATTGACGCGCGGTCAGAAGGCCTGCCATGAGAAACGCGGTTTCGATGATGTCACCGCCGGTGTCGTTGTCGGAAAAGGCGACGGTCGCCCCGGTGGTGCCGTTCATCCAGTGGGCAAAGGCGCCGTTGTAGCGCGGCGCGGCGGTCAGGAAATCGACAATGGTGGCGATGCGGTCCCGCGCCTCTGCCCGGGGCACGAAGCCGCGTTCCGCGCCCGCGATCAGCGCCATGATGCCAAAGCCGGTGCCGCCGGTCGTGACCGTCTCCATCACGTCGTAGTCGGTCGTCCCGGCCGATCGCTCCCGCGCCATGGCCGAGACGGGATGGGCGAAGTCGCGGAAGTAGCGCAGCGTCCGGCGCTGCACGAGGTCGAGAAGGTCGTTATCCGACAGCCTCATGCCCGGTCCCACCGGAACCGCAGCCGCGCCACGTCCTCGGCATTCGCGCCGATCAACAGCTCGAACTCGCCGGGTTCCCAGGCGTGGCGGAGGTCGGTCAGGCTGTCGCCCACCGGGTAGCGCAGGTCGTCTGGCGTCAGGCGGAAGGCGACGGTGCCCGTCTCGCCGGGGGCCAGCGTGATCCGTTCGAAGCCGACCAGCTGGCGGCGCGGGCGGGCGGTCTGGCCGACAAGGTCGTGCAGGTAGGCCTGCGCGACCTCGGTCCCCGCGCGCGGGCCGGTATTGGCGATCTCGACCGTCACCGTCAGCTCGCCCGCGCCCCGCAGATGCGTGGAGGTGGCGCGCAGGGGGCCGTAGCGGAAGCTGGTGTAGGTCAGGCCAAAGCCCGCCGGAAAAAGCGGGGTCATCGGTTCTTCAAGGATGCAGGCGGTGGTGAATTTCCGGAACCAGTGGCGGCCCTTGGCGTCGAGCGCCGTATCCTCGGCCAGTTCCACGCCGGCGCCCCAGATCGGGCGGCCGGTCACCAGATCCTCGGTCCGGAGCGGCAGTTGGCCGACGCTGCGGGGCAGGGCCTGCGACAGCCGGCCCGAAGGCGCGACGCGGCCGAAAAGCACTTCGGCGATGGCATTGCCCGCCTCGTTGCCCAGATGCCCGGCCCAGATCAGCGCATCGACGCCCGCAACCTCGTGCGACAGGGCCAGCGGGCGGCCCGCCATGGCGATCAGGATCAGCGGTTTGCCCGAGGTCCTGGCAAAGGCGGACAGGCTGTCGAAAAGGGGCCGTTGCGCCGCGGGCAGGGCGATATCGGCGCGGGTGGAGCTTTCGCCGGCGTGTTCCTTCGCCTCGCCAAGGCAGAGCAGGATCGCGTCGGCGGACCTTGCGACCTCCAGCGCCTCGCGCAGCATCGCCTCGGGCGTGTCGGGGCCGATGATGACCGAGGGCATGGAGCGGTTGTGCATGTTGAGCCGCGCGGCGAGGCTCGGGTCATCGACGATGTTGCAGCCCTTGGCGTGCAGGATGCGCTCGCCCGCCTGTGCCCGCAGGCCCTCGAGGATCGTGACCGATTTCGTCGGATCGACGTCGATGGCCCAGGTGCCCTGCATGTCGATGCGGTCGTCGGCCAGCGGTCCGATCACCGCGATCCGGCCCCGGTCGGGGCGCAGCGGCAGCACGTCGCGGTCGTTCTTCAAGAGGACCAGCGACTTGGCCGCCGCCTCGCGCACCAGCGCGCGGTTGGCGGCGGTGTAGGTGACACGTTCGCGCAGCGCCTCGTCCATGCCGATGTAGGGATCGTGGAAGAGACCCAGCCGCCATTTCGCCTCCAGCACCTGCCGGGCGCGGTCGGTGATCTCGGCCTCGGTCACCGGGCCGAAGCGATAGGTGCCATCGGGGCCCGTGTAGGCTGCCGGGTTCTCGATCCCGTCGGCCACAAGCCCGGGCAGATGGTTCAGGAAGGCCTGGCTGACGAGATCCACGTTCACCCCGGCCTTGAAGGCGAGGTAGGCGGCGGCGCGGGAATCCTCGGCCACGCCGTGGTGGATCAGCTCGGGGTCGATGGCGGTGAAATCGGTGACGATGATGCCGCGAAAGCCCAGACGCTTGCGCAGGACATCCTGCAACAGCGTGCGATGCGCCGTCACGGGGATGTCGTTGATCGTGTTGAAGGCCACCATGACCGCGCCCGCCCCGGCGGCGATGCCGGCGCGGAAGGGCTCCATGATCCGGGCGAGCGTGGCGGGCGAGGCTTCGACAGACGCATAGTCGCGGCCCGCGCGGGCCAGGCCGTAGCCCATGAAGTGCTTCAGCGTCGCCATGAAGCGGTCGGGCCGGGCCATGTCGCCATCCGCCCCTTGGTAGGCGCGCACCACGACCTCGGCGATGCGGGCGCCAAGGTAGGGGAATTCTCCGTTGCCCTCGGCGATCCGGCCCCAGCGGGCGTCGTGGCAGATGTCCAGCATCGGCGCCCAGTTGAGGTTGATGCCGTCGGCGCGCGCCTCGCGGGCGCACATCGCGGCGATGCGGCCGATCAGGTCCAGATCCCATGTGCAGGACAGTGCGAGCGGGATCGGCCCGCCGGTCTTGTAGCGCTGGATGCAGTCCTTGCCGAAGAAGAGCGGGATGCCGTTCGGCCCTTCCTCGACCGCGAGGCGCTGCAATTCCCGCCGCGCGGCAAGGTCGTCGCCCGCCGAGATGCCGCAGATCATGCCGCGGCGGATCATCGTGGGCACGTCCACCGCCTCGGCCACGCCGGCGATACCGCCGCCGGCACCCGAGGGGTAGTTGAGCTGGCCCACCTTCTCCGCCAGCGTCATGCGGGAGAGAACTGCGTCGAGATGGGTCGTCATGTCGGTCGGGGCGGTCATGGCCGGAAGCTCTCCGCCGCACCGGATGGCGGATGGGCTGGGCGGGCGCCGGTGCGGTTACACCATGAATAGCATCGGCCCGGCCCCGGGGGGAGGGGTGGCGTCCCTCACCCGCGCAGACGGCGGCGCAGGGCAAGGGCCGCGTCGCGCGCCCCCCGGATCGCTCCCGGCACGGCATTCTCGAACGCCCGCAAGAGCGGCCCGATCGGCTTCAGCCCGGCGGTCAGCCCCTCGGGAAAGCGCCCGGCGGCGGCCTCGGGGGAGACCCGCGTGCCGCGGATCTTGTTCGACACGTTGCCGCCATGAACGACCTGCAACCAGCCGCCCGGACCGTCGAGCTGGATCACGGGCGCATGTTTCGCAAGCTCCATGTGCTTGATCGAGGCGGCGGTGGTGACGTTCTCCTCATAGGGCGCAAGGAAACTGAAGAAGGCGTTCGAGCGATGCGCGATCTGGTAAAGCGCGCCATGGGCGAGGATGAAGCCGTTCAGCACGTTGTAGCCGCCAAGGCGAAGGCCCTGCCGCCGCACTTCGGCCTGAACGCGCGCGACATAGTCGATGGCAAGCGCGTCGTCATTGTCGAGCCGGGTCGTCAGCAGGTGATCGGGCCGGAAGCCGAAGGTTTCGTGAAGCGTGCGGGGCAGGTCGAAGGTTTCCAGCGGCCCGGTGTAGTAGGGGACGAACGGCGCGACCTTGCGGCAGCGCTCGATCCTTTGGCGGAACGCATCGGGCGTCGCCTCGTCGAAATAGATGATCCAGTGGAAATCCGTCACGCTTTGCGCGGCGATCGAGGGCAGGCAGTAGCGTTCGAAGAGGTCGAAGCGCTCCTCCAGCCAGCCGGCGCGGTTGCGCAGCACATGTTCGCGCCCCGGCGTGGCGAGGTTGAAGCGGGTCATGACGACATGTTCGAAGTCCCTGGCCATTCACCGCCTCCTGCCGCGACACCGACGACTTATCCCCGCTCGGCCGTCACCGCGCAAGACCGGCAAGACGCTTTGACTTGCAGGATTTTTCACAGACGCCTTCGCGTCACAGTCCCCTCGCCTCAGCCCGCATAGTCCGCGTCGCTGACCTTCTCCATCCAGGTCACCGCCGATCCGTCGATGGATTCATGAATGGCGATATGCGTCATGGCGACGTCGGGCG
>JAGWVA010000044.1 GCA_028875855.1 Paracoccaceae bacterium
CTCGCTTGCGCTGGTGGCCGTCTATCCTTTCGCCAAGCGCTTCACGTGGTGGCCGCAGGTCTTCCTTGGTCTTGCGTTCAACTGGGGCGCGCTGCTTGCGTGGACGGCCCATACCGGGCGCATCGGGGGCCCGTCGCTGACGCTTTACCTCGCCGGTATCGCCTGGACGCTGTTCTACGACACGATCTATGCCCATCAGGACAAGGAAGACGACGCGCTGATCGGGGTGAAGTCCACCGCGCGGCTCTTTGGACGCGACACCCACATGTGGCTGCGCGTCTTCGCCATTGCCTCGGTCCTGCTGATGAGCCTTGCGCTGATCGCCGCCCTGACGCCGCGCGTCTCGGCGCTGTCGATGTCGCTGGCTCTGGCCGGTGCCTGGGGGCTTGGCTGGCATCTGGCCTGGCAACTGGGAAAGCTTGACATCGACAGCCCGGATGTCTGCCTGAAACTCTTCCGGGCCAATCGCGACGCGGGCCTGATCCCGGCGGTTGCGCTTCTTTTGGCCGCGATCCTCTGACAAGCGCGTGAGATGGCATGGGCTGTTTCTTGCCTTCGGCGCCAGCCTTTGATTGATCCGGTGCCAACCGCCCCTTATGCAGGGGGATATACTTCGGAGAAGACCAAGGCCCCATGCGGCAATCACAGACCCTGATCGCCATTGCGGCCTTTGCGACGGCGGCTGCGCTGAGTTACGTCGGCGCGGTCTGGGCCGTGAAGAAGGTCGAACAGCGGACCGAAGTTCTCGTGTCGCACAAGCTGTCGCTGGCCGGGCTGGAATGGGCGAAGGTGTCCACCAACGGTCTTCAGGTCCGCCTGACCGGGACCGCCCCGACCGAGGCCGCGCGCTACCGGGTGCTGACCGTGGTCGAGACCGCCGTGGATGCCACGCGGGTGCGCGACGCGATGCAGGTCAAGCCCGCCAAGGCGCTTGCCCCGCCCAAGTTCTCGATCGAACTGCTGCGCAACGCCGATGGCATATCGTTGATCGGCCTCGTGCCGCTTGCCAGCAACAAGGACGACATCGCCCGCCGGGTCGAGGCGCTGAACCCCGGCGGAAAGGTCACG
Organism: Paracoccaceae bacterium; assembly: GCA_028875855.1. Lineage (GTDB taxonomy): Bacteria > Pseudomonadota > Alphaproteobacteria > Rhodobacterales > Rhodobacteraceae > Solirhodobacter. The sequence goes on from JAGWVA010000044.1 coordinate 1,069, forward strand.
GACCTACTGGAGACGGCGGATGCGCCGATCCCCGAGGGCTGGCGGGCTGCGGTGGATTACGGGCTTCTGGCCGCCCAAGAGGTGCCCCGTTCGAAGATTTCGATCACCGCCGGCCATGTGCAGGTGACCGGCATTTCCGACAGTGCCGACCAGCAGGCGCGATACGAGACCGATCTTGCTCGCGCCGCACCCGAAGGGCTGGATGTGGCGGTCAACATCTCGGCCCCGCGCCCCGTCATCACGCCCTTCACGCTGCGCTTCCTGATCGACGATCAGGGCGCGCGTTTCGATGCCTGTTCCGCCGATACCGTCAAGGCGCGCGACATGATCGAAAAGGCCGCCGTCGCGGCGGGGGTGAAGGGAAAGATCCAGTGCACCGTCGGCATGGGCGTGCCCACGCCCCGCTGGGCCGAGGGGACGGCGCTTGGCATTCAGGCGGTGAAAGAGCTTGGCAAGGGCGTCATCACCTTCTCGGACGCCGACGTGACGCTGGTCGCGGCGCAAGGCACGCCGCAGGACGTGTTCGACAAGGTGGTGGGCGAACTGGGCGCCAAGCTGCCGGATGTCTTCTCGCTCAAGGCCACGTTGCCCAAGCCCAAGACCCAGCAGCAGGCGCAGGGCCCGGTAGAGTTCACGGCGTCGCTGGCAAAGGACGGTCAGGTGACGCTGCGCGGCCGTCTGACCGACAAGCGGATGCACGATGCCGTGGAGAGCTATGCCAAGGCGCGGTTTGGCGCGAGCAAGGTCTTCGTCGCGACCCGCACGGACGAGAACCTGCCCGATGGCTGGCCGATCCGGGTTCTGGCCGGGCTGGAGGCGCTGTCCTACCTGCATGACGGATCGGTGCTGGTGCAGCCCGATCAGGTCGCGATAACCGGCGAAACCGGTTCTCAGGATGCCAAGGACCAGATCTCGCGCGTGCTGTCGGACAAGCTGGGGCAGGGGCAGGCCTTCTCGATCTCGGTCAATTACGTGAAGGCGCTCGACCCCAAGGCGAACATGCCCACGCCCGAGCAATGCGTGGCGGCGGTCCAGACCGAGCTGAAGACCCACAAGATCAACTTCCAGCCCGGTTCGGACAAGTTCGACTCGGATGCGGCGACGATTCTCGATGCTATCGCGGCCCAAATCCGCAAATGCCCGGACGTGAAGATGCAGGTGGCGGGCTACACCGACAGCCAGGGGGCTGCGGACATGAACCTTTCGCTCAGCCAGCAGCGGGCGCAGGCGGTGGTCATGGCTCTGGCGAACCGCCGGGTGCTGGTGGGCAACCTTGTCGCCAAGGGCTTTGGCGAGGCGAATCCGATCGCCGACAACGCCACGCAAGCCGGGCGCGAGGCGAATCGCCGGATCGAGATCACGCTGCTGACGCCGACGCCCGACCCGGGCGCGCCCGATGGGGCAGGCCAGACGGGCCAGACGGCGACCACGACTCAGGCCCCGGCGTCAGCCGCCGGTGGGGCCGGTGGACCTGCCGCGCCAGAGGCAAAGCCGGCTGCCGGCGATACCAATGCGACGGACCCGGCCACGCTGCGGCCGAAACCCCGCCCCGATGTGAAGAATTAAGCGGAGGACACGATGAACCGGACCGAATTCGTCTATGTGACCGCGACGATGCTGTTCGTGGCCTTCGCGCTCGGCTGGTTCGCCTACTGGCTCCTCCATCGCTTCACCCGCGTCAGCCAGGCCGATCTTGGCGAGCTTGACCAGATGGCGCAGTCGCTGCACGAGGCCGAGGAGACCCGCGATCAGGCGCTGGAATACATCCAGACCCGCGAGGCTGAACTGAACAACCAGATCGCCCAGACCGAGGCAGAGCTGCGGGCCGCGATGGACGGCCTGCGCGACGCCCGGCGCGAGGCCGAGGAGATGCGCGCCTATATCGAGCGGATGAACGCCGACTGACAGGCGATTCCCGCAGCAGCCGCGTCCTGCGGAAGCTGTCGAAGGGAACGGGGTTGGCACACCTCCCGAACAGGGTGCGCCCCACCCCACATGGCGCTTGCCCGGCATGACCCGCACCCCCCAGTGAACGGATCATGGCCGGGAAAGAGCCGCCCGATCACTCGTGCGTTTTTACGGTGTGCAGATAGGCGATGACGTCGTTGACCTGTTGATCGGTCAGCTTGCCTTTCCAGCGGGGCATGATCTTGTCCAGATCGCCGCCTTCTTCGTCCTTGCCGGTCAGGATCGCGCGTTTGATGAGCGCGTCGTCCTTGTGATACTGGTCTTCCAGCCCGGGCGATTGCAGGTCGGCCGACTTCGTGTCGCCCAGTTTCACGCCGCCCGAGGCGTCCGTCTTGTGGCAGACGGCGCAATGCGTCAGGAAAATGTGGTGGCCGGCATGCGCATCGCCCGTGACGGTGGTGGAAGCTGCGAAGGCGGTCGTTGCCGAGAGCGCGAGGCCCCCGAGGATGACTGCGGCCTTGGTGTAAACCTTCATGGGTCTGTCTCCGTTCTGCCGAGTCCCCAATGACACGGCAGCCCGACAATGTGTTCTTTCGCAGGTGCCGGCCTTGATCCAGATCAGGCCGCGGTCACCCGTTGCGCGGCGCCGTCCGGGCAAGGCTGCTGGCGCGACCCTGCCAGCGCAGCGCCACCGCCACCGCCCCCCAATACACGATCCACGCCGCAAGGATCATCGCGTCGGGCGCGGAACGGTAGCCCGTCAGGGCCGCGGCGACGCTGCCGATGCGCGAGTTGTCATCCAGCAGCATGCCAAGGTCCCAGATCGGCGCGCCGAAAGGCAGGACGCCCATCGACACGAGATCGCTCACCCCGGTGGTGAAGAGCGCGGCCCCGAGCAGCAGAAGCATGATCTCGGACAGCTGGAAGAATCGCCGCCACGGCATGAAGCGGCTGCCAAGGCGCAACAGCGCATAGGTCGCCGCCGCGGCGGCAAGACCCGCCGCCATCGCAGCCAGAAGGCCCGGAAGCGTGCTGTGCCCGGCCGCGGCCAGCGTGCCGTAAAGGAAGACCACCGTCTCGCTGCCCTCGCGGGCGACGGCGGTCATCGACAGCAGAAAGACCGCTCCCCAGCGTCCATCGGCGGCGGCTGCATCCAGCCCGCCTTCCATCTCGCGCTTGAGGGTGCGGCCGTGACGGCGCATCCAGGCGACCATCTGGACGATCAGGCCCGCGGCCAGGAACACCATCCCCGTCATGAGCGCGCTGCGCAGGCCGCCCGAAAGCAGGCTGGAAAAGCCAAGGACCATCGCCGCGAAGCCAAGCGCCACCGCAAGCCCTGCCGCGACCCCGCCCCACAGGAAAAGCCGCGCCCGGCGTCCGGCCTGCCGCGCGGTCAGCCAGCTTGACAGGATGCCGATGACGAGAAGCGCCTCGATGCTTTCGCGCCACAGGATGAAGGCGACCTGACCGCCCATGGCCTATTCCGCCACAAGAGTGCCGCGGGCGGCAGGATGGAATTCGTCCACGAAAGGATAGCGGCCCTTCGGCAGCGTCAGCTTCAGCTGGACCTCCTTGCCGGGGGGCAGGATCTTCTCGACGTGCAGGCGGTGGCTTTCGAATTCCGCCGGCGTCTTGCCGGTGTTGCGCACGGTCAGGGTGAAGGGCTTGCCGGCCGGAACCGTGATCTGCGTGGGCGTGGCCGTGCCATCCGCCAGGGACAGGACGGGGTCCTGCGTCTGGGCGCCGGCCGCCGTGGCCAGCACTGCAGAAAGCAGCAAGGCGAACCCAAGGCCTAGGGAAATGTTCATATCGCGTCTCCGGGCGCAACGGGCGCCTTAAGGACGTATATCCGATGAAAATAATCAGGTAAAGGGAATCCTGACCTTTTCACTCGACTACTGGCGATCCCAGCGGGACAGGGCATCCTCGTCCGCATCCTTTGCCGCGACCCAAGCCGTTCCGTCGGCTGCGATTTCCTTCTTCCAGAACGGCGCGCGGGACTTCAGGTAGTCCATCAGGAACTCGGCCGCGGCGAAGGCATCGCCCCGATGGGGGGCGGCGGTGGCGACCATCATGATCGATTCGCCCGGCGCCATAGGCCCGAACCGGTGGATGACGAGGCAATCCAGCAGCGACCAGCGGGCGGTGGCCTCGTCCATGATCGCGGCGATCGCGCGTTCGGTCATGCCGGGGTAATGCTCGATCTCCATCCGCGTGAGACCGCCGTCGTCGCGGACCACGCCGGTGAAGGTGACGACCGCGCCCGCATTGTGCCGTCCCTTTGCAAAGGCGGACAGTTCGGCGCCCGGATCGAACGGGTCGGCCTGAACCCGCAGCGCCATCTCAGCCCCCCGTCATCGGCGGGAAAAAGGCCACTTCACGCACGCCCGCCAGCGGGGCGTCGAAGCTCGACAGGTTCTGGTCAAGCGCCACGCGCAGGGCCGACAGATCGGCGAAGGCCGCGGCATAGCGATCCTCGCGCGCGACGAGTTCGGCGACCAGATCGGCCACCGTCGCGGCGCTGGTTTCCAGCCGTTCCTTCGGCAGGCCGATGCGTTCGCGCACCCAGGCGAAGTAAAGGACGTCGATCACGATTTCACCTCGCTCCGCAGATGGGGCAGCGCCTTCACGAAGTAATCGATCCCCGTGAGCAGCGTCAGCGCGGCGGCGATCCAGATCAGCACAAGACCGAACTGCGTGGCCCAGCTTGCCGACCAATGCGCCGCCTGTTGGCCGCGGTCGGCGACATAGCCCAGCCCGGTGCCCAGAAACAGCTCGGCAATCGCCAGCATCTGCGCCGTCGTCTTCCACTTGGCGAGCTTCGTGACCTTCAGCAGCCCCGCCTTGTGGCCAAGGAATTCCCGCAGGCCCGACACGAAGACCTCGCGGAACAGGATCACCGTGACGGGCAGGATCAGCCAGGGGTTCATGCCGGAGTAGCCGGTGATGACGACAAGCGCGATCACCACCATCGCCTTGTCGGCAATCGGGTCCAGCATGGCGCCGAATTTCGACTCCTGCCCCCACAGCCGCGCGAGGTAGCCATCCACCCAGTCGGTGACGGACGCCAGCACGAACAGTGCAAGCGCCAGCCAATCGGCGGCAGGCCGGTGAAAATACAGGAACATCACCGGCACACAGGGCGCCGCGAAAAGCCGCAGCACGGTCAGGGCATTGGGGATCCACCATCTCATGGCCGGAGTCCTATCCCATGACCGGGCTGGGGGAAAAGCGCTTTCATCAACGGCCGGCGGAGGTCACCGCTTCACTTCCTGCGGAGGTGCCGTCAGCACGAGGTGATAGGGGCTGCCGTTCGAGGCCTTCAGCCCGCCTTTGACGAACTTTCCCTCGATCAGGTAGCGGTGCATGGGCTTGATGCTTTCAAAGCCCGGCCCCTCGACCGGCAGATCGTGCTGCGAGACGGCCCCGCGGGGTTCGTCCGAGAACAGGATGTAGCCCTTGTCATGCCGCAGCAGGTAGCCGCGCATCGCGACCACCTTGCCGACATACTGTTTCGGATGCCATGTCACGGCCCCCACCGAATGGACCGGGCGGGCGAGGGCGGGGCCGGCAAGCGCCAGCAGGGCAAGCGCGGGGATCAGACGCTTCATGATTTCACCTCGACGACCTGCGCTTGCGGAACTTGCCCCTGCGGGGCCTTCACCTCGGGGATGATGTCAAGGCCGTCGGGGATGCGCAGATAGCCCGGCGCCTCGCCCGGATGACCCTTCACACCGTATTGCCACAGGATGCGGTTCGTCTTCGGGTCGATCACGACGATCCGGTGGTTGAGGTCGTCGGTCGCAAGGATATTGCCGTTCGGGAGTTCCTCGGCAAGCGACGGGCGGTTCAGGCCGCCGTCCTTCAGCGGCGTGTAGCGCCACAGCACCTTTTGCTGGCGATTCACGATGATGATGTTGCCCGGATTGGTATAGCCCGCCACGACGATGTTGCCGTCCCGTGTCGGTTGCGGATCGGACGGGTAAAGGATCGGCAGCTGGAAGCGCAGCACCTGCTTCCAGTTCTCGTCGAGTTCGGTGAGCCAATGCCCCTGGATCTCGCTGACCAGAAGATGACCGTTGGCCAGCGGCCGATCGCCATTGGGCGACCGCAGCGTCCCCGGCCGGCCCGAGCAATCGCCGGTGCGGCCCGCCTGACGAACGATGTGCTTGTCCGGCGCGATCTCGAGAATGCGGCAGTTGCGGATATCGGCCACGACGATATTGCCACCGGGCAGTTGATAAGCGTCGTCGGGGTAGTAAAGCCGGTTCGGCCCCGATCCCTGAACGTTCATCTTGCCGTAATCCCAGACAAGCTTGCCGGTCGCGATGTCGATCTTGCGGATGACATGGCTGTGCTCGAGATTGGTGAGGACCGATTTGCCGCCGTCGGCGAAGAAGGAATCGTCCGCGCCATTGCCGGGCGGCGCATCCTTGAAATGATATTCCCAGATCGTCTGCTTTTGCGGCGTCACGATCAGCAGGCGGCGGTTGCCGCGGTCTGCGATCAGCACGTTGTATCCGCCAAGCGCCGCCGCGTCATGCGGCGTCGCCGCCGCCGCCGCATCAAGCGGGGTCGGCGCATGGGGCGGCAGGGCAGGAAGGCTCAGGCTGTCGGGGCCTGTGTCGGCGGGGCTGGGCAGTGTCTGGGCGGAAAGCGAAGTTGCCGCGGCAAGGAACAGGCAGGCCGCGAGGCTGCGCAGGGGAATGGTCCTCAAAAAGATCTCTCCATCAGTCTGTGCATGCACAGTAGGCAGATCACCTGACACTTGGCATACGCTGCGGATATTCTCGCGTTTGTGTGATGCTGCGCAAGGTGCGCCGGGATAACCCATACACTCGGATGGGTCGGCCTCATATCCCTTTGCGTTTTTCGGCCCGAACACCCGTCGTGTTATCGTGATCCCAAGAAACAGCCCGTGACAGGCCACGGTCGCCCGCAAGGCGTGACAGGGGTCGGGCGCGATAAACGAGAGGCGGCAGAATGCTTGGGCAGATCATGATTTCGTGCATTTCCGGCTTGGCGCTGGCCATCGCGGCCGCCGTTGCCGGGGCGCCATACGGCGTCTGTTTCGGGATCTATTCCGTTGGCGGGGCCGTCACCCTTCTGGTTCTTTCGGCCATCGGCAACCCGCTTCGCAACCGCTGACCGGCGCGGCTTGGCCCCTGAGGGCGGGCGCGGCGCGCTAGGTGCCGCCGTGGAAGAAATCGTAAACCGTCCGGGCCATCGTCTCGGATATCCCCTCCACCGCCGAGAGATCCGCCAGCGCCGCCCGTGACACGGCCTTGGCGCTGCCGAAATGCGCGAGCAGCGCGCGCTTGCGGGCCGCGCCGATCCCCGGGATTTCGTCGAGCGGCGTGGCGCCAACCGCTTTCGCCCGCTTCTGCCGGTGCGCGCCGATCGCCCAGCGGTGGGCTTCGTCGCGCAGGCGCTGCACGAAATACAGAACCGGCGAATTGTGCGGCAGCGCGAAGGGGCGCTGGCCGGGGCGGTAGAATTCTTCTTTGCCCGCGTCGCGGTCCACGCCCTTGGCGACGCCCACCATCGGCACGTCATCCACGCCGAGCCCGGCCATGATCTCGGCCACCGCCGAAACCTGTCCCGCGCCGCCGTCGATCAGCAGAAGATCGGGCCATGCCTCGCTTTCGCGGTCGGGGTCTTCGCGCAGCAGCCGTTCGAACCGGCGGGTCAGGACCTCTTTCATCATGCCGAAGTCGTCGCCCGGCGTGATCTCGGTCCCCTTGATGTTGAACTTGCGATACTGGCCCTTGATGAATCCGTCGGGGCCCGCGACGATCATGCCGCCCACGGCATTGGTGCCCATGATGTGCGAGTTGTCGTAAACCTCGATGCGTTTCGGCGGGGCGGGCAGGTCGAAGGCGTCGGCCAGCCCGGCCAGAAGCTTCGCCTGGCTCGCGCTTTCCGCCATCTTGCGGGCAAGGCTTTCGCGGGCGTTGCGGGCCGCGTTCTCGACCAGTTCGGCCTTCTCTCCCCGCTGCGGCACGGCCAGTTCCACCTTGCGCCCGGCGCGGTCCGAAAGAAGCTGCACCGTCAGGTCCGTATCCTCGATCGCGTGGGACAGAAGGATCAGCCGCGGCGGCACCTTGTCGTCGTAGAACTGCGCGAGGAACGCCTCGAGGATCTCGGCCTCTTCCGCGCCGGCACCGGTGCGGGGGTAGAAGTCGCGGTTACCCCAGCTTTGGTTCGCGCGGATGAAGAAGACCTGCACGCAGGCCTGCCCGCCCTCGAGATGGACGGCGATGACATCGGCCTCGGCCACGCCGCGGGGGTTGATGCCCTGCGCCGTCTGCACCTGCGTCAGCGCCTTGATCCGGTCGCGCAGGGCCGCGGCGCGTTCGAATTCCAGTTCCTCGGACGCCTTGGCCATTTCCTCGGCCAGATGCGCCTGAACGGTCGTGGACTTGCCTTCAAGGAAACGCTGCGCATCCTCGATCAGGCTTTCGTAGTCGGCGTCCGAGATGTAGCCCACGCAGGGCGCGCTGCACCGCTTGATCTGGTAGAGCAGGCAGGGCCGCGTGCGGCTTTCGAAGGTCGCATCCGAACAGGTGCGCAGCAGGAACACGCGCTGCAACTGGTTCAGCGTCCGGTTCACCGCCCCCGCGCTGGCAAAGGGGCCGAAGTAGCTGCCCTTTTCCGACCGCTTGCCCCGGTGCTTCTTGATCGCCGGAAAGCGGTGTTCGCGCGAGATCAGGATGTTCGGAAAGCTCTTGTCGTCGCGTAACAGCACGTTGTAGCGCGGCTTCAACTGCTTGATGAGGTTCTGCTCCAGCAGCAGCGCCTCGGTCTCGGTCCGCACGGTCAGGAACATCATGCTGGCCGTCTCGTGGATCATCCGGGCGATGCGGCCGGAATGACCCGAGGGGCGGGCGTAATTCGACACGCGCGCACGCAGGTTGCGCGCCTTGCCGACATAAAGAACCTCGTTCGCCGCATTCAGCATCCGATAGACGCCGGGCGATCCGTCCAGCGTCTTGAGATACGACTGGATCAGCGCGTGACCGGTAAGCGGCGCGGGGGCATCGGCCGATGCGGAAGGGGGCAATGTCTCTGTCATCGGACCGCTCTGATTCCCGGCTCTGGCTGCAATGTTTGCCGAGGTCCGGCAAGACAAAACATGTCCACGGTTTCTGTGGATAAGGCTGGTGAAAACATTTGAAGAGGCCGAAAAATCCCTTGAATCCTTAGGATTTCGTTAATTTGCCCAAAAAATAGGCAATGCCATAACGTATTAATATTATTGATAAAAATTTTCACAAGCCGGCAAGGGACTGAAAATCCAGCAAGATTCGTAACGCTTGTGTGACGGATCGTGCGCTGGTGCATAAGTAATCCGAAGTCCAATGTGGCAGGCCGCCGCAGTCACCCTTCGACCCCCAGTATGTCGGGCGTTTCCCAGGCAAGATGCTGGCCCCCGTCCACGCAGATCAGCTGCCCCGTGACGGCCTTTGCATCGAGCAGAAAGCCAAGCGCGGCGCAGATGTCATCGGGGTTTGCGCCGCGCTTGAGGATCGTTGCCCCGCGCTGGCGGGCAAAGTGATCCTCGCTCTGGCGCGCGCCGCGCAGCGTGGGGCCGGGGCCGATGGCGTTGACCCTGACGCGGGGCGCGAGAGCCTGCGCCGCCGTGCGGGTAAAGGCCCACAATCCCATCTTGGCGATCGTGTAGCTCATGAACTCGGGCGTCAGCTTGTGGACCCGCTGGTCGATCATGTTGACCACCAGCGCCGAGGCCACGGGCTCCCCCGCCGCATCGGGCTTGGCCGGGGGCACCTGCGCGGCAAGCGCCTGCGTCAGCACGAAGGGCGCGCGCAGGTTCGATTCCATGTGCCGGTCCCAGCTCTTCCGTGTGGCGCTCTTGATCGTGTCGTATTCGAAGATCGAGGCGTTGTTGACCAGAACCGTCAGCGGTCCGCCAAGCCCTTCGGCCGCGCGGGCGACGAGCGGCGTCACCTGCGCCTCGTCCAGCAGATCGGCGCCAAGCGCGACCGCCCTTCGGCCCATCGCGCGGATCTCGGCCGCGACCTCGTCCGCTTCGGCTTGCGAACTGGCGTAATGCACGGCCACGTCATGGCCGCGGCGCGCAAGATACAGCGCCATCTCGCGGCCAAGGCGGCGGCCCGCGCCGGTGACAAGGGCACGGCCCATGCTGTCAGTCATGTCCGATCCCCTTGCTGGGTGTTTTCTGGCAGGGACAGGGCCCCGGCCCGATCCTGTAGCGCCCGCACGAGGGGCATTTTCCGACGCCGCGCCGGGTCTGCTTGCCCGGACCAAGCCGCAGTCGGCCGAACATGCCCAGCACCGCGAGCACGACAAGGAACAGAAGGACGATCTTGACCATCGTTCAAAGACCGTAGCGCGCGAGCATGGCGCGTTCTTCCACCTGCGCCATCGCATCGTCCCAGAGCGTGGCGCCAAGGCGGGACAGCAGGCCCCGGCGCTGCCCGTAGTGCACCAGCTTGACCTTGTCGCCGTAAAGCTCCTTCAGCTTCGGGACAGGATGCGCGATGCCGTCGGCCAGCCCGACCTCGATGGCCTGCGGGCCGACCCAGATGTCGCCCGTGTAAAGATCGCGGTCGGCCAGCTTCGCCCCCCGCCGCGCCTTCACATGCGCGATGAAGGCCGCATGGATCGGCTCCTGCAGCGCTTTCAGGCGGGCGATGTCTTCTTCCTTCTCGGGCTTGAAGGGGTCGAGGAAGCTTTTCGACTTGCCCGCCGTATGCACCCGCCGTTCGATCCCGTAGCGCGCGATGAAATCGGAAAAGCCGAAGCTGGACGAGATCACGCCGATCGAACCCACGATGGAGCTTTCGTCGATCCAGATGTCGTCGCCCGCGGTCGCCAGCCAGTAGCCGCCCGAGGCCGCGAGATCCTCGACGAAGGTGTGCACCCGCACCGATTTCTCGGCCGCGAGCCGCCGGATGCGCCCTGCGATCAGCGCGCTTTGCAGGCGACCCGCCGGGAGAGTTCACCAGAAGCGCGACGGCCGCGGGCTTGCCCTTGCTGAAGGCGCGCTCGATCGTCGGGGCAAGGCTTGCGTCATTGAGCCGGGCGCCGGCACGTCCGCCGGCGGCGATCATCCCGGAGAGGCGGATCACCGCCACGCGCGGGGGCGCTTTCACGAAGGGGATAAGGTTTCTCATGGCAGAGATGTAGACCGCCAGTCCCGGTGGAACAAGGATCACCCGCAGCTTGAGCCGCGCGACAAGCCGTGACAGAAGACGGCGGGGAATCTCTTGGGAGGAATGAATGGCCAACCTGCTTTACGATGCTCTGTTCGCTCCGCTGTCCGTGCGAGACACCCGGTTCCTGATCCTGCCCGACGGGCGCGAGATCACCGGGCGGGACTTCTCCACCATGGTCGCGCGCTTTGCCCATGCGCTGGTCGCGGCGGGCGTGCAGCCGGGCGACCGGGTGGCGGCACAGGTGGCCAAATCGCCCGAGGCGCTTGCGGCCTATGCGGCGACTGTCGCGGCCGGGGGCATCTTCCTGCCGCTGAACACGGCCTATACCGCCGAAGAGATCGCCTACTTCCTGGGTAACGCCACGCCGCGCGTCTTCCTGTGCGACGGCAAGAAGGCAGAGGGGCTGGCCCCGGTCGCGGCCGATGCGGGCGCTGCGCTGATGGTCATGAATGCCGACGGCTCGGGAAGCTTCTCTGACGCGGCGGCCGGCCAGCCCGCGACCTTCGCCCCCGTCCCGCGCGGGGCCGAGGACCTTGCGGCCTTCCTTTACACCTCGGGCACCACGGGGCGGTCGAAGGGGGCGATGCTGACCCATGCGAACCTTCTGTCCAACGCCGAGGTGCTGGCGCGCGAATGGCGGTTCACCGAGGCCGACGTGCTGCTGCACGCCTTGCCGATCTTCCACACGCACGGCCTGTTCGTGGCCTCGAACGTGGTCCTGCTGACCGGCGGGGCGATGATCTTCCTGCCCGGCTTCGACAAGGACGAAGTCATCCGCCTGTTGCCGCGGGCGACCAGCATGATGGGTGTGCCGACCTTCTACACCCGCCTGCTGGACGATCCGCGCTTCACCCGCGACCTCGTGGGGCACATGCGGCTTTTCACCTCCGGCTCGGCGCCGCTGTTGGCCGAAACGCATGTGCAGTTCGAGGACCGCACCGGGCACCGCATCCTGGAACGCTACGGGATGACGGAGACGAACATGAACACCTCGAACCCCTATGACGGCGACCGTCGTGCGGGCACCGTGGGCTTCCCGCTGCCGGGGGTGGAGGTGAAGATCACCGACCCGTCCACGGGCGAGGCGCTGCCGCAGGGCGAACCCGGCATGATCGAGGTGCGTGGCCCGAACGTCTTCAAGGGCTATTGGCAGATGCCCGAGAAGACGAAAGAGGAACTGCGAGACAACGGCTTCTTCATTACCGGCGATATCGGCGTGATCGACGCGGACGGCTATGTGAGCATCGTCGGGCGGGCGAAGGACCTGATCATCTCGGGCGGCTACAACGTCTATCCCAAGGAGATCGAGCTGGTTCTGGACGAACAGCCGGGCGTGCTGGAATCCGCCGTGATCGGCGTGCCGCATCCCGATTTCGGCGAGGGTGTCGTGGGTGTGCTGGTGGCCCAGAAGGGCGCCACGATCGACACCGCGGCGGTGATGGCGGGGCTTGGCGGACGGCTGGCGAAGTTCAAGCAGCCCAAGGCGATCGAAGTGGTCGAGGAACTGCCGCGCAACACGATGGGCAAGGTACAGAAGAACCTTCTGCGCGACCGCTTCAAGGGGCTGTTTGCGGGGTAATCCCGGTCAGTCCCCGCGTTCAAGCACGTATCCGCGGCTGGTGCTGGGCCCGAGCCGCGGATGGGTGCCGATGGTGTGGGAGAGCTCGGGGATCTCCCAGCTGTCCATCAAGGTGTAGCCAAGCGTCTGCAACTCTGCCTCGAAGGTCTCGCGGTTGCGGATCTGGTAGGGGACGCGCGCCGCGCCGATCTGCTCGAGCGTGACCACCGTCGGCCCGTCGCGTGTGGCGACCTTGTTGAGGATGATCCGCCGGGGCGGCGCGGGAAGCTGCGACAGCAGGTCCGACAGCGGCACATCGAGGTATTGCAGCAGGCCGGAGGCAAGGAAGACATCGGCCGCCCCGGCCTCTGCCGGGGTGGTGACGAAGCGCAGCGCGGCGGGCAGCGCGCCGCGGGCCTGCCGCGCGCGGGCTGCCGCGACGATGCCGGGCAGATCGAGCACCGTCCATTCCGCTTGACCCACCGGCAGGACCCGGTCGAAGGCGATGTATTTCGTGCCCATGTGACCGCCCGCGTCCAGCACCTTCAGTCCCGTGCGCCAGTCGCGTTGCAGCCAGAACAGGACCGGGTAGTCCCACGGCATGACCCGGCACATCGCCTGAAACGATATCTCGGCGATGTCTTCGTGATCGTAGCCGGGAAGCTTGCCCTTCGGCACTGCGGCGAGGGCCGCCGCGCGGTTCGGCCATGCGCCACAAAAGCGCGGCGGACGGCCGGCAAGGACGCGCAGGCGTCCCTCGGCCTCGGCCAGCGAGAGGCGCGCGAAGCGGCGGAAGGATGTCAGGGCAGACAGCATCTCTGTAGGGTCCCGCAAGCCAGAACAGCGCGGATCGCCGAACGCGACCCACCGCCCAAAGGCACGAAGGCGATGTCGTCTCGAAGGCGTGAATGCGGCGCTTTCACGATCTTGCGGTCGCGGCGGCGCGCAATCAGTCGAAGATCCCGGTGACGCGCCCGAACAGCATGAAGGCGCGGGCCGTGCGGGTTTCGGCAAGGTCGATCACCTGCTGGTCGCTTGCCGTCTTCTCGAACTCCTGAAAGCTCTTGTCGAACTGCCGCAGGAAATGGTGCGCCGCGTCGCGGAAGACCGGGTCCGTCCGCATCCTCCCCGAGGTCAGCGCGAGGCTCGAGCGGTCGCGCACGCCGCCGATCCCGGCGATGGTCCGGCCCCGCTCGCCCTGCGCGAACTTGCGCCAAAGCTCGGGGCGGGCGCGTTCGGGGCGCAGGTCGTCCATGAAGATGCCGTCCTGCGCCAGCAGCGTCAGCACGTCCTGCGCCGCCCGGATCAGCTTGGACACGGCGCGGTCGCCAAGCGCGAGGCGCAGGGCGCGGAAGCCTTCCTTGTCATCGGCGGATTCGGGGAAATTCAGCGCCCGGATGAAATCCGCGACCGAGATCGGCGGCCGAAAATCCTCGGCGGGCGTTCCCAGAGCCAGCGCCGGCTCATCCTCGGCCGGGGGCGGGGCCGCCGTGCCAAGGCGGGTGGGCTGGGGCGAGGGCAGGGCGGCCGCCCCCGCGCCGCGGCCGGTGATCGCGGCCAAAGCCGCTTCGGTCTGCCGCTGGGCCGATGCGATCTCTTCCAGCTTGCGTTCGACCACGCTGGGCTTTGCCGCAGCCTGCGCCTGACTTTGCTGGACATAGGCGTGGCGCATCGCATCCACCGTGCCCTGTAACCGCTCTGCCTCTTCGCGCAGTTCCCGGACGGTGCGCGCTGTGGTGGCCGCAACCCAGATCAGCGCGATGGGAAGGAAAACCGCAAGGAAGGTCATCACGCCGTTCACGACGGCCGCGCCATCGGTGTGCGTGTCCGTCGTCAACAGGAACCCGCCGACCAGCGCGACCCAGATCAGGCTGAGGCCGACAGCAACGATTTCGGTCGTCGTCACGCGCGCACGCCGGTCCTGGCGCACGTAGGTGCCAAGATCGATCGGGCGGTCCTGCGGGCTTTCGGACATCCTCGACGCTCCTCGCCCCGGGTCAGACGTAACGGACGGTGACAACCTCGTAGCTGCGATCCCCGCCTGGGGTCTTCACCTCGACGCTGTCGCCTTCGTCCTTGCCGATCAGCGCACGGGCGAGCGGCGATTTGATGTTGAGCAGGCCGCGTTCGATATCGGCCTCGGCCTCTCCGACGATCTGATAGGTCTTTTCCTCGTCGGTGTCCTCGTCCACCAGCGTGACCGTGGCGCCGAACTTGATCGCGCCGGAGAGCTTCGTGGGGTCGATCACGTCAGAGAGCGACAGCAGCCCCTCGAGTTCCTTGATCCGGCCCTCGATGAAGCTCTGGCGTTCGCGGGCAGCATGGTATTCCGCGTTTTCGGACAGGTCGCCGTGCTCGCGGGCCTCGGCAATCGCACGGATCACGGCGGGACGTTCCACCGACTTGAGCTGTTTCAACTCTTGATCGAGCGCGGCATACCCCGCGCGGGTCATCGGTATCTTTTCCATCGGTCCCCATGCACTTGAGGCACCCTTGCAGCCTCACCGCCGGGCGCCTTCCGTTTCTGTCTTGCACCTGACCTCAGCCGAACCCGGATTGCAAGAGGCCAGCACCGGGTGCCCGCCGCCGCGGGGGATTTCGCTGCATCGCGGCGGCGGAAATCGGGCATCTTGCCGCAAATGGGCCGCGTGATGCCGCGTCACGATTGACCCTTGGGGCATGGGCAAGATAACGCTCGTCAGACGGAACGCATTGGCGGGAAGGGCCATTCCGCCGGGGGAGACAGGCATGACGGAAATCGTTCGGGAATCGATGGACTACGACGTGGTGATCGTGGGGGCGGGGCCTGCGGGCCTGTCGGCTGCGATCCGGTTGAAGCAGCTCGATGCCGATCTGAACGTGGTCGTGCTGGAGAAGGGCTCGGAAGTCGGCGCCCATATCCTGTCGGGCGCCGTCCTTGACCCGTCCGGTCTCGACGCGCTGATCCCCGACTGGAAGGAAAAGGGCGCCCCGATCACCGTCCCGGTGCGCGAGGACAACTTTTACCTGCTGGGCCCGGCTGGTCAGATGCGCATCCCGAACTGGCCGATGCCGCCGCTGATGTCGAACCACGGCAATTACATCGTCTCGATGGCGAATGTCTGCCGCTGGATGGCCGAACAGGCCGAGGCGCTTGGGGTGGAGATTTTCCCCGGCATGTCGTGCTCGGACATCGTCTGGGACGGCAACCGCGTCGCGGGCGTGATCGCGGGCGAATTCGGGCGCGAGCCCGACGGGACCATGGGCCCGAACTACGAGCCGGGGATGGAGCTGCGCGGCAAATATGTCTTCCTTGCCGAAGGCGTGCGCGGGTCGCTGACCAAGCAGGTGATGGCGAAGTTCGACCTGTCCAAGGGCCATTGCCCGCAGAAGTTCGGCCTTGGCATGAAGGAAATCTGGGAGATCGATCCCGCCAAGCACCACGAGGGCCGCGTCACGCATACGATGGGCTGGCCGCTGGGCAAGAATGCCGGCGGCGGCAGCTTCATCTATCACCTCGACAACAATCAGGTTTACGTGGGCTTCGTGGTTCACCTGAACTACCGCAACCCGCACCTTTACCCCTACATGGAATTCCAGCGGTTCAAGCATCACCCGATGGTGGCGGAGCTGCTCAAGGGCGGCAAGCGCGTGGCCTATGGCGCGCGCGCCATCAGCGAGGGCGGCTGGCAGTCGATCCCCAAGGTCGTGGCGCCGGGCGTGGCGATCCTCGGCTGTTCGGCGGGCCTCGTGAACGTGCCGCGCATCAAGGGCAACCACAACGCGATGCTGTCGGGCAAGGCCGCGGCCGAGGCGGCTTACGAGGCGATCAAGGCGGGCCGCGAGGGCGACGAGCTGACGGCCTACGAGGCCGATCTGCGCGAAGGTCCGATCGGCCAGGACCTCAGGAAGGTCCGCAACGTGAAGCCGATGTGGTCCAAGTGGGGCCTTGCCGCCAGCCTCGCGCTTGGGGGTCTCGACATGTGGACGAACAACCTGTTCGGGGTTTCGCTGTTCGGCACGCTGCGGCACGGCAAGAGCGATGCGGCCTCGACGGGCGCCGCGAAGGATTTCCCGAAGATCGACTATCCCAAGCCCGACGGCGTTCTGTCCTTCGACCGGCTGACCAACGTGTCCTTCAGCGCGACCAACCACGAGGAAAGCCAGCCCTGCCACCTGCGGCTGACCGATCCGAACGTGCCGATCGCGGTGAACCTGCCCAAATACGACGAGCCGGCGCAGCGCTACTGCCCGGCGGGCGTCTATGAAGTGCTCGAAGGCGACGGCGGGCCGCGGTTCCAGATCAACTTCCAGAACTGCGTGCACTGCAAGACCTGCGACATCAAGGACCCGAGCCAGAACATCACCTGGACCACGCCGCAGGGCGGGGACGGTCCGAACTATCCCAACATGTGATATTCGCGTGATCGGCGGCTTGTTGCCCAATCATGGCAACCGCCGCCGATTGCGTCTGGCGCCCGCTGCCTTTAGCTTTGACCCTTGGGTTCTGACCGAGGTTCAAACGTGATTTCTCTTCGCCGCCGCTCGCTGTTGCTGATCACCGCCCTGACGGCCGGTCTGACGGCTTCCGCCGCCTTTTCCGAAGCGCAGTCGGGTGCCTATCTCGCGGCGCGTCAGGCGGCATCGGATGGCGATTATTCGGCCGCCGCCAGTTTCTTCACGACAGCGCTGGTCGCGGACCCGACCAATCCCGGGCTCATGGAAGCCTCGGTCATGGCGCAGGTCCAGACCGGCAACTTCGCGCGTGCGCTGCCCATCGCAAAGGTGCTGATCGACACCAAGGACGGCAGCAATGTCGCCAATCTGGTGGTGCTGGCCGACCTCTTGCATCTGGGCAAATTCGACGCCGCCAAGGCGCAGGTCGCGGCGGGCAAGGGCGGCGGGCCACTGGTCGATGGGCTTGTGACCGCCTGGGCCGATGTCGGGGCGGGCCGAATGACCGATGCGCTGGCTGGTTTCGACAAGGTCGCCGACATGCCCGGGCTGAAGGCCATCGGCCTTTACAACAAGGCGCTCGCCATGGCGTCGGTGGGGGATTTCGGCGGGGCGGAGAAGATCTTCTCCGGCGCGGACGGGGTCAAGCTGCACCTGTCCAGCCGGGGCATCGTCGCCGCCGCCGAAGTGCTGAGCCAGCTTGACCGCAATCCCGATGCGCTCAAGCTTCTTGACGAAAGCTTCGGGCCGAATGCCAATCCCGGGATCGAGCCGCTGCGGCAGCGCCTGCGCGATGGGCAGGCGGTTCCCTTCGATCTGATCCACACCGCGCAGGATGGCCTGTCCGAGGTGTTCCTGACCGTCGGCGCCGCGCTCAAGGCGCAGGTGGCGCCAAGCTTCACGCTGGTCTATGCGCGGATCGCCCAATACCTGTCCCCGGGCAATACGGACGCGACCCTGCTGACGGCGGGCCTGCTGGAACTGCAGCATCAATACGGGCTGGCCATCGCCGCTTACGAAAGCGTGCCGCGCGGCGACATGGACTATTTCGCCGCCCAACTGTCGCGGGCGCAGGCGCTTTATGCCTCGGGCAGCGTGGACGCGGGCATCGCCGCCATCAAGCAGATCGTGAAGGCCAACCCCGGTCAGATCGACGCGCAGGTCGAACTTGGCGACCTGCTGCGCCAGCAAAAGCGCTATGCCGAGGCGCTCACGGCCTATGATGCGGCCGTCACGCTGATCGCTTCGCCCAAGCCGGGGGATTGGGGCGTCTTCTACATGCGCGGCATCTGCAACGAGCGTGTGGGCAACTGGCCGAAGGCCGAAGCCGACCTGCGGCAGGCGCTCTTGCTCAACCCCAATCAGCCCGAGGTGCTGAATTACCTTGGCTATGCGATGGTCGAGCGGGGCGAGAAGCTCTCGGAGGCGCTGGACCTGATCCGTCGGGCCGTGGCCGCGCGTCCGGACGACGGCTATATCGTGGACAGCCTGTCCTGGGCTTATTTCCGGCTGGGCGACTATGGCAAGGCCCTCCCGATCGCCGAGCGCGCTGCGCGGCTGACGGCGGTGGACCCGGTGATCACCGACCATCTGGGCGATGTCTATTGGGCCAACGGCCGCAAGCGCGAGGCCGAGTTCCAGTGGCGCCGGGCCCTGTCGTTCAACCCCGCGCCGACCGATGCCACGCGCATCAAGCGCAAGCTGGCGGTGGGGCTTGATGCCGTGCTGAAGGAAGAGGGCGCGCCGCCCCTGAAGGCGGTCAGCCTCGATGCGCCCGCAGGTGGCTGAGGGCTTCGCGCCCGCGAAGGTCAACCTTGCCCTGCACGTCACCGGACGGCGGGCAGACGGCTATCACCTGCTCGACAGTCTGGTGGTCTTCGCCGGGGTGGGCGACCGGCTGCGGGCCGAACGCGCGGACCGGCTGACGCTCGAGGTGACCGGGCCCCGCGCCGCCGGCGTGCCGACGGATGCCACCAACCTCGTGCTGCGCGCGGCGGCGACGCTCGGTGCAGGCCGGGGCGCGCGGATCGTTCTGGACAAGCACCTGCCCGCGGCGGCCGGGATCGGCGGCGGCTCGTCCGATGCGGCCACGGCGCTGCGCGTGCTGGCCGAACTCTGGGGCCTGCCGCTGCCGGGGGCCGATGCCGTGCTCGAGCTCGGGGCGGATGTGCCGGTTTGCCTTGCCGGGCAGCCTGCCCGGATGCGCGGGATCGGCGAGCGGCTGGAGCCCCTGCCCGACCTGCCGCCCGCCTGGCTGGTGCTGGTCAATCCGGGCGTCGGCGTGCCGACGGGGGCGGTCTTTCAGGGCCTTGCCCGCCGGGACAATCCGCCCCTGCCCGAGCCGCGCCCATGGCCGGATGCGGCGGCGCTCGCCAGATGGCTGGGAGAAACCCGCAACGACCTCGAGCCGCCCGCGCGCGCCGTGGCGCCCGTGATCGGCGAAATCATCGACCGTCTTGCGGCCACCGACGGCTGTCTTCTGTCCAGAATGTCGGGGTCCGGGGCCACCTGCTTTGGCCTGTTTGCTTCGGCCGCCTCCGCCTCCGCCGCGGCGCAGGCGTTACGCGGAATGCGCCCCGATTGGTGGATTGCGGATGCCCCCGTGGCGTCGGCTCAGGCGACGCGGGCCACCACGTAATCGGCCAGATCGGTCAGCATGTCGCGCAGATCGCCCGCGGGCAGATGCGCGAGCGCGGTCTTGGCGGTCTCCGCCCAGCCGAGCGCCGCGGACCGCGTCGCCTCCAGCGCGCCATGCCTTTGCAACAGCGCCATGGCATGTTCCAGATCGCCCTCGGCCTGCTGGCCCTTCTCGATCGTGCGGGTCCAGAAGGCGCGTTCCTCGGCATCCGCGGCCGCCACCGCCTTGATCACCGGCATCGTCAGCTTCCGTTCGCGGAAATCGTCGCCCACGTTCTTGCCGATGGTCGCGCTCGCCCCGCCATAATCCAGCAGGTCGTCCACGATCTGGAACGCGATCCCGAGCGCGTCGCCATAGGCGCAAAGCGCCTTCACCTGTTCCTCGGGCGCGCCGGCGATGACGCCGCCGACCTCGGTCGCCGCCGAGAACAGCGCCGCGGTCTTGCCGCGGATCACCTGCATGTAGATGCTTTCGTCCGTCCGCAGATCCTGCGCTGCGGTCAGTTGCAGCACCTCGCCCTCGGCGATCGTGGCCGAGGCATTGGCAAGAATGTCCAGCACCCGCAGGCTGCCCGTCTCGACCATCAGCTGGAAGCTGCGCGAGAACAGATAGTCGCCCACCAGAACCGAAGACTTGTTGTCCCACAAGAGGTTCGCCGTCGGTCGCCCGCGCCGCTGCGCGCTTTCGTCCACCACGTCGTCATGCAGAAGCGTCGCCGTGTGGATGAATTCGACCGTCGCCGCGAGATGGATGTGATAGGGCCCGCCATAACCGCAAAGCCGTGCCGCCGCCAGCGTCAGCATCGGCCGCAGCCGCTTGCCCCCGGCCTCGACCAGATGCGCGGTCACCTCGGGAATGCGCGGCGCATGTTCCGAGGCCATCCGCTCGCGGATGAGCGCGTTCACACGCTCCATGTCATCGGACAGATAGGCGGCAAGCCGATCGTGCGGCGCGTGACGAGGCTCAAGCATCCCCATGAACCTGTGGTCCCTCGACAAGGTTTCAAAACTCCCCTTAAGTCGGGGGCATGAAAGAACTGCTGCGCACAACGGATCCGACGATCATCGCCTTTGCAACCGCCCTTCTACAGGGAGCGGGTATAGCGACCTTTCCCGCAGACGTCCACATGAGCGTTCTGGAAGGATCGGCGGGCGCATTGCCGCGGCGGCTGCTTGTGCGGGATCGGGATTTGTTCATGGCCCGCGTGGTGTTGCGCGACAACGACATCCCCACGGGCCTGTAGGCGATGTTCGCAGCAGACGACCTGACGGATGACGGGTTCCTTGGCGGCCGGCTGCGCGTGCTGCAACCGAAAACGGGCTATCGGGCCGCGACTGACCCGGTTTTCCTTGCCGCTGCCGTGCCGGCAAAGCCGGGGCAGGAGGTTCTGGAACTGGGCTGCGGCGCCGGTGTTGCGACGCTGTGTCTTGCGGCGCGGGTGGCGGGGCTGCATCCCGCCGGGCTTGAACGTCAGCCCGACTACGCCGCGCTTGCGCGCGAGAATGCGGCCCGCAACGGCCTTGAGATGACCGTGATCGAGGGGGATCTGGTGCGGATGCCGCCAGAGCTGAGGGCACGATCCTTCGATCACGTTTTCGCCAATCCGCCCTATTATCCTGCATCCGGCACCCCGGCCCGCGACCCCGGCCGCGCGGCCGCCCTGCGCGAGGAGACGCCGCTGGCCGCATGGATCGATGCGGCCACCCGGCGCCTGCGGCCCGGAGGATGGCTGACGATGATCGTCGGCGCGGACCGGTTGCCCGACCTTCTGGCGGGCTGCGGCAGCAGGCTTGGCAGCCTGTCCGTGCTGCCGCTTGCACCGCGCGCCGGACGACCCGCGGGCCGCGTGATCGCGCAGGCCCGCAAGGGGGGGCGCGCGGCGTTCCGTCTGCTCGCCCCCCTCGTTGTGCACGAGGGCGCGGCGCATGACGGCGACCGCGACAGCTTCACCCCCGAAGCCGCCGCGATCCTGCGCCAAGGCGACGCGATCCCGGCGCTCTGGCGTTAGGTTTTTGGCAATCTCTTGCCGGTCATCATCGTGTGACGACGCGCGAGTCCATCGGGCGTGACACGACTCACCATCTGTGATGGAATTATGACATTCATAACCCAGAGAGGAGGACCACCATGAGTGTGACGTCGCATCTGCAGGAGCTTCGCCGGAAGCACGAAAGCCTCTCTGAACGCGTGGAACAGGCTCAGCGAAACCCCGGCATGGACGCTCTGACGATCGCCGACATGAAGAAGCAGAAACTGAAGCTGAAAGAGGAGATCTCCCGCCTCAGCCAGGGCTGACGCCAGCCCTTCGGGCCTTTGCGCTGGCCCGGGCGGCCAGCGCTGCCCCCCCGACGATAAGCACCGCTGCCGAAAGGATTTTCGGTGATGCGGGCGTTATGCCGGCGGCGATCAGGGCAAGTGTCGAAAGCAGGGGCGCCGCGTAAGAGGCGACGCCGAGAAGCTGGATATCCCCCTTTTTCATCCCGATGTCCCAGGTGAAGAAGGCAATTCCCAGCGGGCCGATGCCCAGGCCTATTGTGGCAAGCCATCCTGCCGCGCCGCGGGGCCAGACCGTCTGTTCCAGCGCCAGATGGGCGAGGGCGGACAGGAGGGCCGTGGCGATGCAGAAGACGGTCACGGCCTCGGTCGGCACGGCGCCAAAGCGGCGCGAGCCGACGGAATAGGCCGACCAGATCAGCGCGCAGAGAAAGGCGACGCCGAAGCCCGGCAGCGCCTCGCCGCTGACGCGTGTGACGTTGCCACCCACAAGCAGGGCGACACCCGCAAGTGCCGCAAGCGCGCCGAGGATGTGGGCCGGGCTCAACCTCTCTCCGGGCAGCAGGCCGGACAGCAGGACGATGAACAGCGGCCAGAGATAGGCAATCAGGCCCGCCTCGGCCGGCGGCGCCATGCGAAGGGCCGTGAAATAGCAAAAGTGGTAGCCAAAAAGACCGGCGATCCCAAAGGCATAGGCGGCCGGCGGAACGGTGCGCAAGCGCCCAAGGCCGCCGCGGGCGAGCATCCAGACCAGACCGACGCCGGCCCCGATGGCAAAACAGATCGCGGTCAGTTCGAACGGGGGGACCGGGGCGGTCAGCACCGTCAGGACGGCCAGCGACGCCCAGAGCAGGATCGCGGTGAAACCGATGATAGTGGCGCTGCGCGTGGTCATGACTGCCCCCTTTTTCACGGCTCATAGCTTGGGCCGGGGGGCCGGAAAACAGAAAAAGGGCCCCGGCGGGGCCCTTTTGGCGCAGGCGACGGGCTTCAGACGAAGAACTGCCCGCCATTCGCAGAGAGCGTCGAGCCGGTGATGAAACCGGCATCGTCAGCTGCAAGGAACACCACGCAGCGCGCAATCTCTTCGGGCTCTCCCAGTCGGCCCACGGGGATCTGGGGGATGATCCGCTCGTTCAGAACTTTTTCGTCGATCGCGCGCACCATTTCGGTGCCGATATAGCCCGGGCAGATCGCGTTCACGGTGATCCCGGCGCGCGCGCCTTCCTGCGCCAATGCCTTGGTGAAGCCCAGATCGCCCGCCTTCGCGGCGGAATAGTTGGCTTGGCCCGCCTGCCCCTTTTGCCCGTTGATGGACGAGATGTTGACCACGCGGCCGAACTTGCGATCGCGCATCCCGGACCAGACCTGATGGGTCATGTTGAACAGGCCTGTCAGGTTGGTGTCGATCACCTCGCGCCATTGCTGCGGCGACATCTTGTGGAACATCGCGTCGCGCGTGATCCCGGCATTGTTGACCAGCACGGCGATCGGCCCCAGGTCGGCCTCGACCCGGGCAACGCCGTCCTTGCAGGCCTCGTAATCCGCGACCGACCACTTGTAGGTCGGAATGCCCGTTTCTGCCGTGAACGTCGCCGCGGCCTCGTCGTTGCCGGCATAGTTGGCGGCCACGCTGTAGCCCGCGGCCTTGAGAGCAATCGAGATCGCCGCGCCGATGCCGCGCGATCCTCCGGTGACGAGTGCAACCCTGGACATGATTCCTCCGTTCTTCAGGCTAGACTTGAAATGGTGTTATCGAAAATAATAAGGGCGCGCAATTATATTGCGCGCCCTTTGCGTTTGCAGCAAAGCTCAGGGCCGCTCGAGGCACATGGCGACGCCCATGCCGCCGCCGATGCACAGCGTGGCAAGGCCCTTCTTGGCCTGCGACCGCTTCATTTCGAACAGAAGCGTGTTGAGGATGCGCGCGCCCGAGGCGCCGATCGGGTGGCCAATGGCGATGGCGCCGCCGTTCACGTTCACCTTCGCAGGGTCCCAGCCCATGTCCTTGTTCACCGCGCAAGCCTGCGCGGCGAAAGCCTCGTTCGCCTCGATCACGTCGAGGTCGTCGGCCTTCCAGCCCGCCTTGGCCAGCGCCTTGCGGCTGGCAAAGATCGGACCCACGCCCATGATTGCCGGGTCGAGGCCGGCCGTCGCATAGGACGCGATCCGGGCCAGCGGCTCGAGCCCGCGCTTTTCAGCCTCGGCCGCGCTCATCAGCAGCACCGCCGCCGCGCCGTCGTTGATGCCCGAGGCGTTGCCCGCGGTGACGCTGCCGTCCTTGGCAAACGCCGGGCGCAGCTTCTGCATCCCCTCAAGCGTCGCGCCGTGACGGATATATTCATCGGCATCGACGACGATGTCCCCCTTGCGGGTCTTCACCGTGAAGGCGACGATCTCGTCCTTGAACTTGCCGGCCTTCTGCGCCGCCTCGGCCTTGTTCTGCGAGGCCAGGGCGAATTCGTCCTGCATCTCGCGGCTGATCTGCCACTGTTGGGCGACGTTTTCCGCCGTCTGGCCCATGTGATAGCCGTTGAAGGCGTCCCACAGGCCGTCGCGGATCATGCTGTCGATCATCTTCATGTCGCCCATCTTCTGGCCCGAGCGCAGATGCGCGACATGGGGCGCAAGGCTCATGCTTTCCTGCCCGCCCGCGGCGACGATGGCGGCATCGCCAAGCTGGATGTGCTGGGCGGCAAGAGCGACCGACCGAAGCCCCGATCCGCAGACCTGGTTGATCGACCAGGCGGCGCTTTCCTGCGGGAAACCCGCGTTGATATGGGCCTGCCGGGCCGGGTTCTGGCCCTGACCGGCGGTCAGCACCTGGCCAAGGATGGTCTCCGAAATCTCGGACGTGTCGACACCGGCGCGGGCGGCGACTTCGGCCAGAACGGTCGCGCCAAGCTCATGCGCGGGGGTGTTGGCGAAGGCGCCGTTGAAGCTGCCCACGGCGGTGCGGGCTGCCGATACGATAACGACATTGGTCATGATGGGGTCCTCTCCCTAGCCTTGCAGTGCGGCGGGGCCGGTCCCGTGCCCTCCCGTCATGCAGCGGCGCTGCGGAGGCAAAGCGCGGGGAACCCTGCGCTGCCATGCAGCATCCCCGATGCAGGTGCCGCGTCAAGGGCTATCTGGCCGCAGGGATGCCAATCCCCGGCCCCGCCGGGGGAAACCCGCCCCTCAGGCCGTCTTGGCCGGGGCCGTGGCCTTCCACGGCGGCATGGTCGTCGGCGCGCCAAACAGGTAGCCCTGCAGGCAATCCACCCCCAGCTTGGCAAGGAAGGCGGCATCGCGCCCGTCTTCGACGAATTCGGCCACCGTGAACATGTCGAAATGCCGCGCGATCGAGATCAGCGCCTGGGTCAGCACCTGGTTGTCCGGGTCGCGGTGGATGTTGCGGATGAACTGCCCGTCGATCTTCAGGATGTCGAAGTAGAACTGCTTGAAGTAGCGAATCGCGGTGTAGCCCGCCCCGAAATCGTCCAGCGCGAAACTCACGCCGGTGCGCTGCAATTCCCGCATGAAGACGCTGACGAGATCGGGCATCAGCATGGCCGAGGCTTCGGTGATTTCCAGGATCAGCCGTTCCGCCGCGGTCCGGTCGCGTTCAAGCCCTTGCAGCAGCGTCCGTTTCCAGCGGGCGTAGCCGATGGAGCGGGCCGACATGTTGATCGCAAGGCGCAGCCCCCGATCCTCTGACAGGGCCTGCAACCCCAGTTCCAGCGCGAGGCAGTCGATGACCCGGCCGATTTCGCTGGTTTCCACGACGGGCAGGAAGTCGCGGGCGGGCAGAATGCGGCCCTGATCGTCGAGGATGCGGATCAGCCCTTCATAGAAGGCGATCTGCCCGGTTTCGCCGGCCTTTACGACAGGTTGATAGGCCAGCACCACCCGGCGGCGTTCCAGCGCGCGCCGAACGATTGCAAGGGTTGCCCGGTCGCGTTCGGACACGGCGCAGGCAAGGGGGCTGTCAAGCCCCGGCGTCGGTAGATCGGTTACAGGTTCTGTCATGTCAGCCTCCAGCCTCTGGGGGGACCATGAGGTCGTCGGGGTAAACATCTGGTGAAAGATCGCGTTTTGTTCTAATTTTCCGGAAATCGCATGGGGGGGAGCATCATGGGCGAACGCTGCGGCTGGTGCGGGGATGACCCGCTTTACGTGGCCTATCACGACACCGAATGGGGCGTGCCCGAATGGGACAGCCGGGCGCTTTACGAAAAGCTGATCCTCGACGGATTTCAGGCCGGGCTCGCGTGGATCACGATCCTGCGCAAGCGCGACGCCTTCCGCGCGGCCTTCGAGGGCTTCCACCCCGAGCGCATCGCCCGCTGGGGCCAGGCCGACATCGCCCGGCTGATGGGCGACGCGGGAATCGTGCGGTCTCGGGCAAAGATCGCGGCGGCGATCGGCAATGCCCAAGCCTGGGAGCGGATCGAGGCGCGCGAGGGCTTCAGCGCCTTCCTGTGGGACCGTGTCGGCGGCGCTCCGATCCGGAACCGCTTCACCGCGCAGGCCGAGGTGCCGGCGGCAACCGACCTGTCGCGCCGGATCTCGCGCGATCTCAAGGCCGAGGGGTTCAAGTTCTGCGGCCCGGTGATCGTCTATGCCTTCATGCAGGCGGTGGGCATGGTGAACGACCACCTCGTGACCTGCCCCTGTCACGAACGCGTGGCCGCGGCCTGACCCGGGGGCGCCAGGCTCGACAGGGGGCGGGGCGGTGCCTACATCTGTGTCAACCGCAGGAGATCCCGATGAGCACCGCTGATTTCGACCGCTGGCAGACCCGCTTCGGCTCCACCGACGATTATGTGTTCGGTGAGGCCCCGAACCATTTCCTCGTTTCCGTCGCCGATCTGTTGCCCGCCAGCGGGCGGGTGCTGGCCGTGGCCGATGGCGAGGGGCGCAACGGTGTCTGGCTGGCCGCGCGCGGGCTCGATGTCGTCTCGCTCGACTTCTCGCCCATCGCGCAGGCGAAGGCGAAGCGGCTGGCCGAGAAGCAGGGCGTGTCGCCTGTTTTCATCGAGGCCGACGTGCATGCCTGGGACTATCCGGAAAACACCTACGACGCGGTGGTGGAGATCTTCACGCAGTTCTCCAATCCGGCGCAGCGGGCGCAGAAATGGGCCGGGATGCGCCGCACTCTGAAGCCGGGCGGGGTGCTGGTGATGCAGGGCTACACGCCGAGGCAGCTCGACTACGGCACCGGCGGGCCGCGGGTGCGCGAGAACCTTTACACCGAAGCGATGCTGCGCGACGCCTTCGGCGACTGGCCGATCGAGCGTCTGGTCGAGGAAGACCGCGAGATGACGGAGGGCCCCGGCCACTCCGGCATGTCGGCCGTGATCGGTCTTGTGGCGCGCAAGCCGGGCTGAGGCTTTGTGCGCGGGCAAAGACCCCCTATCTATCGGGAATGGCCCAAAGCAAACCGCGCCTTAACTATAGCCCCGCCGAACGGCGCAGCGATGCCGCCGTGCATGTCGCTGGCGTGGCCTTCGTAGCGGTTGCCGTTCCCGGGCTGATCTGGATGACCTTTCATCTGGGCGCAACGCGGCAGACGCTGATCGGCGTGTCGATCTACGGCGCGACGCTGGTTGCCATGATCCTCTTCTCCGCGCTTTACAACACTGTGGGGCAGCGGCGCTGGGGCGGGCTGCTCAAGCGTCTCGACCATTCCGCGATCTACGCGAAGATCGCCGGGACCTATACGCCGTTCATCCTTGCGCCGGGCGCACACGGCTGGCTTCTGACCGGGCTGTGGAGCGCGGCTCTGGCGGGGATCGGGTTGAAGGCGATCTCGCCCCAAAGGATGCGCTGGCTGGGGCTTGCGCTTTACCTTGGCATGGGGTGGGCCGGCATCGCGGCGGGCAGCGCCTTCTTCGGCCATCTGTCGCCCGAAGTGATCGCGCTGATCCTGATCGGGGGCGGGCTCTATACGCTCGGGGTGGTGTTTTATCTCGCCGAGCGGCTGCCGTTCCACTACACGATCTGGCACGTCTTCGTGCTGGTGGCGAGCGTGAGCTTTTACGCCGCCGTGGCGCTGCATGTCGTGCAGACGGCGCCCGCCGCCTGAGGCATCCGGAATGCGAAAGCGCCGACCCGAGGCCGGCGCTTCGTCCGTTTTGACCGATCTCAGATCGCGGCCTTGCGCATCTCGTCGAGGTAGATCTCGCGCAGGCGGGTGGCCACGGGGCCGGGGGTGCCGCTGCCAAGCGCGACGCCGTCCACGGACACGACCGGCATCACGAAGGCCGAGGCCGAGGTGATGAAGGCCTCATCCGCCGCCTTCGCCTCGTCGATGGTGAAGGGGCGTTCCTCGATTTCCATCTGCGCCTCGCGGGCGAAGCGGACGACGGCGGCGCGGGTGATGCCGTGCAGGATCTCGGTGCCGAGCTGGCGGGTGACGATCCGGCCGCCCTTCACGAGATAGGCGTTGTTCGACGTGCCTTCGGTGACGAAGCCGTCCTCGACCATCCAGGCGTCGTCGGCGCCGGCCTTCTTGGCCATCATCTTGCCCATCGAGGGATAGAGAAGCTGCACCGTCTTGATGTCGCGGCGGGCCCAGCGAAGGTCGTCGATCGAGATGACCTTCATCCCCACCTTCGCCTGCGGGCTGTCGGCCAGACCGGGTTTCGACTGCGTGAACATGACCAGCGTCGGTTTCACGGAGGCATCGGGGAAGGCGAAGTCGCGGTCGCCGGGGTTGCCTCGGGTGACCTGCAGATAGATCAGCCCGTCCACGATCTCGTTTCGGGTCACCAGCTCGCGGTGGATCGCCAGCAGTTCGGCGTCGGGGCAGGGCGCGGCCATGTCGAGTTCGCCCAGCGACCGGGCAAGCCGCGCGGCGTGGCCGGCGAAGTCGATGAGCTTGCCGCCAAGGACAGAGGTGACCTCGTAGACGGCATCGGCCATCAGGAAGCCCCGGTCGAAGATCGAAACCTTGGCCTCTTCCTCGGGCAGGTATTGGCCGTTGACGTAGACGGTTCTGCTCATGCTTATCCCCACAATGCCGCCGATGGCGGGTGAACGCCCGCCTCGTCATAGACCAGCGGATGATCGCGGTCTTCGGCCAGAAGCAGCGGGCCGTCAAGATCCACATAGGCCGCGCCCTGCGCCACAAGGGTCGCGGGCGCCATGGCGAGCGACGATCCGACCATGCAGCCGACCATCACGCCGTAGCCTTCGGCCCGGGCCAGATCGCGCAGGGCCAGCGCCTCGGTCAGCCCGCCGGTCTTGTCGAGCTTGATGTTCACCATGTCATACTTGCCGGCAAGGTCGGCGAGCGTCGCCCGGTCGTGGCAGGATTCGTCGGCGCAGACCGGGATCGGGCGGGCGATCTCGGCCAGCGCTTCGTCGGCACCCGCAGGCAGGGGCTGTTCCACCAGCGCCACGCCCATCCGTTCCAGGTGCGGGGCGAGGTCGGCATAGATCTCGGTCGTCCAGCCTTCGTTGGCGTCCACGATGATCTTCGACCTCGGCGCCCCCGCGCGCACGGCGGCCAGCCGGTGCATGTCGTCGGCTGTGCCGAGCTTGATCTTGAGAAGCGGCCGATGGGCGTTCTTCGCGGCCTCGGCCCGCATCCGGTCTGGATCGTCCAGCGACAGGGTGAAGGCCGTGACCATCGGCTGCGGCGCAGGCAGGCCCGCGAGGTCCCAGACCCGCTTGCCCGCCCTCTTGGCTTCCAGATCCCACAGGGCGCAATCCACCGCGTTGCGGGCCGCGCCGGGGGGCAGGGCGTCTTGCAGGTCGCGGCGCGAGATGCCGGCGGGCAGTCCCTCGATCTGGGCGGCCACGCTGTCGAGGCTTTCGCCGTAGCGCGCATAGGGCACGCATTCGCCGCGCCCCGCGATCCCGCCGCGTTCGACGGTGACGGTCAGAACCTTCGCCTCGGTTCGCGACCCGCGAGAGATGGTGAAGACCTGCGCAAGGCGGAAGGTGTCGCGGGTGAGGGTGATCATGGCGGTCCTTTCACGGTAGAGCCGAAGCGTCGCGCGGGCGCGGGCGGGGGTCAAGGCCCGCGCCTGCCCTCAGATCGCCGCCAGCGCGTCCACCAGCCGATCCGCGCCATGACGGAAGGGATCGACGGTCGGCAAACCCATCCGGCCCTCGACCTCGGACAGATAGGCGCGGGCGTCGGCCTCGGTCATGTGCTGCGTGTTGATCGAGATGCCCACCACCTGACAGGCCGGGTTCGCCACCCGCGCCAGCGCCAGCGCGGTGTCGCGCAAAGCCTCGAGCGAGGGCAGCGCATAGCCCGGCAGGCCGCGCATATGCGCCCGCGTCGGCTCGTGGCACAGGATCAGCGCGTCGGGTTGCCCGCCATGCACCAACGCCATCGTCACCCCGGAATAAGAGACGTGGAACAGGCTGCCCTGTCCCTCGATCAGGTCCCAGTGATCGGGGTCGTTGTCGGGCGTCAGCCATTCGACCGACCCGGCCATGAAATCCGCGATCACCGCATCCAGCGGCACGCCGTCGCCGGTGATCAGGATGCCGGTCTGGCCCGTTGCGCGGAAGGTCGATTTCATCCCGCGCGCCCGCATCGTCCTGTCCATCGCCAGCGCGGTATACATCTTGCCCACCGAACAATCGGTGCCCACCGCAAGGCACCGCTTGCCCGTCCGCTTCACGCCGTTGGCGATCGGGTATTTCACCGAAGGCACCCGCACGTCATGCAGCTTGCGGTCATGGCGTGCGGCCGTCGCGACAAGGTCGGCCTCGTCCCGCAGCAGGTTGTGAAGGCCGCTTGCGATGTCGAAGCCCTGTTCCAGCGCGGTGTGCAGGACGGCCTTCCACGTTTCGGAAATCACCCCGCCACGGTTCGCCACGCCGATGACCAGCGTGCGGGCACCCTTGGCATGGGCCTCGGCCAGATCCATGTCCGGCAGCTTCATGTCGGCCTTGCAGCCCTCCATCCGATACTGGCCAAGCGCGAATTCCGGCCGCCAGTCGCGGATGCCTTGCGCCACCTTGGCGGCAAGCTGGTCCGGGGCGTCCCCGAGGAAAAGGAGGTAGGGCGTCTGGATCATGGCGGCTCTCCGGTTGCTTTGGGAAAGGATGCGCGAAAATCCGGGGGATTTCATTGATGTCTTGCGTCCCGTTGGGGCCATCAGCGCAAGATTATCCGAACATCCTGAGAAAACGTCGAAGAAAGCCGCGCAAGGGGTGGGGCCGGCTTTGGCGGCGATGCAGCAGGAAGATGCTGCGCCGCAAAATCATGCTTGTATGGAGTCACGCAACATAATAACCAAATAAAACGATCCAGAGAAATTTAGTTATCCGGAGAAGTCGATGTCTTTCCGCCTGCAACCGACGCCCCCCGCCCGCCCGAACCGCTGCCAGCTTTTCGGGCCCGGCTCGCGTCCGGCGCTGTTCGAGAAGATGGCGGCCTCGGCTGCGGATGTGATCAACCTCGATCTCGAGGATTCGGTCGCCCCCGACGACAAGGCGCAGGCCCGCGCGAACATCATCGCCGCCACGCACGAGGTTGACTGGGGCAACAAGCACCTTTCCGTCCGGATCAACGGGCTGGACACGCCCTACTGGTATCGCGACGTGGTGGACCTGCTGGAGCAATCGAGCGACCGGCTCGACCAGATCATGATTCCCAAGGTGGGCTGCGCGGCGGACGTCTATGCGGTGGATGCGCTGGTGACGGCGGTGGAACGCGCGAAGGGCCGCCGCAAGCCGATCAGCTTCGAGGTCATCATCGAATCCGCGGCGGGCATCGCCCATGTCGAAGAGATCGCGGCCAGCTCGCCCCGGTTGCAGGCGATGAGCCTTGGGGCCGCCGATTTCGCGGCCAGCATGGGGATGCAGACCACGGGTATCGGCGGCACGCAGGAGAACTATTACATGCTGCACGACGGCGCGCGGCATTGGTCCGACCCCTGGCACTGGGCGCAGGCGGCCATCGTCGCGGCTTGCCGCACGCATGGCGTCCTGCCGGTCGATGGGCCGTTCGGCGATTTCAGCGATGACGAGGGCTTCCGCGCGCAGGCCCGCCGTTCGGCCACGCTGGGCATGGTCGGCAAATGGGCGATCCACCCCAAGCAGGTCGCGCTGGCCAACGAGGTCTTCACCCCCTCCGACGCGCAGGTGACCGAGGCGCGCGAGATCCTTGCCGCGATGGAGTCGGCAAAGGCCGCGGGGCAGGGGGCGGCGGTCTACAAGGGGCGGCTGGTCGATATCGCCTCGATCCGGCAGGCCGAGGGGATCGTGCGGCAGGCCGAGATGATCGCCGCCGGGTGAGGGCAGCCCTGCGCGGACCGGCAAGCCGCCATGCGATGATTGACGTTTCGTCAAGATTTGTTGACAGGCTGCCGCATCTCCGTGCAACAATTCTGTGACGCTGCGGA
>JAGWVA010000045.1 GCA_028875855.1 Paracoccaceae bacterium
CCCGAAGTCCGGCGGTGTCGCCCACGGCCCGCGTGTCTTCACCCATCCGCAAAGCCACCATGTCCCCGACGTCTATGACGGCATCGCCGCGGAAGAGGCCGCAGCGCTGCTCAGGGCGTTCTTCGCCGGACGGCGAGAGTAGGCGGGGTTCGCCCGCCTCATGCCGCCAATGCCGGGCCCGGGCCGAGGTCGGGGCCGTTATCCCTTCTCAGCCGGACCAGACCCATGAGTCCAAGCGCCAGCAGCAGGAAGCCCGCGCTTCCGGGAAGGGGCACGCTCGAGACCGAGGCGAGGCTGGTCGTCGGGGCGGGAGCCGGCGAGATCGCGAAGCTGGTGAGGGCATAGGGCGTCGGCGTGCCGTAGCCGTTGGGGTCCATCACGCTGTTGGTGATGTGGTTGGTATTGTTGGGATAGTTCGTCAGGTTGTAGTTCGTGCCGTTGCTGGCGGAAAACGACAGGCCGGCGATGGTGAAATTCACGGTGGAATTCAGCAGCACCTGCTGGTCGGCCCCGGCATAGGTCGAAAGGCCCGTGACGCTGAAGCCGTCGATCAGGCCCGAGATGGCCGTTGCCGTTGTGCCGCTGAGGTCAACCGTCAGCGATCCGATATCGCCGCCTGCACTGGTGAATGTCATCAGATAGGTTGCGGCGCGGGCCATCGGGGCACTGGTCAATGCGGTTGAAAGTGCGATCGCCGCTATGGCCATCCATTTCGACAGGGCCTTCCGACCGAACATCCTTGCCTTCCCCCTCGTTACGCTGCCCGACTTTTTCTTTGCGTTCAACAATGTCGGGATTTTGGCGGCGTTGGGGAAAATCCGGGTCCGAAGCAGCCGGTCCCATCCCCGCTTCACAGCGCGTCGCGCGGGGATGGCAAGGCTTTCTGAGGCGTCAGACGTTGATCGCTTCCATGACCTGCGGTTCGATCACCGTCACGCCCGGCAGCTCTGCCTTCAGAACGTCGGCGTTCTGTTCCAGCAGCGGGAAGGTGCGGTAGTGGCAGGGGATCACCGTCTTGAAGTTGAAGAAGGTCTTCGCCGCATAGGCCGCGCGCTTCATGTCCATGGTGAAATGCCCGCCCGCGCACAGGATGCCGATGTCGGGGGCGTGCAGGTCGTTGAAGACCTTCATGTCGGCCATCACGTCGGTATCGCCGGTCAGGTAGATCGTGTGGCCCTCGCCCGCGATCATGTAGCCGGCCTCGCCGCCCGTATAGACCGGTGCGCCGTCCGCGCCCGTGACCGACGAGGAATGCGTGGCGTTCACCATCGTCACCTTGGCGCCGTTCAGGGTCACGGTCCCGCCCTTGTTGAAGCCGATGCCCTCGATCCCCTCTTTCGCCTGCCACCACGAGATCATGTCGTAGATCCCCACCACCGGCAGGCCCAGTTCCCTGGCGATCGCCACGCCGTCGGCGGTGTGGTCGCCGTGGCCATGGGTGAGCACGACATGGGTTGCGCCCGCGACGGCCTCGGCCCGGCGGTCGGCGGGGAACATCGGGTTGCCGGAGAACCACGGATCGATCAGCAGAACCGCCTGTTCGATCTCGATGCGGAAGCCGGAATGGCCAAGCCAGGTGATCTTCATCGGATATCCTCCTTTGGTATGGGTTCGCGCGAAGTCTAGGGCGCGGCGGCGGAAAGGAAATGGTTCCCGCCCGCCGTCTTCCCCGCGGGGCCCTGCGGATGCTTGCAGCGCCCGCCGTGCCCGGCTAAACCGGCCGCCAACACCCGCGAAGGAGAGAACCCATGTCGATTGACATCGAGACGGCGCGGCGCGTAGCGCATCTGGCGCGCATCCGCGTCGAGGAAGCCGATCTGCCGGCCTTGGCCGGCGAGCTGTCGGGGATCCTGACCTTCATGGAACAGCTGAACGAAGTGAACGTGGACGGTGTCGAGCCGATGACCTCGGTCACGCCGATGCGGCTCAAGCGTCGCGCGGACGTAGTGACCGACGGCAACATGCAGGACAAGATCCTGTCGAACGCGCCCGACGCGCGCGAAGGCTTCTTTGCAGTCCCGAAGGTGGTCGAATGAGCGATCTGAACAAACTGACCATCGCAGGCGCGCGCGATGCGCTGCGCAAGGGCGAGACGACGGCCGTCGATCTGACCATGGCCTGCCTGACCGCAATCGACGCGGGCGATGCGCTCAATGCCTTCGTCCACAAGACGCCCGAGATCGCGCTTGAACAGGCGCGGGCGGCGGATGCCCGCCTGAAGGCGGGCGATGCGCCCGCGATGTGCGGCGTGCCGCTGGGGATCAAGGATCTGTTCTGCACCAAGGGCGTGCCGAGCCAGGCGGCTTCGGGCATCCTCGAAGGGTTCCGGCCGGAATATGAATCGACCGTCACCACCAAGCTGTTCGAGGCGGGCGCGGTGATGCTGGGCAAGCTGAACATGGACGAATTCGCCATGGGCAGCTCGAACGAGACGAGCGTTTACGGCAACGCGGTGAACCCGTGGAAGGTGGACGACCGGCAGTTGACGCCGGGCGGGTCGTCCGGCGGGTCGGCCGCGGCGGTGGCCGCCGACCTCTGCCTTGCGGCGACGGGCACGGATACCGGCGGGTCGATCCGCCAGCCCGCGGCCTTCACCGGCATCGTGGGGATCAAGCCGACCTACGGCCGCGTCAGCCGTTGGGGCGTGGTGGCCTTCGCCTCCTCGCTCGATCAGGCGGGGCCGATGACCAAGACGGTGCGCGATGCGGCGATCATGCTGCAGGCGATGGCGGGCGAAGACCCCAAGGATTCGACTTCGGCCGCCGTGCCGGTTCCGGATTTCGAGGCCGCGCTGACCGGCGACATCCGGGGCAAGACCATCGGCATTCCGCGCGAATACCGCATGGACGGTATGCCCGCCGAGATCGAGGCGCTGTGGCAGAAGGGCGCCGAGATGCTCAAGGATGCCGGCGCGAAGATCGTCGATATCTCGCTGCCGCATACGAAATACGCGCTGCCGGCCTATTACGTCATCGCCCCGGCGGAGGCGTCGTCCAACCTCGCGCGCTATGACGGGGTGCGCTACGGCCACCGCGCCAAGCTCGAGGCCGGGGACGGCATCACCGAGATGTATGAAAAGTCCCGCGCCGAGGGCTTCGGCCACGAGGTGCAGCGCCGCGTGATGATCGGCACCTACGTGCTGTCGGCGGGCTTCTACGACGCCTATTACAACCGCGCCCGCAAGGTCCGCGCGCTCATCAAGCGCGACTTCGACGAGGTCTTCGCGCAGGGCGTGGACTGCATCCTGACGCCCGCCACCCCGTCGGCCGCCTTCGGTCTGGGCGAGATGGCGGATGCCGATCCGGTGCAGATGTATCTCAACGACGTCTTCACGGTGACGGTGAACCTTGCCGGGCTTCCGGGCATCTCGGTGCCGGCCGGACTGGACGCCAAGGGCCTTCCGCTTGGCCTTCAGCTCATCGGTCGGCCGTGGGAAGAGGGCGATCTGCTGAATCACGCCCATGTGCTTGAGCAGGCAGCCGGTTTCGTTTCCAAACCATCGAAATGGTGGTAAGCGCGTCCACCATATTGGCTAGAGGCATCGCGATGCGCGTCATTCTTCCGTTTCTTGCGGCCCTCTCACTGGCTGCCTGCTCGTCTCAGGTTCCCGAGTCCGGGGCGAATGCTTCCTACGGCGCCTCGATCGGACAGGCGACGCGGGCGGCCCTTGCCGGATCGCAACCCGCCGGACAGGCCGATGCCGCGGCGGCCGCGGGTGCGACCCAGACGGCGCAGGCCGCTGGCACCGATCCGAACTACCTCAACCCCGACCGTCCGCGCGGCGGCGACGGCTTCGCCGGGATCAAGCCGGTCCAGAGCGAGCTGGAGTTCAATGCCAACGGCACGCCCGTCGCGATCCCGAAGGAAAACCGGGCCGCGATCTCGGACGAGCAGAACTTCAACGCGGTCAAGGATCGGGTCTCGATCCAGCAGGATGCCGCGCGGCTCGCGCAGATGCGGGCGGAATACAAGGTCATTCAGCCCCAGCCGCTGCCCGAGCGTCCGAATTCGGACGGGCCCAACCTCGCTTCCTACGCGCTGAGCACGTCGAACCCGATCGGGCACCGGATCTACAAGCGCTTCAGCCTGTTCGGCGATGCGGGCTACCAGCGTGCCTGCGCGCGCTACAGCTCGCCCGACAAGGCGCAGATCGCTTTCCTGGCCGATGGTGGACCGAAGAACGACCCGATGGGCCTCGACCCGGATGGCGACGGCTACGCCTGCACCTGGAACCCGGCACCGTTCCGCGCGGTCAAGCCGTAATCCGATGACCGCGCCCCGCCGCTTGCCCTCGCCCAATTTCGGCGACCGGCGCGGGGGGGCGGTGCCGTCGCTGATCGTCCTTCACTACACCGCCACCGCGACGGCCGAAGCCGCCGCCGCGATCCTGTCCGATCCGGCGCTGGAGGTCTCGGCCCATTACCTGCTGGATGTCACGGGCGAGGTCTGCCTCATGGTGGACGAGGACAAGCGCGCCTGGCACGCCGGCCGCGGAAGCTGGCAGGGGCAGGACGACGTCAACTCGCGCTCCATCGGGATCGAGATCGTCAACAGCGGCGCGGCCCCCTTTCCCGAGCCGCAGATGGCCGCGCTGGAAGACCTGATCGCGGGCATCATGGCGCGCTGGCGCATCGCTCCGGCGGGCGTGATCGCCCATTCGGACATGGCGCCCGACCGCAAGATCGACCCCGGCCCCCGGTTCGACTGGAGACGGCTCGCGCGGGCGGGGCTTGCGGTCTGGCCCGAAGGCGCGGGGCAAGGCGACCCGGCGGGTTTCGCCGCGGATGCGCGGGCTTTCGGTTACCCCGATGTGGGCGACGATCTGCTGCTGTCGGCCTTCCGCCTGCGCTTTCGGCCCTGGGCCAAGGGGCCGGTCGATCCCTGGGACGCCGGGCTCGCCGCCGATCTTGCCCGCCGCTTCGGTCCCGATCAGGGGCATTGACCCGGGCAGGGTTTATCCCTAGCTGTCGTCGCGCGCGGATGGCCGGACGGCCGCGGCCTTCGCAAGAGGGGCGAGGAAAGTCCGGACTCCATGAGGCGAGGGTGCCGGGTAACGCCCGGCCGGGGAAACCCGAGGGAAAGCGCCACAGAGAAGAGACCGCCCCCGTCCGCGGGGGTAAGGGTGAAACGGTGGGGTAAGAGCCCACCGCGGGACTGGCAACAGGACCGGCACGGCAAGCCCCACCCGGAGCAATGCCGAATAGGGGCCCCGCGCGGGTTTGATCCTTGGCCTCGGCCTTGGATATCGCCGCAGGGACGCTTCAGCCCAGGGGCCCGGGTTGGCAGCTTGAGCCCGTCGGTAACGGCGGGCCTAGAGGAATGGTCGTCGAAGGGGCTTCGGCCCCGGAACAAAATCCGGCTTACAGGCCATCCGCGCGTTTTGTGGCCTTCGTTTCGCCCCCGTCGGCAGAAAAGGTTCGACCTGAACCCCGTTCGCGCCTATCCGAAAGGAGGGGGCCGCCGGCCGGCCCCGTGGTTTTGGAGGACGAGATGAGTTTCCTGAACACTTTGGCCACCATGGCCGTGGGCTTTGCCGCCGCGAAGGGCATCGAGCAGGTGCAGAAGATGGGCGGCGTGGCGGGGCTGCAGGAGATGCTGCAAAACGCCTCGGCGCCGGGTGGGCTGGCCGACAGCCTTGGCGGCATGGCCCAGCAGATGGGCATCCCGGGCGGCGCGCAGATGGTGCAGAACGTCATGTCCGAGGTGCAGCAGATGACCTCGGCAGGGACGGGGGCGACTCAGGCGGGGCTGGGCGGTCTGTTCGCCGCGCTTGGCGGTGCGGGCACGGCGGTCGCGGCCTCGGGCGCGGGCATGATGGGCGAGATGATGTCCGCCATGACCAAGGGCACGCCGGTGTCGGACGCGGCGGAAGAGAACGCCAAGCTGATGATCCGCGCGATGATCCAGGCGGCCAAGGCCGATGGGCAGATCGACCCGGACGAGCAGGCGCGCATCCTCGATCACCTGAAGAATGCCCAGCCCGACGAGATCGCCTTCGTCAAGGAACAGCTCGCGGCCCCGCTCGATATTGCGGGCCTTGTCGCGGATGCGCAGGGTGCGGTGAAGGCGCAGGTCTTCTCGGCGGCGGTAATGGCGATCACGATCGATACGGAGGCCGAGCGGGCCTTTCTCGCGCAGCTTGCGCAGGGGCTTGGCCTCGATCCGGCCACGCGCGACACGCTTTTGGCCGCACAGGGGCGCGCGCCGCTGGGGGTCTGAGGCCGCCGTGCGAGGAATGCCGCGAAGCCGGTGGTTTTGCGGTTGACTCGGCTGCGCGCACGGGTAAAAGGCGGGCTTCAAGGATTTTCGACCCGGGGGCCCACCTCCGGCTGCAGGAGAGATGAGCATGGCGAAGCCGACGACGATCAAGATCCGTCTGAACTCTTCGGCGGGCACCGGGCACTTCTATGTGACCAAGAAGAACGCCCGCACGATGACCGAGAAGATGACGGTCAACAAGTATGACCCGGTCGCGCGCAAGCACGTGGAATACAAGGAAGGCAAGATCAAGTAGGATCGCGCCGATCCGATGGATCAGGGCCGCCCGGTTGGGCGGCCTTTTCTTTTGCCTCTGACGCCGCTCTGGCGGCCCCCCAAAACAAAACGGGCCGGGAAAACCCGGCCCGCGTCGTTCGCTTGTGACGTCTGTCAGTTCCGGTTGCCCATGAATTGCAGCAGGAACATGAACATGTTGATGAAGTCGAGGTAGAGCTGCAGCGCGCCCATGATCGCCGACTTGCCAAGCCATTCCTCGTCGCCCGAATGCGCCATCTGCACATACATCGACTTGATGTTCTGCGTGTCATAGGCGGTCAGGCCCGCGAAGATCAGCACGCCCAGAACCGAGACCGCGAAGGTCACCGCCGGCGAGGCGAGGAACAGGTTCACGAGCGAGGCAACGACCAGACCGATGACACCCATCATCAGGAAGGTGCCGAAGGCCGACAGGTCACGCTTGGTGGTGTAGCCGTAAAGGCTCAGCCCCGCGAAGGCGATCGCCGTGACCAGGAAGGTCTGTGCGATCGAGACGCCGGTATAGACGGCGAAGATGAAGCTGAGCGACAGGCCCATCAGCGCGGCATAGACGAAGAACAGGATCTGCGCCGTCGAGAGCGACAGACGGTTCAGCGTGGCGCTGAAGCCGAAGACCACGACGAGCGGGGCGAACATCACCACCCACTTCAGGCCCGACCCGAAGATCGCCTGCACCAGCGCCGGGTTCGACCCGACCGCGTAGGCCACGATTGCGGTGACGACCATCGCCCCCGACATCAGGCCATAGACCTTGTTCATATGGGCACGCAGACCTTCATCGATCTGCAGCCCTCGCGCACCTGCGCGACTGGTGCGGATCGTTTCATAGTCAGCCATGTGACGCCTCCTTGTTCGTTGTCCATGGGATGGGCCTTCAGGCGCATCCTTGCCAAGGAATATCGGAAACGTCCGGAAGCTTTTCAAGCATCCGCTTGCCGGATTCGGTCGATCCGTCGCGGTGCGATCCGAAGGTCAGGCGCGCCAGTGCGCGGGCACGTCCCAGATCGGCTTTTGCGCGGCATCGAGCGCGTCCTGACGCGTCAGCCCGACATCGTCCAGAAGCCGCGCGTCGTAATCCGCGATCCGTTGCAGTTCCTTGCGCGCGCGCCGCGCTGCCATGATCCGGCTGACCAGGCCATGCCGCTTCGCGTGTCCCAGATGGCTCAGGGTCAATTCAGTGGTGTGAACCGAGGTGAACATCGTCGTCGTCCTTTGATATTCGTGATGCAGATGGGGTTTTCCATCATTCTTCTTGATCTATCTGCGCCTTTCTGGTTCATTTGTAAAATGAATGGTTTTGACGCTATGAATCAGGAAATGTGATATGAGGCGCAATCTCGACCTGACCGCGCTGCGCTCTTTCGTGGCGGTTGCCGATGCGGGCGGCGTCACGCGGGCCTCGGGCTTTCTCAATCTCACGCAGTCGGCGGTCTCGATGCAGATCAAGCGGCTGGAGGAGGCGCTGGACCTGCAACTGCTGGACCGGGCGGGCCGGGGCGTCGGGTTGACCGCGGCGGGCGGACAGATGCTGGGCTATGCGCGGCGGATGCTGGCGCTGAACGACGAGGCGATCGCGCGGCTGACCCATCAGGCCTATGAGGGCGAGATCGTCCTGGGCGTGCCTTCGGACATCGTCTATCCGGCGATCCCGCAGGTGCTGAAGGACTTCGCGCGGGGCTTTCCCCGGATGCGGGTGACGCTGGTGTCGTCCTATACGCGGCGGCTGAAGGGGCTTTTTGCGCGCGGCGAGGCCGACATCATCCTGACGACCGAGGATTTCTGCGGCCCCGAGGGCGAGACTCTGGCCGAACTGCCGCTGATCTGGATCGGCGCGCCGGGCGGGCAGGCGTGGAAGCAGCGCCCCCTGCCGCTGGCCTTCGAGCACAACTGCATCTTTCGCGCGGGTGTGCAGGAGGCGCTGGATGCGGCGGGCATTTCCTGGGTGATGGCCGTCGAATCCGACTCGACCCGGTCCATCGAGGCAAGCGTCAGCGCCGACATGGCGGTGCACGCGCTGGTCGAGGGGGCCGAGCCGAAATACCTCGAACGCATCAACCACGGCGGCGCGCTGCCTGAACTCGCGCGGACCAAGATCAACATGTATACCGCCGATCCGTCGCACGGGCCGGCGGTCGAGGCGCTGGCCACGATCATCCGCGAGGCGATGACCGCCCCGCGACTGGCTATGGCATCGTGACCACGACCTTGCCCGTGGCCGTGCGCGACCGCAGAAGCTCCAGCGCCTCGTCCGCGCGATCCAGCGGCAGGACATGGCTGACATGGGGCTTCAGCCGCCCATCGGCATACCAGCCGAACAGCGTGGCAAGGCTGCCGGTCAGCACCTCGGGGCGGAATTTCAGGTAGCCGCCCCAGTAAAGTCCGATCACGGTGAGGTTCTTCACCAGCAGGTGATTGGCCGCGATGCGCGGCACCTCGCCGCCGGCAAAGCCGATGGTGAGCAGCCGCCCTTCGGGATTGGTGGCCCGCATCGCGGCGGTGAAGGCCGGGTCGCCGACCGGATCGTACACGACATCCGCCCCGCCAAGCGCGCGGATCGCCTCGCGCAGATCGGTGCTGTCGCTGTCGATCAGGTGATCGGCGCCGGCGGCCTGTGCCACCTCGAGGCGCCGGGCGCCGCGCGCGACGGCGATCACCCTTGCCCCCATCAGCCGCCCGATCTCGACCGCCGTAAGCCCCACGCCGCCCGCGGCGCCAAGGACCACGAGCGTCTCTCCCGGTTGCAGCCGCGCGCGATGGCCCAGGGCAAGATGGCTGGTGCCATAGGCGACCTGAAACCCGGCAGCCACGGTTTCGGGCATCGTCGCCGGTATCGGGATGCAGCGGTCGGCGGGAAAGCACCCGGCCTCGGCCAGCCCGCCGGTGCCCGCGAAGATCGCAACCCGCGTGCCGGGCGCGGGACCGTTCACCCCGGGCCCGAGCTTTTCGACGGTGCCCGCCACCTCCATCCCCAGCGTGACGGGCAGCGGAGGGCGTTCCTGATAGTCGCCCTTTGCCATCAGGAGATCGGCGAAGTTCAGACCGCAGGCCGCGATCCGCAGCCGCACCTCGCCCGCGCCGGGCTCGGGCAGGGGGAGATCGGTCAGGCGGGGGGTATCGCCAAAGCTGGAAATGGTGAATGCGCGCATGGCAGCCTCTTGTCCGGTCGTGGCTTCAGGAGACCTGAGAGCCGATTTTTGCATTTTGCAAAGCTGCCGTTACGGAAAGTCTTTTGCAAAATGCAAATGTTGCCATTTTGTAGGTCGAAGTTGCACCCGGTTTGTCGTAATCATCCTCTGGCTGTGTCGGCGGGCATCCGATTCCCGACACGACTGCCGATAATGAGCACAAATGCTATCTGACCATTTGAACGTAATTTCTGGAATAAAGAGAAAATTTCCACCAAAGTTGAATGCTTGCAGTTTTGGCACGGTTCTTGCTTCTTACTAACGCAGAAGAGTTCAGGACAATCCGTGCAAGACCCCCAGGAGGTAACGAAATGAAGCATCCGGTTGACGCCCATGTCGGCAAGCGTATCCGTCATCGGCGCTGGATGATCGGCATGACGCAGCAACAGCTTGCTGACAAGGTCGGTATCAAGTTTCAGCAGATCCAGAAATACGAAACCGGCATGAACCGCGTCAGCGCCTCGCGGCTGTGGGACATTGCCAGCGCGCTTGGGGTGTCGATCGCCTTCTTCTTCGAAGGTCTCGACGGGGACCAGCAAGCCGCCTCCAAGGTCGAAGGCGACATCTTCGCCGACAAGGAAGCGCTGGAACTGCTGCGCTCCTACTACGCGATCCCCGAACAGCAGCGCCGCCGCCTGTTCGATCTTGCCCGCGTGCTGAGCGACGCTGCCTGAAAGCCGCCGGCTTATTGACCGATGCTCTGCCAGCGGCTACCGACACCCGGTATCCGCTGGTGAGGCGCCCATGACGACAATCGCAGAAGCCGATCGCCCCGCATTGGTGGCCCTGGCCGAAGAACTGGCCGATGCCGCCCGCGCGGCGACGCTTGCGCATTTTCGCGCCGATGGCCTGACGGCCGAAAGCAAGGAAGATGCCCGCTTCGACCCGGTGACCGTGGCCGACCGCGCCGCCGAGGCCGCGATGCGCGCCCTGATCGCGAAACGCCGCCCGCAAGACGGTATCTTCGGCGAAGAGATGGGGCAGGTCGCCGGGACAAGCGGCCTGACCTGGGTGCTTGACCCGATCGACGGCACACGCGGCTACCTGTCGGGCACGCCGACATGGGGCGTGCTGGTGGCGCTTTCCGATGCCTCGGGCCCGGTCCTTGGCGTGATCGACCAGCCCTATATCGGCGAGCGGTTCCTGGGGGGGCTGGGCGAGGCGCGGGTCGATGGCCCGCTGGGGCGCCGCGCGCTGAAGGCCCGCGCGCCGCGCCC
The DNA here is from genome assembly GCA_028875855.1 of Paracoccaceae bacterium. GTDB lineage: Bacteria > Pseudomonadota > Alphaproteobacteria > Rhodobacterales > Rhodobacteraceae > Solirhodobacter. The sequence goes on from JAGWVA010000045.1 coordinate 10,937, forward strand.
GCTGTCGCAGGCGATCCTGTTCACGACCTTTCCCGAAGTGGGCACCCCGGACGAAGGCGCGGCCTTCCACCGGCTTGCGCAGCAGGCGCGCCTGACGCGCTACGGCATGGATTGCTACGCCTATGCGCTGGTCGCGGCGGGCCAGATCGACCTTGTGGTCGAGGCCGGGCTGCAACCCTACGACGTGCAGGCCCCCATCGCGGTGATCGAGGCTGCCGGCGGCGTGGTCACCGACTGGCAGGGCCGTCCGGCCCATATGGGCGGGCGCATCCTCGCCGCCGCCAACCCCGCGATCCATGCCGAGGCGCTGGCCATCCTGTCCACCTGTCCGCCCGGATTATCAGCCACGCGGTGAAGCTCTCTTCGCGCCTGCCGGCGTTGTCCCGTCACGGGCCGTTCTGTTACCACCGTTCCCGGCCGAGTCCTTTGCTCCCTTCTGTCGGCCGGGTTCCACAGGGCCGAAGGGGGTCTTGGCCTTGGGAGGGATGACCATGACAGAGATGCTGATCCGCGGCGCCGATTGCGTTCTGACGATGGACGCCGAGCGGCAGGAGATCGCGGGCGGGGACGTGCTGATCCGCGACGGTGCGGTTGTCGCCGTGGGGCAGGGGCTTCAGACCGGCGGAGAGGTGATCGAGGCGAAAGGATGCGTCGTCACCCCCGGCCTCGCGAATACGCACCACCACCTGTATCAGACGCTCACCCGCGCGGTCCCGGGCGGGCAGGATGCGCTTCTCTTCGGCTGGCTGAAGACGCTGTACCCGATCTGGTCGCGCTTCGGCCCGCAGGAGATGTTCACCTCGGCCCAGATCGGGCTGGCGGAACTGGCGCTCTCGGGCTGCACGCTGACCTCGGATCACCTGTATCTCTTCCCCAATGGCGCGCGGCTCGATGACACCATCGCGGCGGCGGCCGAGGTCGGGCTGCGGTTTCACCCCACGCGCGGGGCGATGTCGATCGGCGAAAGCGCGGGCGGTCTGCCGCCCGACAGTCTGGTCGAGCGGGAAGAGGCGATCCTGAACGACTGCATCCGCGTGATCGACGCCTTCCACGATCCGCGCCCCGGCGCGATGGTGCGCGTGGGCGTCGCCCCCTGTTCGCCCTTTTCCGTCAGCCGCGAGTTGATGCGGGACGCGGCGCTTCTGGCGCGTGACAAGGGCGTGATGCTGCACACCCATCTGGCCGAGAACGACGAGGACATCGCCTACAGCCTGTCGCAATTCGGCTGCCGCCCCGGCCAATACGCCGAGGATCTGGGCTGGACCGGTGCGGATGTCTGGCACGCCCATTGCGTGAAGCTCGACGGGGCCGAGATCGACCTGTTCGCGCGCAGCCATACCGGCGTGGCGCATTGCCCCTGCTCGAACTGCCGTCTGGGTTCGGGCATCGCGCCGGTGCGGCGGATGCGGGACGCGGGGGTGAAAGTTGGCCTTGGCGTCGATGGCTCGGCCTCGAACGACGCGGGCAACCTCGTGGCCGAAGCCCGGCAGGCGATGCTGCTGCAACGCGTGGCGAATGGCGCCGATGCGATGAGCGCGCGCGAGGCGCTGGAGATCGCGACGCTGGGCGGCGCCCGCGTTCTGGGCCGCGACGACTGCGGATCGCTCGCCCCCGGAAAGCGCGCCGATCTTGCGATCTGGGACGTCTCGGGCATCGAGAGCGCCGGAAGCTGGGACCCGGCGGCGCTGCTGCTGGCCGGTCCGACCCGCGTGCGCGACCTGATCGTCGAGGGGCGGCACGTGGTGCGGGACGGCCGGATCGTGACGTTCGATCTGGGGCGGGCGATCGAAACTCAGAATCGCCTCGCGCGGGCGCTGATCGGCTGAGCCCGCCCCTTGCCCGGTGCCTCAGCGCCGGGCTGCGCAGCCCTCATCGCATGAGGTTGCCCGGCAGCCGGGTCACGCCTGTCCCTTCGCGACCGGCGTGCCGCCGACCCAGACGGCCCGGATCGCCCGGTCGTCGCCCATCATGATCGTGGGGAAGATCGCCTCCCAGATCGTCTCGGCGCGGGCGGCGGCCTGTTCGATGGCGGGCGTGGAGGCCAGATCGATCACTGCAAGATCGGCCTCCATCCCCTTGGCAAGATTGCCGATCTTGTCATCAAGGCGCAGCGCGCGGGCCGATCCTTGGGTCGCCAGCCACCACAGTTCCGCCGGGTGCAGCGCGTGGCCGCGCAACTGGCCGATCTCGTAGGCCGCGGCCATGGTGCGCAGCATCGAAAACGACGACCCGCCGCCCGTATCGGTCGCGAGCCCCACGCGGTGGCCGGTCGCCGTCAGCCCCGCCATGTCGAACAGGCCCGAGCCGATGAAGGTGTTCGAGGTCGGGCAATGGATGAGGCTGGCATCCACCTCGGCCAGCCGGGCCTTCTCGCGGCTGGTCAGGTGGATCGCGTGGCCATAAAGCCCGCCGGGGCCCAGCAGGCCATGCGCCTCGTAGGTATCGAGATAGTCCCGCGCCGTGGGGTAAAGCGATTTCACCCAGGCGATCTCGTCCAGTTGTTCGGACAGATGCGTCTGCATCAGGCAGTCGGGATGCTCGGCCCACAGCGCGCCAAGCGCCGAAAGCTGATCCGGTGTCGAGGTGGGCGAGAAGCGCGGCGTGATGACATAGCCAAGCCGCCCCCGGCCGTGCCACGTCTCCAGCAGCCGCTTGCTGTCGTCATAGGCCGACTGCGCGGTGTCGCGCAGTCCCTCGGGGGCGGTGTCGCGGTCCATGCAGGTCTTGCCCGCCAGCGCGCGCAGGCCGCGCACCTCGGCCTCGGTGAAGAAGGCCTCGACGCTTTCGGGATGGATCGTGGCATAGCTGCACAGCGTCGTCGTTCCGTTGGCAAGCGTCAGGTCGAAAGCGCGGGCCGCCACGGCGCGGGCATAGGCGGGATCGGCAAAGCGCATCTCTTCGGGGAAGGTGTAGCTGTTCAGCCAGTCGATCAGTCGCTTGCCCCAGGACGCGATGATCGCGGTCTGCGGATAGTGCATATGCGCGTCCACGAACCCCGCCGAGATCAGGGCCGCGCCGTAATCCGTCACCCGTGCCCGCGGATGGGCCGCCCGAAGGCGGTCGGCCGGGCCGAGGTCGGCGATCCGGCCGTCCTCGATCAGCACGGCGCCCTGGCGTTCATGGCGCGCGGCACCCGCCCCTTCGGCAAAGGGATCGGCGGAAAAGCTGAGGGTTTGCCCCAGAAGAAGGTCGGCCATCGTGGTCTCCGGCTTGTTCGGGGACAGTCTAGGGACCTTTTCGGGGGGCGTAAATTTGCCTATTGCCCCTGTTTCCCTGAAACTGTTTCGGCTAGTGTCCGCGCAATTCCCGGGCAACGGAGGACGGCATGACCGACGAGATGATCGCCGAACCAGACCTGCGCGACGACGATCAGCCCGGGCTCGACAACTGGCGGGTGGATGCCATCCGCGCCGCGATCGAGGCCGAGGACGCCGCCCGCCTGAACGACTTGATCGAACCGCTTTACGCGGCCGATATCGCCGACCTTCTCGAACAGATCAGCGGCGGCGAACGCCGCGCCTTCCTGCGGCTCTCGGCGCGCGAGATCGACGGGGACGTGCTGTCCGAACTCGACGAATCGATCCGCGAAGAGGTGATCGAGGCGCTGCCCCACGACGTTCTGGCCGACGCCGTCCGGGAACTCGATTCCGACGACGTGGTGGACATCCTCGAAGACCTCGAGGAGCCGCAGCAGGAAATCATCCTTGGCGCGCTCGAGGATGCCGACCGCGTCGCCGTGCAGCAGGCGATGGCCTACCCGGAATATTCCGCCGGCCGCCTGATGCAGCGCGAGACGGTCACCGCGCCCGAGGACTGGACGGTGGGCCAGACCATCGACCACCTGCGCAGCATCGACTGGCTGCCCGACCAGTTCTATCACGTGATCCTCGTCGATCCGAAGATGCGCCCGATCGGCAATGTCACGCTGGGGCGCATCCTGTCGGCCAAGCGGGCAACGAAGCTGCGCGAGATCTGCGAAGAGGTCTTCTTCACGATCAAGGCGACCGAGGAAGAGAAAGAGGTCGCCTACCTCTTCAACCAGTATCACCTGATCTCGATGCCCGTGGTGGACGAGGCCGACCGGCTGGTGGGCGTCATCACCATCGACGACGCGATGAACGTGCTGGACGAGGAACACGAAGAAGACATCCTGCGTCTCGCCGGCGTGGGCGAGGGGAGCCTCTCGGACAACTGGATCGAGACGACCAAGCAGCGTTTCCCCTGGCTCTTCGTGAACCTTCTGACGGCGATCCTCGCCTCGGGCGTGATCTCGCTCTTCGAGGGGACGATCTCGAAGATCGTGGCGCTGGCGGTGCTGATGCCCATCGTCGCCTCGCAGGGGGGCAATGCGGCAACGCAGGGGCTGGCGGTCGCGGTGCGGGCGCTCGCCACGAAAAGCCTGACCCGGTCGAACGCCTTGCGCGTCATCTGGCGCGAGATCGCGCAGGGCGTCGCCAACGGCGTGATGTTCGCCGTCATCATGGGGATCATCGCCTATTTCTGGTTCGGCCAGCCGATGATCGGCGTGGTGATCGGCATGGCGATGGTCATCAACATGTTCGCGGCCGCCCTTGCCGGTCTGCTGATCCCGCTGGGCCTTGAAAAGATGGGCTTCGACCCGGCGCTGGCCTCCGGCGCCTTCGTGACGACGGTGACCGATGTCGTGGGCTTCTTCTCCTTCCTCTGGCTGGCCGGGATGATCCTGCTGTGACACGTCTCGAAGACAAGGCCGCGGCGCGCAAGGCCGCCTTCGCCGCCCGCAAGGCCGCCTTTGCCGCGGGGCAGGGCGCGGCCGCCGAACACCTCGCCGCCGCCCTCGCGCCCCATGCCGGCAAGGTGCTGGCCGGCTACATGCCGATGCGCACCGAGATCGACCCGCTGCCCGCCATGGCCGCCCATCGCGGCCCGGTCTGCGTGCCGGTGATCCTTGGCCCGAACCGCGCGCTTGCGTTCCGCCAATGGACGCCGGGGGCGAAGATGATCCCCGGCGATTTCGGCGCGCTGATCCCCGAGACGGGCGACTGGCTCGATCCCGAGGTCGTCATCGTCCCCCTCGTCGCCTTCGATGCCCGTCTCTATCGGCTGGGCTACGGCGGCGGCTTCTATGATCGCACGCTGGAAGGGCTGAAGGCCCGGCGGCCGACGCCTGCCATCGGCTTCGCCTTCGCCGCGCAGGAACTGCCCGAAGTCCCGATCGAGCCGACCGACCAGCGGCTGGACATGATCGTCACCGAAAACGGCCCCCGCCACCCGGGCTGAACGGCCTTCATCTTGGCCCAAATCTCCCGGGGTGCGGGGCAGAGCCCCGCGTCCGCCCTTTCCGCTTGCCCTGATCCCGCGCCGCCCCTAATCCTGCCCCCATGAAAATTCTTTTCCTTGGCGATGTGATGGGCCGTGCGGGCCGGGCGGCGATCACGGATCGGCTGCCGAAGCTGCGCGCCGATCTGGGGCTCGATTTCGTCGTGGTCAACGGCGAGAACGCCTCGTCGGGCATGGGGCTGACGGCGGAACATGCGCGGCTCATCCTGAACGCGGGCGCCGACTGCGTGACGCTGGGCGATCATGCCTTCGACCAGAAGGACATGCTGCAATTCATCGAGAGCGAACCGCGCATCCTGCGGCCGCTGAACTATGCCAAGACCGCCCCGGGCAAGGGCGCGCGGCTTTTCGCGGCGGCGGGCGGACGCAAGGTGCTGGTGACGCAGGCGCTTGGGCAGGTCTTCATGAAACGGCCCTTCGACGATCCGTTCTCGGCGCTCGATCAGGTGTTGCGCAGCCATCCCCTGGGGGGGCTCGCGCAGGCGATCATCGTCGATTTCCACGCCGAGGCGACATCCGAGAAGATGGCCGTGGGCCATTGGTGCGACGGGCGGGCCAGCCTTGTCGTCGGGACCCATACCCATGTGCCGACCGGCGACGCGCAGATCCTGCCCGCGGGCACGGCCTATCTCACCGACGCCGGCATGTGCGGCGATTACAATTCGGTCATCGGGATGGACAAGGCCGAGCCGATGCGCCGCTTCATCACCGGCATGTCCAAGACCCGGTTCGAGCCGGCCGAGGGCGAGGCCACCTTGTCGGGCGTCTATGTCGAGACGGACGACCGCACGGGGCTGGCAAAGCGCGTGGCGATGGTGCGTCTTGGCGGGCGGCTGCAGGAGTCGCAGCCGTGATCGAGCGGCGTTTTGCGCCCTACCTTCTGCTCTTGATGCTGGGCGCGGGCTGGGGTCTGACGCAACCGATGACGAAGATCGCCGTTTCCACCGGCTTCCGGCCCTTCGGCCTGATCGTCTGGCAACTGACGATTTCGGCGCTGGTGCTGGGGGGGCTCATGCTGGCGACGGGGCGGCGGCCGCCGCAGACCTTGCGGGGCTGGCGCATGTGCGCGGTGATCGCGCTCGTGGGCACGGTCATTCCCAACTCCGCCTCCTATCTCGCGGCGCGGCATCTGCCGTCGGGCATCCTGTCGATCATGCTGTCGATGGTGCCGATGCTGGCCTTCCCGCTGGCGCTTGCGATGGGCAACGACCGCTTCGCGCCGCTGCGCCTTCTGGGCCTTGTCTGCGGGCTGGGGGGCGTCGCGCTGATCGCGCTGCCGGGGTCGAGCCTGCCGCAGCCGGGGATGGCCGCGTGGCTTCCGGTCGCCCTGATCGGCCCGGCCTTCTACGCGGTCGAGGCGAATGTCGTGGCGACCTGGGGCACGGGCGGGAACGACCCGATCCAGCTTCTGTTCGGCGCCTCGCTCGTGGGGCTGGTCTTTGCCGTGCCGATGGCGCTGGCCTCGGGCCAGTGGATCGACCCGAGCCCGCCCTGGGGCGCACCTGTCCATGCGTTGATGGTCAGCGCCACGGTCAGCCCGCTGGTCTATGCAGGCTATGTCTGGCTGATCGGCAAGGCGGGGTCGGTCTTTGCCGCGCAAGTGTCCTATCTCGTGACGGGGACCGGCGTGCTCTGGGCCATGGCGATCCTGGGCGAGCGCTATTCCGGCTGGGTCTGGGCCGCGATGGCCCTCATGCTGGCCGGGCTGGCGCTTGTCCGCCCGCGCGAGGCCGAACCGCCGGCGGGGGCTTGCGAAACCGCGCGTCCCGGCGGACCCTTGGCCTGAGAACGGAGCGGACCCATGTTCGGCATCGCCCTCGCTGGCACGCCTGCCGCCCTCGCCGCACTGGCCATCCTTGCGGTGATGCTGGTCATGTTCCTGCGTGAGACCTATCCGGTCGAGGTCGTTGCCCTGACCGGCGCGGTCGCCATGCTCGTCCTTGGCATCCTGCCCGAACCGCAGGCGCTGGACGTTCTGTCGAACCCCGCGCCCTGGACCATCGCGGCGCTGTTCATCATCGTGGGCGCGCTGGTCCGCACCGGGGCGCTGGACTGGCTGACCGGGGCCGCCGGGCGCATGTCGAAGGCGCGGCCCAGGACGACGCTGGTGCTGCTGTCGCTGGTCGTGGTGGGCCTGTCGGCCTTCGTGAACAACACGCCCGTCGTGGTGGTGATGATCCCGGTCTTCACGCAACTGTCCCGGGAAATGGGCGTCGCGCCCTCGAAGCTGATGATGCCGCTGAGTTTCCTGACGATCTTCGGCGGCACGATCTCGCTGCTGGGCACCTCGACCAACCTGCTGGTGGACGGTGTCGTCCGGCAGGCCGGGATGCCGCCCTTCGGCCTGTTCGAGATCACGCCGCTGGGCCTGATCTACGCCGCCGTCGGCATGGGCTACCTCGCGCTTTTCAGCCGCTTCCTGCCCGAACGCGCCTCGATGGCGGCGCTTTTGGGCGACCGCAGCCGGGCCAAGTTCTTCACCGAGGTCGCGCTTCCCGAGGATTCGAGCCTCATCGGCCGCAGGATCGAGGAGGTGGAGCTGTTCCGCAGTGACCGCATGCGGGTGATCGACGTGCTGCGCGGCGATGCCTCGCTGCGCCGGGACATGGCCGCCGTCGTGCTGGAGGCGGGCGACCGCGTTGTGCTGCGCACGCCGATGGCCGAGGTGCTGGGGTTGCAGGCCAACAAGGACCTGCGGATGGTGGACAAGCTCTCGTCGGTCCAGACCGCGACAGTCGAGGTGCTGATCTCGCCCGGCTGCCTGATGGTGGGTCGCTCGCTGGGCTCTCTGCGGCTGCGGCGGCGCTATGGCGTCTATCCGCTGGCCGTGCACCGCCGCAACCAGAACATCGGGCGGCAGCTTGACGATCTGGTCGTGCGGGTGGGCGACACGCTGCTGCTGGAAGGCGCGCCCGAGGATATCCGGCGGCTCGCTGCGGATATGGAGCTGATCGACATCGGCCACCCGCGCGAACGCGCCTATCGCCGGGGCCATGCCCCTGTTGTGATCGCCGTGCTGGCGGGGATCGTCGTGCTGTCGGCGCTGAACCTCGCCCCCATCGTCGCCTTGGCGGCGCTTGGCGTGGTGGTGGTGCTGGTGACGCGCGCCATTGACGCGGACGAGGCTTTCGGCGCGATCGAGGGGCGGCTGCTCGCGCTCATCTTCGGGATGCTGGGCGTCGGCGCGGGGCTCGAACAGTCGGGGGCCGCGGCGCTCGTCGCGCATTGGCTGACCCCCGGTCTGGAAAGCCTGCCGCCGCATCTGGTGATCTTCGCGGTCTTCATCGCCGCCTGGGCAATGACCGAACTTGTCACCAACAATGCCGTGGCGCTGATCCTGACGCCGATCGCCATCGGGCTTGCCCATGCGCTGAAGGTCGATCCGCGCGCGCTGGTGGTGACGGTGATGTTCGCCTCCTCGGCCAGTTTCGCCACCCCCATCGGCTATCAGACGAATACGCTGGTGTATGGCCCCGGCGGGTATAAGTTCACGGACTATGTGCGCTTCGGCTTGCCGCTCAGCCTTGTCATGGCGGTTGTGGTAAGCCTTTGCGTTCCGATCTTCTGGCCGCTTTGAGGTGACATGATGCCCCGCCTGCTTCCCGCCCTGATCCTTGCCCTGCCGCTGGCGGCGGCGGGCTGCGCGGCCTTCGGCCCGCCCCGGCCCGCCTCGGCCGAACTGTCGCAGACAGAGCTGCGCGTGACGCTGACCAACGGCGAGGTCTGCACCGGCGCCAAGGCCGCGGCCACCCCGATCCCCGGCGGCTGGAAAGGCACGCTTGCGGGTTGTTCGCAGGCCTTGCCCTACGAGGTATCGCTCGATCCGCACCAGAACCTGCTTCAGGGCTTCGTGGGCGCGGTCTTCAAGCTGATCGGCCTCAAGGGGGCGCTTGCGCCCAACGGGCAGGTGCGCGTCACGGATGCCACGGGACAGTCGGTGATGTTCGTCTCGCCCCCGCCGCAGCGGCTGGGCCACTAGGCGCATCGCCGAGGCTTGCGGGCGACCGGGGGCCTGTCCTATAGAGGCGCCCATCCCGAAGGATTGGAACGGAGACGGTCATGGCAGGCCATTCGAAATGGGCGAACATCCAGCACCGCAAGGGCAAGCAGGATGCGATCCGCTCGAAGCTCTTCTCGAAGCTCGCGAAGGAGATCACCGTCGCGGCCAAGATGGGCGACCCGGACCCCGACAAGAACCCGCGCCTGCGCCTTGCCGTGAAGGAAGCGAAGTCGAACTCGGTCCCCAAGGACGTGATCGACCGCGCCATCAAGAAGGCGTCGGGGGGCGATGCGGAAACCTATGACGAGATCCGCTACGAAGGCTACGGCCCGGGCGGCATCGCGATCATCGTGGAAGCGATGACCGACAACCGCAACCGCACCGCCTCCAACGTGCGCAGCTACTTCACCAAGCACGGCGGCAACCTCGGCGAAACCGGCTCGGTCGCCTTCATGTTCGACCGGGTGGGCGAGATCGTTTACAAACCCGAGGCGGGCGATGCCGACACGGTGATGATGGCCGCCATCGAAGCGGGGGCCGACGACGTCGAAAGCGACGAAGAGGGCCATTACATCTACTGCGCCGATACCGCGCTGAACGATGTCTCGGCGGCGCTGGAAGCCAGCCTCGGCGAAAGCGAGACGGCGAAGCTGATCTGGAAGCCGCAGAACCGCTCGCCCGTCGATCTCGACACCGCGCAAAAGCTGATGAAGCTGCTCGAGACGCTGGAAGACGACGACGACGTGCAGAACGTCACCGGCAATTTCGATCTGTCGGACGAAGTGGCCGCGGCGCTCTGATCTGCCCTTGCGGCCGCCCGGGCTTTCGGGTCTGGATGGCCGCATGTCACCATCGACCGTGAATCGCCCCTTGGCCGGCGCTCTCTGGATGCTGGCCTCGGGCCTGTCGTTCATCGGCGTCAACGGGATCGTCAAATACCTCGGCACGGCCCTTCCGGCTGCCGAGGGGGCGTTCCTGCGCTACGGGCTTGGCCTTGTCTTTCTTGTCCCGATGCTGCGGCCGCTTCTCGCGGCGCGGCTATCGCGCAGGGCGCATGCGGTCTTCGCCGCGCGCGGCTTCTTTCACGCCCTCGGCGTGATCCTGTGGTTCTTCGCCATGGCGCGCATCCCGATCGCCGAAGTGCAGGCGATCAATTACCTCTCGCCCGTCCTCGTGACGGTGGGGGCCGCGATCTTTCTGGGCGAGCGTCTGTCGTTCCGGCGCATCGGCGCGGTAGTCGTGGCGCTGTTCGGTGTCCTGATCATCCTGCGGCCGGGGTTCCGCAGCGTCGAGCCCGGCCATGTCGCCATGCTGGGCGTCGCGGTCCTGTTCGCGGGCTCCTACCTCTCGGCCAAGAAGCTGACGGAACTCGCGGCCTCTCCGGTGATCGTGGCGATGCTGTCGATCTGGGTGACGATCTGGATGGCGCCCTTTGCGCTGGTCGTCTGGCGGGCGCCAAGCTGGGCGGAGGTGGGGCTTTTGCTGGTCACGGCGGGCTTCGCGACGCTCGGGCACCTGTTCATGACGAACGCCTTCCGGCTGGCCCCTGTGACAGTGACGCAGCCCGTCACCTTCCTTCAGCTCCTCTGGGGGACGCTCATGGGCTATCTCTTCTTCGGCGAGGCGGTGGATGTCTGGGTCATCACCGGCGGCCTGATGATCATCGCCGCCATCGCCTTCATCACCTGGCGCGAGGCGGTGCTGAACCGCCGCGGCATCACGCCCCCCGTCAGCGCGACGAAGGTCTAGGGGCAGGCCGGCCCCATTTTCTGTCCGGAAATATCCTCGGGGGGGGTGATGAGCGCCCGGAGCCGCCCCGGTGGGGCGGCTCAGCGAAGAACGCCCGCCCGAAGCGGGCGGGCTGGGGGGGGCAGACAGCCCCCCGACTGCGCCCTCAGCCGTTCTTGCCCGTCGGGTCCAGAAGCCGCGCCAGCACGGTGTCCCGCGTGACCTCGCCGATCAGCCGGCCATCCTCTTCGACGCCGACGGGAACGGACGATCCCTGCACCCGCGCCATCACCGCCTGAATCGTCTCCTCGGCGGGAACGGTGATGTCGTGATGGCCCGTGACCGGCTGCATCGCATCGCGCGCGGTCAGCACGCCCAGCGGGTTCATATGCGCCACGAAATCGGCCACATAGTCCGACGACGGGTTCTGGAAGATCTCGCGCGCCGTGCCGCATTGCACGATCCGCCCGCCCTCCATCAGCGCGATGCGGTTGCCGATCTTGAACGCCTCGTCGAGGTCATGGCTCACGAAGACGATCGTGCGATGAAGCTTGGCCTGAAGGTCCAGCAACTCGTCCTGCAACTTGGTGCGGATCAGCGGGTCGAGCGCCGAGAAGGGTTCGTCCATCAAGAGGATCGGCGCGTCGGTGGTGAAGGCCCGCGCAAGGCCCACGCGCTGCTGCATGCCGCCCGACAACTCGCCCACCTTGCGGTCGGCCCATTGCGACAGGCCGACGAGCGCAAGCTGTTCCTCGACCTTGGCGCGGCGGTCCTTGGGCTTGATGCCGGCCAGTTCGAGGCCCAGCCCCACGTTCTCGCGCACCGTGCGCCAGGGCAGCAGGCCGAACTGCTGGAAGACCATCGCCACGCGCGTGAGCCGCAACCGGCGGAGCGTTGCGGGATCGGCATGGGTGACGCTGACCATCCGGTCGCCGTCATGCACCCGCACCTCGCCCCGCACGACCGGGTTCAGCCCGTTCACCGCGCGCAAAAGCGTGGACTTGCCCGAGCCCGACAGCCCCATCAGCACGAGGATCTCGCCCTCGGCCACGCTCAGCGAGCAGTCGTGCACGCCAAGAACCTGCTTGGTCGCCTGCTGCACCTCGGCGCGGGTCTTGCCCTGATCCATGAGGGGCAGGGCTGTCTTCGGGTGGTCGCCGAAGACGATCGAGACGCGGTCGAATTCGACGGCCGTGTTGGGTTTCCGATCGGTCATTTCCGCGTCACCCGCAGCATTCGGTCCAGAAGGATCGCCACGACGACGATGATGAAGCCGGATTCAAACCCAAGCGCGGTGTTCACGCTGCCAAGCGCGCGCACGACCGGCACGCCCAGCCCGTCGGCGCCGACATAGGCCGCGATCACCACCATCGACAGCGACAGCATGATCGTCTGGTTCAGCCCCGCCATGATCTGCGGAAAGGCGTAGGGAAGCTCGACCTTCCAGAGCTTCTGGCCTGGCGTCGCGCCGAAGGCGGTCGCGGCTTCCAGCAGCGCCTCGGGGGTGGAGATGATGCCGAGTTGCGTCAGCCGGATCGGCGCGGGGATCACGAAGATCACCGTCGCGATCAGGCCGGGCACCATGCCAAGGCCGAAGAAGATGATCGCCGGGATCAGATAGACGAAGGTCGGCAGCGTCTGCATGAGGTCAAGCACCGGGCTGATCGCGTGATAGACGCGCGGGCGGTGGGCGGCGTAGATGCCGATCGGCACGCCGATGCCCATGCAGATGATGCAGGCCGCCAGCACCAGCGTCAGGCTTTGCGTCGTCTCGGCCCAGTAGTGCTGGTTGAGGATGAACAGCAGGCCCAGGAAGACCAGAAGGCAGGTCTTCCACGACCTTTGCAGCAGCCATGTCAGCGCCACGAAGATCGCGATGATGACGATGGGCGGCGGCGCTTGCAGAAGCCATTCGATGCTGTCGATGATGGTCTGCATGAGGTTCGACAGGGCGTCGAAGAACCAGCCCATGTGATCCTGCATCCAGCCAAAGACCTGCTCGGCCGCCTTGCCGACCGGGATCTTGTCTTGCGTTATGAAGTCAAACATGTGTTCGCGCTGTTCCGCAGATGCGGATCTCCCTTGAACGGTCGGGGGAGCGGTCGGGGCAGGGGCTGCGTTTCAGGCCCGTGCCCCCGGCGGAAAGGGCCCCGGATCGCTCCGGAGCCCGCTCGGGATCACATCCCCAGAGCCTTGTCCACGGCGGCGACGGCATCCCCGCCGCTCTTGGTCTTCACGCCCGCAAGCCAGGGCTTGATCGCATCGGGATTGGCCTTGAGCCAGGCCTTCGCGGCGACCTGCGGCTTTTGTCCGTCATCAAGGATCTTGCCCATGATCTGGTTTTCCATCGGAAGCGAGAAGGCCAGGTTTTCCAGCAGCTTGCCGACGTTCGGGCATTCCTTCACATAGCCTGCGCGCGTGTTGGTATAGACCGTCGAGTCGCCGCCGAAGTATTTCTCGCCGCCCGGCAGGTAGGTCAGCTTGAACTTGGTGTTCATCGGGTGCGGCGCCCAGCCAAGGAAGACGACCGGTTTCTTCTGCTTGGTCAGGCGCGCGACCTGCGCCAGCATTCCCTGTTCCGAGCTTTCGATCAGCCGGAACTTGTTCATGCCATCGAAGTTTTCCTTGATCATCTTCAGGATGATGGCGTTGCCGTCATTGCCCGGCTCGATCCCGTAGATCTTGTCGTCCAGCGCCTTGGCATGGGCCGCAAGGTCGCCGTAGCTCTTGATGCCCATGGCGGCGCCATACTGGTTGGTGGCCAGCGTGTATTTCGCGCCCGTCAGGTTCGCGCGCACCGTATCCACCGTCTTTGCCTTGGTGTAGGGCGCGATGTTCGGCTCCATCGAGGGCATCCAGTTGCCCAGGAACACATCGACGTCGCCCTTGGCGAGCGAGGTGTAGGTGACCGGCACCGAAAGCACCTTGATGTCGGTCTTGTAGCCGAGCGCATCGAGGATGAACGTCGTCACCGCGGTGGTCGAGGTGATGTCCGTCCAACCCACGTCGGAGAAGGTCACCTTGTCGCAGCCCGCGGCAAAGGCCGGGCCTGTGAGCGTGGCGGCCGCCGCGGCGGCAAGGATGAGAGAACGCAGTTTCATGTGGGGCTCCCTGGTTTTTGTTGATTGACGAGTCAATAAACTTCACGCTAGCTCGGGTGGCAAGTCAATTCTGGAGATGCCGGTGCCGAAGCTTGGGATGGAGCCTATCCGAAAGGCCGCGTTGGTAAAAGCAACCATCGCGGAGATCGGTGCTGCCGGATCTCTCGACGTCACGGTCAGCCAGATCGCCCGGCGGGCGGGCATGTCCACGGCGCTTGCGCACCATTATTTCGGCAACAAGGAACAGATGTTCCTCGCCGCGATGCGCCATGTGCTGTCGATCTACGGGGCCGAGGTGCGCGGGGCGCTGGCTACCGCCGACGGGCCGCGAGAGCGGCTTCGCGCGATCATCCGCGTGTCCTTCGCGGCTGGCAGCTTTCGCAGCGAGGTCGTGGGCGCCTGGCTGAATTTCTACGTGTTGGCCCAGACAGTGCCCGAGGCAAAACGCCTGTTGCGGATCTACCAAAGGCGGCTGCGCTCCAACCTGCTGGCCGAGCTGCGCCCGCTTGTCGGCGGCGATGCCTCGGACGTGGCCGACGGCCTCGGCGCGCTGATCGACGGGGTCTATATCCGCGAGGCGCTGAGCGACGGCGCCCCGGACGGGGCCGCTGCGGCGCGGCTGGTGCTGGCCTATCTCTCCTGCCGGATCGACGGAACCGGCGCCAACCGAGGGTGAAGACGCGGGCCGAAGGTGCCTGCGCCAAGGAAAGAACGAACGTGGAAGCGGATTATGTGATCGTGGGCGCAGGCTCGGCCGGGTGCGCGATGGCCTATCGTCTGGCCGAGGCGGGGCGCAAGGTTCTGGTGATCGAGCATGGCGGGAGCGATGCCGGGCCGTTCATCCAGATGCCGGCGGCGCTCAGCTATCCGATGAACATGGGGCTTTACGACTGGGGCCTGCAGACCGAGCCCGAGCCGCATCTTGGCAACCGCCGCCTTGCCACGCCGAGGGGCAAGGTGGTCGGGGGCTCGTCCTCGATCAACGGGATGGTCTATGTGCGCGGCCATGCGCGCGACTACGACCATTGGGCCGAGCAGGGCGCGGCGGGCTGGGGCTATGCCGATGTGCTGCCCTATTTCAAGCGGATGGAATCCTCGCACGGGGGCACGGACCCCGCGTGGCGCGGCACGGATGGGCCTTTGCACATCACCCGCGGACCGCGCCGGAACCCGCTGTTCCATGCCTTCGTCGAGGCGGGCCGGCAGGCGGGCTATCCGGTGACGCCCGACTACAACGGCCAGCAGCAGGAGGGCTTCGGCCCGATGGAGGCCACGATCTGGCGCGGTCGGCGCTGGTCGGCGGCCAATGCCTATCTGCGGCCCGCGCTGAAGGGCGGCAACTGCACGCTGACCCGCGCGTTCGCTCGCCGCGTGGTGATCGAGAACGGCCGCGCCGTGGGGGTGGAGGTCAGCCGGGGCGGCAGGATCGAGGTGATCCGCGCCCGGGCCGAAGTGATTCTGGCCGCCTCTTCGATCAACACGCCGAAGCTTCTGATGCTCTCGGGCGTGGGCCCGGCGGCGCATCTGGCCGAACACGGAATCGAGGTCGTCGCGGATCGCCCCGGCGTGGGGGCGAACCTGCAGGACCACCTCGAGGTCTATATGCAGTTTGCCGCAAGCCAGCCGGTGACGCTTTACAAATACTGGAACCTCTGGGGCAAGGCGCTGATCGGGGCGCAGTGGCTTCTGACCGGCAAGGGGCTGGGGGCCTCGAACCAGTTCGAAAGCGCGGCCTTCATCCGGTCGCGCGCGGGCGTGGATTACCCCGACATCCAGTATCACTTCCTGCCCATCGCGGTGCGCTACGACGGCAAGGCCGCCGCCGAAGGGCATGGATTTCAGGCCCATGTCGGGCCGATGCGCTCGCCCTCGCGCGGGGCGGTGACGCTGAGGTCGAACCGGCCCGAGGAGGCGCCCGTCATCCGCTTCAACTACATGTCCACCGAGCAGGACTGGGTCGATTTCCGCACCTGCATCCGGCTTACGCGCGAGATCTTCGGGCAAGAGGCCTTCAAGCCCTATCTGAAATCCGAGATCCAGCCCGGCGCTTCGGTGCAGAGCGACGACGAGATCGACGCCTTCATCCGTGACCACGCCGAGAGCGCCTATCACCCCTGCGGCACGGCGCGGATGGGGCGGGCCGACGATCCGATGGCGGTCGTGGACCCCGAGTGCCGCGTGATCGGCGTGGAAGGGCTGCGGGTCGCCGACAGTTCCATCTTTCCCCGGATCACGAACGGCAACCTCAACGGTCCGTCGATCATGACGGGCGAGAAGGCGGCGGATCACATTCTTGGCCGCCCGATGTTGCCGCCGCTGAACGCGGAGCCCTGGGTGAACCCCGACTGGCGGGTCAGCCAGCGCTGAGCCTGCGGGCGTCGCCCTGGCCTTGGGCGGCGGAGCCTCCGGCGGGGATATTTGGGCCAAAGTGAATGGGCAGGCGCGTTAACCTTTATTAACGACAGGGCTTGCCTTGGCGTGCGACGGGCGGGATACCGGGCGCATGTTAAGGATTTGTTCGCTTTTCGTGCCGATCATGATGGCCGCCGTCGCAGCCCGGGCCGAGGTGCTGACGGGCACGCCGCGCGTCATCGACGGGGATACCTTGGCCTTCGGGCCGCGTCACGTCCGGCTGATGGGGATCGACGCGCCGGAACTGGCGCAGCGCTGCGGGACCGGGGCGGGCTGGGCCTGCGGGCAATGGGCGCGCGGGCAGATGGTTCGGCTGACGGGCCGCCGGCAGGTGGTCTGCGAGGGGGCGGAATACGACCGCTACCGCCGGCTCATCGCCCGGTGCCGCGTGGGTCAGACGGATCTCGGCGCGGCCATGGTGACGGCGGGGGCGGCGATGGCCTATCTGCGCTATTCGCAGGCCTATCTCGTGCAGGACAGGGCGGCCCATGCGGCGGGGCGCGGCATCTGGTCGGGGCCGATGCAGTCCCCCGCCGCCTTTCGCGCCGCAGAGCGGCAGGGCAAGGCGCGCAGCGACAGCGCCCCGCCGGTTGGGTGTGCGATCAAGGGCAACATCTCGGCCCGGGGGCGGATCTATCACCTTCCGGGCCAGCCGGGCTATGCCGCCACCCGCATCTCGCCGTCGCGGGGCGAGCGGTGGTTCTGCTCGGAGGCAGAGGCCCGCGCCGCGGGATGGCGCGCGGCCAGGCGCTAGCTTGATCGGGGTCAAGGCGGGCGCTGCCGGGCACTGGCTAAGGTCCTTTCAACGCAACAGAAAGGACCCGAAAATGGCAAACACCCCGCACGAGCTGACCGAGGAATTCCCTGCCGAAGCGCAAAAGATCCATGCGCTGAAGGCCGAGAACGCCCATTTTGCGAAGCTGGTCGAGGATTACCACGAGGTGAACCGCGCCGTGCATGCCGCCGAGACGCGCGTGACGCCGATGGATGAGGAGACCGAGGAGGGGCTCCGCCGCCGCCGCGTCGCGCTCAAGGACGAGATCCGGCGGATGCTGCAGGCGGCCTGACGGCCCGGGCGGTCGTCAGGCGATCTCGTAGGGCAGCAGGCCGCGCCGGTCGGGATCGATGCGCAGGCGTCGCTCGAGCGGCGGGACGGAGCGTTGGTGACAGTCCGGCCGCTCGCAGATCCGGCAGGAGATGCCGATCGGTTCGACCCCCCGCGTAAGATCGAGGTCGTCGGCATAGACGAGCTGTTCCGCATGGCTGATTTCGCAGCCCAGACCAATGGCATAGCGGCGGACCTTCGCGTGGAAGCTGCCGCCGGGCTTTGACACTTCGCGGGCAAGGCAGAGGTAGCGCACGCCGTCCGGCGTCTCGGCCAACTGCCGCAGGAAGCGGCCCGGCGTCTCGAAGGCCGCATGGACGTTCCAGAGCGGACAGGCCCCGCCGAAGCGCGCGAATTGCAGCCGGGTGGCGGAGTGACGCTTGGTGATCGTGCCGGCCTGATCGACCCGCACGAAGAAGAAGGGGATGCCCTTGGCGCCGGGACGCTGCATCGTGGACAGCCGATGGGCCACCTGCTCGATCGAAGCGCCGAACCGGTCGGCGAGGCGCTCGAGGTCGTGGCGCATCTCCTGCGCCGCCGCAAGGAAGGCGCGATAGGGCAGAAGGGCTGCACCGGCGAAGTAGTTCGCCATGCCGATCTTGGCGATGGCGCGGGCCTCGTCGGACTGGAAGCGGGCAAGGTCCAGCGTCGCCTCGAGCAGGTCGTCCTGCGCCAGCAGCGCGACCTGATGCAGGATCTGGAACCGCTGGGTGGGCCCGGCCGCGCGGGAGGACAGCGTCAGCACCTTCTGTGCGGCATCGTAGCTGCGCAGGGGGGCGGCATCGCTGTGGGTGACACGGATGCCGTGGCCTTCGAGCGCGGCAATGCCGGCTTCGACCGGATCTGCGGCGGAGGTCGCAAAGCGTTCGGCCGCGCGGTCCACGGCGTCGATGTAGTTGTCGCAGTAGTGGAAGAAGTCGCGCACCTCCTCCCATGGCGAGGGGCGCAGGGCGGCATCCTCGCGTCCGAGCGCCTCGTCGAGCGAGGCGAGGCGTTCGTGCGTCTGGCGATAGGCGCGGTGCAGTTCCAGAAAGGCCCGCGCCAGCGTCGGGGCGTTCGAGGCCGCCAGCCGCAGGTCGGCCAACGGCGGCGCGTCGGCGAAGACCGGATCGGCCAAAGCCTCGCGCATGTCGGTGACCAGCCGTTCGGCATCGCCGGTGGAAAGCTCGGTGACGTCGAAGCCGAATTCCTGCGCAAGCGCCAGAACGACCGCGGCCGAGACGGGGCGGTGGTTGTTCTCCATCTGGTTCAGATAGGGCAGCGAAACGCCCAGCTTCTCGGCGAAACCCTTCTGCGTGAGCGACAGGCGGGCGCGCAATTCGCGGAGCGTCGTGCCGGCGTACAGCTTCTGGGCGGGCATGGCGATCTCCCCGGTTTGCAGCGCTTTGCAGGATAGGTTTGCAAATCGGCCTGCGCAAGCACGGGAAGGGCCGGGGCGAGACCCCGACCCCTTCGTGCGCCGGGGTGCGGCGGGCTACATCTCGCTGCTGGGTGCGCCGCCTTCGAACCGATTGCCGTTGCGGTAGTCGCAGGGGGCCTCCTGCATTTCCAGATGCAGCTTGGTTCCCGTGTAGGGATGCGCGCGGGCCAGGTCCTCGTCGAAGTCGATGCCAAGGCCGGGGGCATCGGGCGGCAGGATGAAGCCGTCCTCCCAGGTGATGGACTGCTTGATGAGCGCCAGATGGAAGGCGCCGCCGGTCTCGATCGTCTCGGCGATCAGAAGGTTCGGGATGGCGGTTGCAAGGTGGATGTTCGCTGCCCATTCGACGGGGCCCGCATAGAGGTGGGGCGCCATCTCGGCGTTGAAGACTTCGGCGATGGTGGCGAGCTTCTTTGCCTCCCATATCCCGCCAAGGCGGCCGAGCGCGGGTTGCAGGATCTTCGCGCCGCCCGTGCGCAGAAGGGTGGCGAATTCCGCCTTGGTCGTCATCCGTTCGCCGGTGGCGATGGGGATGCGGACGGCGCGGGCCACATCGGCGAATTCCAGAAGGTTGTCGGGCGGGATCGGCTCTTCATACCAGAGCGGCAGATAGGGCTCCAGCGCCTGACCCATGCGGATCGCGCCGGCGGTGGTGAACTGGCCGTGGGTGCCGAAGAGCAGGTCGGCCCGGTCGCCGATCGCCTCGCGGATGCGCTTGCAGAAGGTGACCGATCGGGTGATGTCGCTCATTGCGGGCTCGTGCCCGCCGCGAATCGTATAGGGGCCGGCGGGGTCGAACTTGACCGCCGTGAAGCCCATGTTGACGAAGCGCAGCGCGGCCTCGGCGGCCATGTCGGGGTCCACCCAGAAATCGGGGTGGGACTGGCCGGGCTCGGGATAAAGGTAGGTGTAGGACCGGATGCGCTGGTTCATCTTGCCGCCCAGAAGCGCCCAGACGGGGCGGTTGCGCGCCTTGCCGAGAATGTCCCAGCAGGCGATCTCCAGCCCCGAAAACGCGCCCATGACGGTCAGGTCGGGCCGCTGCGTGAACCCGGCCGAATAGGCGCGGCGATACATCAGTTCGATGTTTTCGGGGTTTTCGCCCTGCATGTGGCGGGAGAAGACATCCTCGATCACCGCCTTCATCGCTTGGGGGCCGACGGTCGAGGCGTAGCATTCTCCGTAGCCGGTGATCCCGTCGTCGGTGGTCAGCTTCACGAAGGTCCAGTAGCGCCCGCCCCAGCCGGGGGCCGGCGGCGCGACGATGAAAATCTCCAGATCCTTCAGGCGCATCGCTCTCTCCCTGTGCTGTCGGCCGTCCTGTGTTGGCCCGAGCCTAGGGCCGCCATAGCACGCGGCGCGCGAAGGGGCGACAGGATGCGTCGGAAACAGGCCTTCAGCGGCAGGCGGCGGCGAAGGCGCGGGCTTCGGCGGGGGCGTGACCGAGTTGCGCGGCGGGCGTCAGGCGGCGGGCCCAGTCGATGGCGGGGAACTCCCGGGCGGCCAGTGTCGGCAGCGGCGTGCCGGTGTCGCGCGCCTCCCGGGTCAGGGCCTTCACCGCGGCCTGCGCCTCGGGCCGGGGCAGGATCTCGGCCAGCGCAAAGGTCACGGCCTCGGCGTAAAGAAGGCCAAGCCCGTCCTGAAGCGGGGCGAGCATCCGGTCCGGGTTGGGGGCAAGCGTCTCGGCCAGCGTCCCCGCCGTCAGCAGCATGCGCCCAAGGCCAAGGCACATCTGCGGCAGCGTCAGCCATTCGCAGAGCCACGCCGTCGCGTCGCGCTGCTGGCGATGGAGCGCCGCGCCCGTCATCACGGCATTCAGTCCGACCATCTGGCGGGCCAGCGCCACAAGGACAGAGGGGCCGACGGGGTTGGCCTTCTGCGGCATGGTGGAAGAGGCGCCGCCCGCGCCAAGGCTGACCTCCTCGATCCCGGACTGGGACAGAAGGATCAGGTCTTCGCCAAGCTTTCCAATCGCTTGCGCGGTGATCGTAATCCAGTTGGCAAAGGTCGCCACGCTGTCGCGGGTGGAATGCCAGCTTTGGCCCGGATCGCCCAGGTTCAAGGCCTGCGCCAGCGCTGCGCGAACCTCCGGCGCCTTGGGGCCGATGGCAGAATTCGTGCCCGCCGCGCCCGAAAGGCTGACCATCAGCAGGTTGCGCCTTACATTTTCCAACCTCTGCCGCTGGCGCAGCAGCGGGTTGCCCCAGCTTGCGACGACGGCCCCGAAGCTGGTCGGGGTCGCCACCTGCGCATAGGTGCGGGCGGCCATCGGCAGGTCGGCATGGGCCTCGGCCAGCGTGGCGAGGCCTTCGAGCAGACCGTCAAGCCGCGCCTCCATCAGCCTGATCGCCTGCCGAAGCCGCAGCATCAGGCCGGTGTCGATGACATCCTGGCTTGTCGCGCCCCAATGGAGGTATTGCGTATGGTCTGGCGCCTCCAGCGCCTTGCGGGCCGCCGCGACCAGCGCCGGCACGGGGACGGCATTGGCCCCGGTCTCGGCCGCAAGTCCCGCAGGGTCGATCTGCACCTCGAGCATGGCGCGATGCAGGAAGGCGGCGCTGTCGGCGGGGATCAGGCCAAGGTCGCCCTGCGCCTTGGCGAGCGCGCCTTCGACCAGCAGCATGGCCCGAACTTCGGCGGTGTCGGTGAACAGCCGGCCCATCTCGGCATCGCCGAAAAGATCGCCGTAGAGCGCGGAGTCGAGCGGTGAGGCCGGCATCAGGCGGGCCTGAGACCAAGGATTGCCCGGGCCTCGGCCGGGGTGGCGACGGGGCGGTCGTATTTCGCGCACAGATCGACGGTCCGTCGCACCAGCGCCGCGTTCGAGGGCGCCAGCGTCGTGCGATCAAGGCGCAGGTTGTCCTCCAGCCCCGTCCGGGTATGGCCGCCTGCCGCGATGCACCATTCGTTTACCACGATCTGGTTCGGCCCGATGCCGGCCGCGCACCATTGCGCATCCGGCGCAAGGCGGTTCAGCGTCTCGATGTAGAAGTCGAACACCCGCTTGTCGGCGGGCATGGCATTCTTCACGCCCATGACGAACTGGACGTAAAGCGGCTT
>JAGWVA010000102.1 GCA_028875855.1 Paracoccaceae bacterium
CCGAAGGACGACCGCTGCACCGATGCCTCCCGCTCAGGCCGGGTGAACCGTACCCGGTCGCCCGGCCCGAGTTCGAGCGGCGCCGGCGGGGCGGACACGTCCAGCATGTCGGGCGCCTGTGGCCGGGTGTAGCTCTGCACTTGGGCGGCATCGACAATCCCGCGCCGGATGGCCTCGGCGCGCAATTCGAGGTTCAGCGCGTCCACGTCCTTATTGCGGTGCGCAAGCGCGATGCGGCTCTCTTGCGCGTCCCCGGCAAAGTAGCCCTCCACGATAGCCTCGACGGCGTGCGAAACAGACGGCTCGAAAATGATTTTCTTCTGCTTGGCATAGTGCCACAGCGCTTCACCAACCTTTTGACCCCCGGCGGCAAGATTATGGGTGGCAAGCCGATCAGCGGGATCATTCTGGCGGCGGACATAATCAATGATCGTGCTGCCGATCTTGTCCTGAATGACCTTGAAGGCCGATCCGGCGGAAACGGGCTGAAGCTGCTCGGCATCCCCGACCGCAATCAGCTTGCCCCCCATATCGGCGACATGGGCCTGAATGCGCGCCCAATTGTTGCTGCCGACCATGCCGGCCTCGTCCATGAAGAAGACGAAGGGCCGATCCGGGCGCTCGCCATTGGCCCAACGGTTTTCCCAGGCGGCGAGGGAGGCGGCAGTCATGCCCTTGATGCCATCGAGTTCGATCGAGGCTTTGCCGGAAATAGCCCCGCCCAAGACCTCGAAACCGCGCGCATTCCAGACCCGTGCGGCCTCCGCAATCGCGAAAGTCTTGCCGGTGCCGGCATGGCCAGTGATGAGCGTGAGGGCTTCCGGCGCGATCATCGCCCGGACAGCGGCCGCTTGGCCGTTGTTCAGGCTGTCGGACAGGGCCTCGGCCCCCTGCCCTTCCGCCAACGCGATCCGGCGCGAGGCAAGTTCGATTGCCTGATGCTGCATGCGGATCTCGACGATCTGCTTGCTGCGGGTGGAGAACAGGTCTTCTCCGCGCGGCCCAACCTCGTCCATCCGCACCAGTTCCGGCGCAGCCATCACCCGATCATGCAGACCCGAAAGCGCCTCGGGGGACAGGCTGAAATCCTGCCCACCGACGCTGATGTTCAGCCGTTTGGCCAGTTCCTTGCGGATGTCTGCTGCGGAAAACACCGTGCGCTTGGCGCTCAGAACAACGAGAACATGCTCGGGGTTTGCCAAGAGATAGTCCTGGTTCTTCAGGAGTGCGGCTTCTGCGCGCTCCTTGGCGTAGGCAGGCAGGCCCGCCGCCTTTGCATGCTCGACCACATGCGGGCTGTAGCTTACCGGCGCCAGCTCGATCCCCTGCTCGGCAAGCGACCGATGATCAATGCGCGCCTCGAAGCCAGCCCTTTCAAGCGCCGCATTGGCAAACTCGGCCCAGGATCGCCGCCAAGCCTCTGCATGGCTGGGATTATTCCAGCGACGCTCCTTCAACCCCCAGCCCTGCTCCTCAAGCCTGCGCATTGAAAGCATGACGTGAGCGTGCGGGTTGTCGGGGATGTCGTGGATCACCCAATCCACCACCATGCCCTCGGCCGCGTAGGTCGCCGTGAGATAGTCCCGCATCAGCGTCACACGGTCTGCGTGGCTCAGCTCGACCGGGATCGCGATTGTCATCGACCGGGAATATTGTGCAGAGCGCGCCCTTTTGCCTTGAGCTTCACGTGCTTCAACATCGTTCCACAAGCGCTCGGAAGCGCGCGCCACATCGCCGTCGAGATACCGCTCCTGCGCCCACTTGGGGGCATCCGGTGGAAGGATAATTTCCTCATGGGCGAGTTCGTCGGCTTTGCGGCTGTAGTCGCGCTCGACGCTCTTCTGATGCGAGGTCATGGCGGTCGCGTGCCGGTAGGCGGCAGCCCAAACAGCGCTGGCGCCGGTGCTGGCAGAGGTAATGCTGACATCGAAGTAGAAAACCGCCATGCGTCCACCCTAGGACGTTAAAACATTCAATGCAATTAAATGTATAAACGTGCCTCCATCAAATCTTGCGATTTGCTGTCTGCCGGCCCTTGCCCCAAGGACGAGCACAACGCTTCGCTTGATCCGATGCTGGTCCGTCAGGACAGCATCGAGCTTCGCCAAGCGTTTGGTGTCGAAACGCGTGATGAAGAGGATGAGCATGCGATGAGAGACGCTAGCGTGAACAAGGTCGCATGCATTCCAGTGGACACCGCAAGACGAACGGAAGGAGAAACCATGCCCGCGTGAGCGGGCTCCGTCTGCTTCGGCCAAGGCTTTTCCAGCGCCAGCCCTATGGGGCGGCGCCCTGCACGCAACGAACCGAACGCGCCCCCATGTCGCGAAGGTAGGCGAGGAGCTTGTGGGAAAGCCTTGGCCGCTCTGGCGGCGTCTCGCGCGCCACCTGGTCCCGATGGCACATCGCCACCGCCACCAGCCGCAATAGCGGCTCCGGCGCGGATAGCGCCCGTCAGGGCAGCGACGTGGGCGCGGCCCGCGTCCCTGCCCTGCCACCAAAGCCCACCGCCCATGATTCAGACGGGTTTCACGCCGCGGGGGTGAGCGGAAGGTCAGAAATGGCCTGAGAGCCGCGGAGAGGCCGCAGCAGGCCCCAAGTCGGTTTCGCGAGGGAGAGCCAGCGGGAAAGCCCGCCGCGGCCCTCCACGAGCCGGAAATCGGCCGAAGCTCTTACAATCGGCGCAACATCACGCCCGTCGCGCACTAAATCACCCAAGCGCATTTGGTGCATGCCTTGCATGCTCTTGCATGCTGAGCATGCGCCCGCTTGTGCTACATGTGCATGCATGCGGCTGCATTCATTCGCTTGCGCCGCATGTTTCTGCATGCGTCCGCACTCGTAAGCATGCGGTTGCATTCATTAGCTGGCGCTGCATGCTGCTGCATGCGGCTGCACGCCGACGCATGCGGTTGCATTCCTTAGCATGGCTAGCATGCTCTTGCATGCAGGCTCACCTTAGGGCATGCTGTGCATGCAAGGCATGCGCTACATGCAAGAGCATGCAGGTCGGATTGGGCAACTCCGCATTGTTGTGCAGCAATGATAGAAGATTGAGGATGAGCAAATGGCAAAAGCAAGTGTCTGGTGCCTGACCACGCCGAAGGGTGGTGCGGGGAAGACAACGTTGGCAGTCGCTTTGGCGAGCGAAATCGTCAGGCTGGGTCAACGCGTGACACTAATCGACGCCGACCCTAACGCGCCTCTACAAGTGTGGTACAGCAAAGGCAACCTCCCAACGAACATAACTGTGGTCGTCGATCACCAACCCGATGGGAGCACGATTGGGGACTTGATTGAAGCCGCCAAGGCGACCAGCGATTTCGTGATCGTGGATACCGAGGGCACGAACAACGCCCGCGCAACGTTTGCGATTGGAAATAGCGACCTGGTGCTTGTTCCGATGCAGAGTTCTCCTGAAGACCTACGTCATGCCCTTCGCGCTGTCGCTTACACCAAACAGATCTCAAAGATGGGCAACAGGCACATTCCTGCAATTCTCGTGAGAACACGGGCCGGTGCAATTAGCGACACAATCGAACGAGAAATTGACAAGAGCCTTCACGACACAGATGTGGAGCAATGCCAAACGAGGCTGCTCGAAAAGGCGGCGTTTAAGGCTCTTCTAGTCTACGGCTGCATACTCTCCGACTTACCAAAATTCAGTAAGATTGGCGGGGTCGGCAATGCTCAGAAAAACTTGGAAGATGTTATCTCCGGTATTGCCGCTGCCTATCAGAAGAGCCGGAAATCGAACAACGGAGTCGCCGCATGACTGGCAAGGGCATTCTCGATTCATTTCTCACCGTATCTGAGGACGATGCTCCCGCAGGCTTTGACCAGATGAAGAAGCCTGGAGGCTCTACGCCCGGCAATGCCGCGATTGGCGAGCCAAGAGCTGAAGAGCCGCCGCCACGGGAACCGGCGGCTGCAAAAGGCCGGGCGTCAGAGAAAAGGCAAAACCGCTCAAAGCCGAAAACTGAAGCCCGGCAAGTTAGCGTCGCTAGGCTGCGCGAGCCGGGGGAAACAGAGCCGACGATGACATTCAATCAGCGTGTCACAGAGGAAACGGCTGAGCTGTTCTACAACTACGCCAAGACGCACCGCATCACCATGAAGGAAACCCTCGCGCGGGCAGCAAAAGCACTGTCGCAGGCCGAGGAGGCGGATGATAGGGGTTAGTTCTGGGAGACGGCGATCGGGTGAAGTATGCGCCAGGCGGATCTTGATCCGCTTGGCGCTGGTCCGAGTGCCGCTCGATGCGGCACGAGGACCATCCGCGCTTCGCTTGCGCGAGCCGCCAGCCGACGAGAAAGAAAAGGCCCGGCGATTACCGGGCCTCTTTGTGTTTGACGACAGGGCAGGGGCGGCCGCTTACGCGGCGGCCTTCTGTTCTTCGGGCTTCGCCTTGCCGGTGATGAAGTCGAGCGCCTTCTGAGCCTCGGAGGCTGCCTTGAAAATCAGGCGGGTATCGTCCTTCAGCGCCTTCAGCCAGCTTTCGACGTAGGCCGCGCTTTGCGCGAAGTCAGGCACAAGGCCAAGCGTGGCGCAGATCATGCAATTCCCGATCTCCGCGACAAGTTCCTCAAAGGCGTAAGCCTGCCGATCGCGGCCGACCGTCAGCCGGTCAAGACGGCTCTCGTGGCCCGTCCAGTGGGTCAGCTCATGGGCCAGGGTGGAATAGAACAGGCCAGCATCGAGGAACGTGGCAATCGGCGGCATGTGGATGATGTCGCGCACGGGGTGGTAATAGGCGCGGGGCTCGTCGCTCGTCTCGATCTTCGCTCCGGTTGCTGCGAAGAAGGCTTCAAGCTCTGCGTCCGGCTCCGTGCCGAGGTCTTTCGCCTCGATCCCCTTCGGTCCGTAAAACTCTTCCGGCAATCCCTCGATCTGATCCGCGTTGAAAACCCGATAGGCCTTCGCATAGGGCAGGGACCGGGTTTCACCGTCTTCGCCTTCCTTCTCGAAAGTGCCGTATTTCACCACGGTGCACGACTTCTCACCCTTGCGCACATGCGCGCCCAATTCCTGAGCCTGCTTGAAGGTAAACCAGTGGGCCGACGAATAGCCCCGATTTGCCGCGGTGAGCCACAGAAGAATAACGTTGATGCCACGATAAGCCTCGCCACAGGCGCGCAACGGGAAAGCGGCTCCGCCTGCGCTGCCGGTCCACGGCTGCCGCCACGGCGGCGTGCCAGCTTCCATCGCAGCGATGATCTCAGAGGTGACATGTGCATAGACGTCGAACTTGTCGGCCATTTGTGGCGCTCCCTTTGGTCAGTGACGCCACCTCCCAAAATGGGGGCGGTCGCCGGAAATGAGCCGCGCATCTTGCGCGTCACATTTCCGGGGACCGCCTCCCGGCGAGGGCAGGGGGGGAACCGGGCAACTGGAAAATCAAGCCGACAAGGGGGTGGTGCGGCCCGCAGCCCGTAGGGCGAGGACACGGCCCCGCAGGCGGCGCAGTATTTTCTGGTTGATCCGGGGGACCGGCGGTCCCCTATCGGCCTCGCCCCGCGAGGCCCAACCGATTGCATGGCTGTCGGACGGGCCTCGGCCCGGCCGGCTCATATCCTGGGGGCGTTCGGGCGCTCGCGCGCGAATCCCCCCATTGTCCCGCGCCCCTCGCGCGGGACGCAAAAGCTCGCCATCGCTGCCACTCCTTCCGCGGTCGAGTCCGGCACGGGGCCTCGTGCCCCGTGCCGCTCGGTCAGACCGGACGGCTTGCACGGCGCTGAGCATCCTCATGGTCTTGGGTCGCGTCCCAAGTCGCGATGAACCATTGGAGCATGTGGCCTGCGGCGACCTGTCGGGCCGGGCCATCCTCCGGGCGTGCGGGCAGATCGGCCAGCATTTCATCGGCGCTCTTGAGCGGCAGCTTGTAGACCTTGGCAAACTGCGCGAGGTAATCCGAGAGGGCGACGGTCGAATAGGTGCTGCAATACTCCGATGCATACCAATCGACATAGAGCCTACGGGCCACATCTTCGGTGCTGCCGGTATAGTAAGAGCGCTCGATCATCACACCCACGCTGCCGTCTGGCAGGTGCTCGACATAGAGCATGCCCGCGAAGAAGGTGAGGGACACGGCATCGCCGAAGGTGTCGCTGTCCACCTCCAACCGGCGGGCGGCTTCCTCACGGCTGAGAGGTTCTGCGGTGGCAAGGAATTGGGCGAAAGTCAGCATGGCGAATGGTCCTTGATGCAGGGAAGGGGGGCACGGGGCCTTGTGCCCCGTGCCGGTCGGTCAGGCATACCAACTGCGATAGCGCTGCGCGCCATCCCAGGGCCGTGCGCTCTGGTATGAGCTGAGAGAAATGGCGCCTTCGTAAACTCGGTGACGGGACTTCTGACCGGTGCGGACTGTCGGGTCGGCAACCACATAGTCCGACATGGCGGACGGGGCGGCCGAAAGGCCATCTGCGAGCCGCGAGCCAATCTTCTCGATCTCGATCATGGTCTGGCCGATCACGCGGGTGACTTCGTAGAAATCGACATTGGTCTGCTCGTAGCCCCAAGACGAGACGAGGATCTTCCCCACGCCCCAAGCATGGCCCTTGCGGGCGTCTTCGCGCCGCTTGGTCTTCTCGGCCTGCCTGCGTTCAAGGATCGTGATTTGCTCGGCGATGCGCTTGCGACGGCCTTCGTGGCTGTGAAAGCGATAGTGCCAAGCGGGCTTGCCTGCGGTGCCGATGAAGCAAAGGGCGCAGGGCTGACCAGCGGTATTGGTGTAGCTGTAGAAGACGGCGGCCCCGTCCTTCATGCGGATTTTGCTGGCCCCGCTCGGGATGAAGGCTTCCCGTTGAGCGAGGCGATTTTCCTTGGTGTTCTGCATGGAATGCCTCCTCAAGCCTCGGCCGCGAGCAGAAGAAAGATGTCCGAGATCGGAAAGACGAAGTTGTCCGAGAGGCGGCGCACAAGGGCGACATGGCCTCCCGCGATCCGCTTCGTCGTGAAGGCTCCCCGCTGATAGGTCGCGTAATCGCGGGGCAGCCAAGCCTCCACGCGGATCTTCATCCCGGTGCGAAGGCGGAGGATTGCGCCGGTGGGCACTGTGCCCACCTTGCGCGTCTTGCCGCCAATCTGGCGGATAGTGAACCGAGGCGCGTTGTATTGGCGGATCATGGCGATCACTCCTCGACGGTGAACACGACGGTTTCGCCGTCAACGGTGTAGGGCACCTCTTTGGACAGCAGGCGGTGCAGGGCGGCAGCGGGGACGGAGGGGAAAGTGCCCTCGATAACCTTGGCAAGCTGCGGACGATCACGCTTGAAGTGATAGCCGCTAATCGCCCAAGCGATCACGCCGGGCGTGTGGACGAGAGGCGAGGAACCGAGACGGTAGGTAGCCATTTGTGGCGCTCCTTTGGTCAGTGACGCCACCTCCCAAAATGGGGGCGGTCGCCGGAAATGAGCCGCGCATCTTGCGCGTCACATTTTCGGGGACTGCCTCCCGGCGAGGGCAGGGGGGGAACCGGGCAACTGGAAAATCAAGCCGACAAGGGGGTGGTGCGGCCCGCAGCCCGTAGGGCGAGGACACGGCCCCGCAGGCGGCGCAGTATTTTCTGGTTGATCC
>JAGWVA010000046.1 GCA_028875855.1 Paracoccaceae bacterium
CGAGGTGCGCGACCCGGTCTGGCGGATGCCGTTCTGGGCGCCCTACGACAGCCTGATCGAACCCGGCATCGCCGATCTGGACAACGCGCCCTCGGGTGGCATGGCCGGGTCGATCACCGCCGCGCTGTTCCTGCGCCGCTTCGTCGAGGCCGCGCCCTACATGCATTTCGACATCTATGGCCACCAGCCGACGGATGCGCCCGCCCGGCCGAAGGGCGGCGTGGGTCAGGGGGCGCGGGCGCTGTTGCAGGCGCTGCCGGCGATGCTGAAGCTCTGACATGGACCGCCGGGAAACGCCCGCGAATGGCCGCGTCGCCCATGTCTCGCTGCGCGGGCAGGTAACGGCCGAGCGCTATGTGGAGGGCGAGCCCGCCCGCATCGCCGTGCCGCTGACCGACCTGCTGGCGGCCCCGGGCGGCGCGCGGGACCGTCAGCTCACCTTGGGCGCGCGGGTGCTGGTGCTGGACCGGCAGGCGGGTCATGCCTTCGTCCGCTGCGACCGGGATGGCTATGTGGGCCATGTGGCAGAGGCGGCGCTTGGCCCGGACCGACCCACGACGCATTGGGTCGCCGCCCCCGCCACCCACCTTTACCCCGCGCCGAACCTCAAGCAGCGCGAGATCGCGATGCTGTCGCACGGGGCAGAGCTGCGGGTGATCGCCGATGCCGGCCGCTTTCTGGAGACCGACGCGGGCTTCGTTCCCGCACCCCATCTGCGCGCGCTGGACGACCGGCCAGGCGATCCGGTGGCGGTGGCCGAGCTGTTTGTTGGCACGCCTTACCTCTGGGGCGGCAATTCGCGCTCGGGCATCGACTGCTCGGGGCTTGTGCAGGCCGCGCATCTGGCCTGCGGCATCCCCTGCCCCGGCGATACGGATCTGCAACAGGCCCGCCTTGGCCATGCCCTGCCCGACAGCGCGGCGCTGCAGCGGGGCGACGTGATCTTCTGGAAGGGCCACGTCGCGCTGATGGTCGATGCCGAGACGATCCTGCACGCCAATGCGCATCGCATGATGGTCAACACCGAGGGGTATGAGGCGGCAGTCGCGCGCATTCTGGCGGCGGGCGAAGGGCCGGTGACGTTGCGCAAGCGGCTATAAGGGGGGCGCCGTAGGCCGCCCCTATTCCACCGGGCGGATCAGCTTGCGTTCCAGCACGCGCAGCACCTGCGGCAGTTCGTGGCCACGGCGCAGCACCTGCCCCTCGGGGCCGATCACGGCATACATGCCCTGCCGGTTGCGCAGCCGGGGCGTCTTCTCGATCCGGTAAAGCGGCACCTCGGCCGTGCGGCGGAAGACCGCGAAGACGGCGCGCTCGCGCAGGCACGAGATGCCGTAGTCGCGCCATTCCCCGGCGGCGACCATCTGCCCGTAAAGCCGCAGGATATGGCCAAGTTCATGGCGATCGAAGGCGACCTGTTCGGGCGCGCGGGGCAGGGTCGGAAAGGGGGTCGGCGTCTGGACCGTCATGGCACGAGACTGCACATGGAACCGTTACAAATCAAGCGCGGCCCGAATCTTGCCGCGATTTTCCCGCGAAAGGACCTTGATGGCCCCATGGATTCGCCTTGGTCGGGACGGATGGTGAAATCAGAGTGGCAACGCTCGTCCGGTGTCTCGAGTATCAGCCCCCACCATCTCGTTGCACCGGGTCCCAAACGAAAGGCCCCCGTCGGAAACGGCGGGGGTTCTTCGTTCAGGCGAACTCGCCCTGACAGAACCAGCCCCCGCCGATCTCGGCCCCCGTGGCGCGGAACAGCCAGAGCCATTGGCCCGTGTCGGTGCCGATGCGCCAGTAGTCGCGCGGCCCCGACCGCCAGGCGGGATCGTCAAGCCACCATTCCGGCGCGATCCGTTCCGGCCCGATGGCCTGCCGCACGGTGAAATCGCGCCGCCGCCAGCGGAAGGCGCGGGGCGGCACGGCCTCACCCGTCGTGGTGACCGGCTCGGGGTTCATCAGGATCAGCGGGCGCGGCACTGGCGGGGCGGCCCAGCCGCGCGCAGGCGCGGACCATGCGGCGGCGTAGCGCAGGAAGGCGCGTTCCGGGATATGGCTTTCGGCGGGGTGCAGGCGGGTGATCGCCTCCATGCCGATCCGGGCGCCAAGGCGGGCGATCAGGTCGGCCAGCGCCTGTTCCCCCGCCTCCTGCCGTTCGTCCGGGCCAAGCGGCGCGCGGCGCTGCTTGACGGCGACGGGTTCCGTCGCCACGGCCTGAAGGCGCAGCGTGTCGATGCCAAGGCCGGGGTCGATCTCTTCCAGCTTCATCTCGAGCAGCGGGCGCAGGCGGTCGGGTTCCGCCGAGGGACGGGCAAGGCCGATCTCTACCCGCTCCACCCCGTGGTCGCTGCGATAGGCCAGAAGCCGCAGCCGCCGGACGCCAAGGCCCTGCCGCTGCAACCGCTCTTGCAGCGCGGGCAGAAGGCGGTCGATGGCGGCAAGGATATCCTCGCGCCGGGCGATGGGTTCGGGGAAGGACAAGCGCACGGCATGGGGCGCCACCGGCCGCGCGGGCGAGACGGGCTCCGGCTCCAGACCAAGCGCCTGATCGAGCCGCCGCATCAGGTCCGGGCCGAAGCGACGGGCGAGCGTGGCGCGCGGCAGGCCCAGCACATCGCCCACCCGCCGCAGGCCCAGCGCGGCCAGCCCCTCGACCACCTTGGGCGGCAGGCGCAGGGCCGCGACCGGCAGGGCCGAGAGCGCCTGCCGCATCTGGCCGGGCGGTGCGATCCGGGCGGGGGGGCCGGCGGGCTCCGGCATCGCCCCCGCGCCGGGGCGGGCGGCCGCGCGCGACCGTGTGGCCCGCGCCTCCTGCCGGATCGCGTCGCCGGTGCGCGGAGTGCCGGGCGCGCGACCGCCAAAGCGCGCCAGCGCCCAGGCCGCGCCCTGCGTGTCGGCCAGCCCCATGCGGACGGTCAGGCCGAAACCTTCGCACGCGCGCGCGATCTCGTCGGCCAGCGCCGCCTCGCCGCCGAAGAGATGGGCGCAGCCGGTCAGGTCGATGGTCAGCCCGTCGGGCGGCAGCGCCGCAACCCAGGGCGAAAAGCGCCCGGCCCAGCGCGCCAGATGATCGAGAAACGCCGCCTCGCGCCGGGGGTCGGCCGTCCGGGTCACCAGCGCCGGGCAGATCGCCAGCGCATCGCGGAGCGGCTGGTCCACCCGCAACCCCTGCGCCGCCGCCTCGGGCGACAGCGAGGCCAGCACCTGCCGGTTGCCGATCTGCGCGACCACGGCGAGCGGGCCGGGCAGCGCCGCGCGTTCCAGCCGAAGCCAATGCTCGGCGGCCAGATGCGGAAACCAGAGGGACAGGATTCGGCGGGCGGGCATGATGATGTTCCTGATACGTTCTCATCATATGGCGGCGGCTGGCGCAGAGTCGAGTCCGCCGCGACCCCGCCCCGCGCAATGACATTCGCGTGACCCGGCTGCCCTGCGACCGCGGGCGGCGTTCCGCATCGCCGGCGCCCCCCCTATAGTCGGCCGCATCACAGAACCGGGAGCCCCACCGTGAACAGGATCGCCAAACCCCTGACCCTCGTGCTGATCCTTGCCGCGGGCATCGCCGTGGCAAAGCCGGGGGTGAAGGACCCGGGCGTCAAGCTGCGCATGGAGACGATGGACAGGATGGCGCTGAACCTGAAGATGCTGGGGCAGATGTCCAAGGGGCTGATGGATTTCAACGTGGACGACGCCACCGCCGCCAAGGCCAGCATCGTCGCAGCGGCAAAGGACATCCCGACCGTTTTCAAGGTGCATCACACCGACCCGGCCAGCGACGCGTTGCCCGCGATCTGGACCAACTGGGACGACTTCGCCAAGAAGGCCGCCGCCGCGCGGATGGCGGCGGAACTGATCGACACCTCGACGCAGGATGGCATCCAGATGAGCCTTGGCCAGATCGCCACGGCCTGCAAGGCCTGCCACACGACCTACCGCCGCTGACCGGCCAAGCCCCGGCGCGCGTGAGGCGATCGGGGGGCAGCCTGCCGCGGTTGCATGTGACGGCGGATTGCCGCAGTCTCTCGCCGCAACCGCTAGGGAGAAGACACATGCGCACCCGTGCCGCCGTCGCCGTTCAGGCCGGAAAACCGCTTGAAATCATGGAGGTGAACCTCGACGGCCCGAAGGCGGGCGAGGTTCTGGTGGAGATCAGGGCCACCGGCATCTGCCACACGGACGAATTCACCCTGTCGGGCGCGGACCCGGAGGGGCTGTTTCCCGCCATCCTCGGCCACGAAGGCGCGGGCGTGGTGGTCGATGTCGGCCCCGGCGTGACCAGCGTGAAGCCGGGCGACCACGTGATCCCGCTTTACACCCCCGAATGCCGCCAGTGCCCGAGCTGCCTGAGCCAGAAGACGAACCTCTGCACCTCGATCCGCGCGACGCAAGGCCAGGGCGTGATGCCGGACGGAACAAGCCGCTTCTCCACCCTCGATGGCGACCCGTTCTTGCATTACATGGGCTGCTCGACGTTTTCGAACTACACCGTCCTGCCCGAGATCGCCGTGGCGAAGGTCCGCGAGGACGCGCCCTTCGACAAGATCTGCTACATCGGCTGCGGCGTGACCACCGGCATCGGCGCGGTCATCAACACCGCCAAGGTCGAGGTGGGCGCCAAGGCCGTGGTCTTCGGTCTGGGCGGCATCGGGCTGAACGTGATCCAGGGCCTGCGTCTGGCGGGCGCGGACATGATCATCGGGGTCGATGTCAACAACGACAAGAAGGCCTGGGGCGAACGCTTCGGCATGACACATTTCGTCAACCCCAAAGAAATCGGCACCGACCTCGTTCCCTATCTCGTCAACCTGACGAAGACGCCGTTCGACCAGATCGGCGGGGCGGATTACTCGTTCGACTGCACCGGCAACGTGACGGTCATGCGGCAGGCACTGGAATGCACCCACCGCGGCTGGGGCCAGTCGATCATCATCGGCGTGGCACCTGCCGGGGCCGAGATCCAGACCCGGCCCTTCCAGCTTGTCACCGGCCGCGTCTGGAAGGGCACGGCCTTCGGGGGCGCGCGCGGGCGGACCGACGTGCCGAAGATCGTGGACTGGTACATGGACGGCAAGATCGAGATCGACCCGATGATCACCCACACGCTGACGCTGGACGAGATCAACAAGGGCTTCGACCTGATGCACGCGGGCGAGTCGATCCGCAGCGTGGTGGTTTACTGATCGGGGCCTTGCCCTGAAATTGCCGGGATCGGGCGCTAGACCACCGCCCGGTTCCGGTTCGCCAGGTGTGCATGGACGAAGAAGACGCGCTTCCCTTTCCCGATCCGCCCGCCCCCGTGGCGGGCCCCCGCCTGAAAGACCTGCTGGCCACCGCTGGCGGGGCCTGGCGCGTGGTGCCGGGGTATGTCCGCTCGCGCCCGTGGCGACGGGGGCTGATGCTGTCGGAATACCTGTCCTATCGCCTGCACAAGCGCCGGGGCGAGGCGCGCGACCACGTGGGCGCCTATGGCGCGGCGCGGATCGCCTTTGCCATCAACCGCGGCTCGGGGCGGCGCGGGCTGGTGGGGGACAAGCTGCTGTTCGATGCGCTGCTGAAGGGCGCGGGCCTGCCGGTGCCGGAGCTGGTCGCGGTCTTCGGCCGCCCCGCCCCCGCCCGCATCCAGCGCGTGGTGGACGAGGACAACCTGCGCCGTCTGGTCTCCGATCCCGGGATGCTGCCGCTGTTCGCCAAGCCTGCACAGGGCCAGCGAAGCGAAGACGCGCTGTCCATCGCGCGCTTCGACCGCGTGGCCGATTGCCTGATCCCGGTCGCGGGCAAGCCCGTATCGGTCCCCGCGATGATCCAGCGGCTCAGGCGCAATCATCGCGGCACCGGCTACCTGTTCCAGCGCTTCGTCCGCCAGCACCCGGAGGTCGAGGCGACGGTGGGCGAGACGGTCGCCACGGTGCGGCTGATCACGCTGGTCCTGCGGCGCAACATCCATGTGATCGGCGCCTACTGGAAGGTGCCGCGCCACGGGGCAGTGGCCGACAATCTCTGGCGCGGCAACCTGATCGCGCCGATCAACGCGAAGACCGGGGTTGTGGGGGCGGCGCTCGCCCCCTTTGACCCCGACGCGTCGCCGGTTGCGGTGCATCCCGACAGCGGCCGGCCGCTCGAAGGGATGGAACTGCCGCGCTGGCCGGAGCTGTTGCAGATCGCGCGCCGCGCCGCAGGCCTTGTGCAGGGCCTGCCGCTGGTCGGCTGGGATATCGCCCTGTCGGAGGACGGTCCGATGCTGATCGAGGCGAACACCAGCCCCTCGCTGGAGCTTCTGCAGATCGCGACCGGCAAGGGCCTTCTTTCGGGCGAAGCCGGGCGGCTTCTGAAAGAGGCGATGGTCGAGGCCGACCGCGCCCGCCGGAACGAGGCACGGCAGCGGCGCAAGCGGCGCCGGCAACTGGTCCGCACGCGGCTGGGGATCGGGTAAGGCTCGCCCTTTACTGCCGAAGGTGCTACCAAGGCAGAAAAGGAGGCCCCATGGCCCGTGCAGGCATTCCCCTTCTCGCCGTCCTGATCGACGCCGACAATTCATCGCCCCAATGGGCAGAGGCGATCTTTGAAGAGATCGCGAGCCTTGGCGAGGCATCCGTCCGCCGCATCTACGGCGACTTTTCCCGCTCTGCGCTGAAAGGCTGGTCGGACCGGCTGGCGACGCTGGGCCTTGTGCCGCATCACTCGCCGATGAACACGGTGGGCAAGAATGCCTCGGACATCGCGCTGGTGATCGACGCGATGGACCTGCTGCATTCGGGCCGCTTCGACGGCTTCGTGCTGGTGTCGTCCGACAGCGACTTCACCCGGCTGGCCAGCCGCATCCGCGAGCAGGGTCTTGATGTCTATGGCATCGGCCAGCAAAAGACGCCCGAAGCGTTCCGCCGGGCCTGCAAGCGGTTCATCTTCGTGGAAAACCTGATCGCCGCGCCAACGGGGGCCGAGGATGCCTCGGGCGATGGTGCGAAGGGCGAGGTTGCCCCGAAGAAAGAGCCGCCCAGCAAGGCGATCCCCCTGATCCTTGGCGCGATGAAGGCGATCGGCACGGACGAGGAATGGTATTCGCTGGGCCAGATCGGGCAGTTCATCACGCAGGCCAACCCGGAATTCGACGTGCGCACCTACGGCAGCGGCAAGCTGTCGGACCTGATCCGCAAGACGGGCCGGTTCGAGGTCAAGCAGGGCAGCGGCAACCACCTGCAGGTGCGCGACAAGGCCTAGGCCGCGCGGGCCCCGTAACGGGCAAGGAACATGTCCACCGCGCCCTCGATCGTGCGTTCGATGTCTTCCTTGCTGCAAGCGGCGGCGCCGAAGATCAGCTTGGCATGGATGCCTGCCTTGCACAGTTCGGCGAACTGGTCGGCGGCAAGGTCGATGTCCGGGATCACCAGATCGCCCCGCGCGGCGGCGGTGCGCATGTAATCCGCCAGACGCCGCCGCACCAAAAGCGGGCCGGAATCGTAGAAGGCGCGGCCCAGCTCGGGGAAGCGGTCGCTTTCGGCCACGCAGACGCGGAACATGCGCTGACCGAAATCCGAGGTGGAAAACCCCGTGATCCGCCGCGCCGCCGCCGTCAGCACGTCGCGCGGGGGCGCGGTCATGTCGGTCAGTTCCACCGCCGCATCCGCCTGCCGCGCGCATTCGTGGCGCGCGACTTCCAGAAACAGCAACCGCTTGTCGGGGAAATAGCTGTAAAGCGTTGCCTTGGACACGCCCGCCTCGCGCGCGATGTCATCGACGCTCGCACCTTCGTAACCATCGCGCAGGAACACGGTTCGGGCTCCGTCAAGAACCTGATCGTATTTCCGCCCTTTCTTGATGCAGGCGTTCAGTGTCGGCATCGGTCCCTCCCCATGCAAACTATAAACAGCATGGTTCACTTCGGGCAAGCGCGGCGGAGAAAACCGGGGCGCAGAGGCGGGCGCGGGGTTGAGCTTTCCGATGGACCTGCTAGTTTAGAAACATTCTAATCACGGAGCCTTCGAATGATCCCCGGTGTGTCCAGCCGCCGCCGCTTCTCCGATCTGAGCGAACAGGAAATCCTCGCGCTTGCGATTTCGTCGGAAGAGGACGACGCCCAGATCTACAGGACCTATGCGCAGCGGCTGCGGGCGGATTTTCCCGCCTCGGCCAAGATCTTCGACGGGATGGCCAAGGAAGAGGACGAACACCGCCGCCGCCTGATCGAACTGCACCGGGACCGCTTCGGCGACACGATCCCGCTGCTGCGGCGCGAACATGTGGCGGGCTTTTACGCGCGTCGGCCCGTCTGGCTGGTCGAGAACCTCGGGATCGACACGATCCGGGACGAGGCAGAGGCGATGGAACAGCAGGCCGAACGGTTCTACCGCAAGGCCGCCGCGCAGACTCAGGACGCCTCGACCCGGAAGCTGCTGGGCGATCTGGCAACGGCAGAGTCGCATCACGGCGAACTGGCCGAGCAGCTGAAGCAGGACCACGTGGACCAGGACGCGAAAAGCGAGGAAGAACGCGCCGCGCATCGCCAGTTCGTGCTGACATGGGTGCAGCCGGGCGTCGCGGGGCTGATGGATGGGTCGGTCTCCACCCTCG
This sequence comes from Paracoccaceae bacterium, assembly GCA_028875855.1. Lineage (GTDB taxonomy): Bacteria > Pseudomonadota > Alphaproteobacteria > Rhodobacterales > Rhodobacteraceae > Solirhodobacter. The sequence goes on from JAGWVA010000046.1 coordinate 8,563, forward strand.
CGCCGGTCTTCGCCGCCGCCTTCGCCACCCGCGACCCGCATCAGACGCTGCTGGTCGGCCTTGCCTCGGCGGTCGGGGCGGGCATTTCGATGGGCTTTGCCGAATCCGTGGGCGACGACGGCGAAATCTCGGGGCGCGGCAGCCCGCTCAAGCGCGGCATCGCCTCGGGCGTGATGACGGCGGTGGGCGGGCTTGGCCATGCGCTGCCCTATCTCATCCCCGATTTCTGGACGGCGACGATCATCGCCTTCGTCGTCGTGGTGATCGAGCTTTGGGCCATCGCCTGGATCCAGAAGCGCTACATGGAAACGCCCTTTTTCCGCGCGGCCTTGCAAGTCGTTCTGGGCGGTGCTCTGGTCTTTGCGACCGGGGTTCTGATCGGCGGCGGCTGATCCCCCGCCAAGGGGGAGCCATGACCGACACGCCGATCTATCGCCCGCTGCCGCTGCCCGACCGGCTGGACCTGACGCCCGAAGAGTCGCTGGCGGCGGTCGAGGCGTTCCGCGACAGGATGCGGCGGCGGCATTCGGTGCGCGACTTCTCCGACCGGCCGGTGGATGCGGCGGTGATCGCGGCCTGCATCGCCACGGCCGGCAGCGCGCCGTCGGGCGCCAACCACCAGCCGTGGCATTTCGCGGCGATCTCCGATCCGGCGCTGAAATCCCGCATCCGGGCGGCGGCGGAGGACGAGGAACGCGCCTTCTATGGCGGGGGCGCGGGCGATGAATGGCTGCGCGCGCTGGAGCCGATCGGCACCGGCGTGTCCAAGCCGCATCTGGAGATCGCGCCCTGGCTGATCGTCGTCTTCGCCCAACGCTGGGGCGAGAACCCGGACGGCAGTCGGCGCAAGAATTACTACGTGCCCGAAAGCGTCGGCATCGCCACCGGCTTCCTGATCGCGGCGATTCATCACGCGGGGCTGGTCTGTCTGGAACACACGCCGAACCCGATGAAATTCCTGTCCGCGCTGTGCGGCCGTCCCGGTTCGGAAAAGGCGGTGATGATCCTGCCCGTGGGCTATCCCGCCGAAGGCGCCACCGTGCCTGCCGCCGCGAAGGTGAAGAAGCCGTTGGCCGAGATCATGACGCTGCTCGCGCCCCGCGACTGACGCGCGGCCCTTGCCCTTTCGGTCCGCCGCACATATCCCGACAGGGCTGACCTGACCCGGCCAATGGCCCCGATTGACCCGAAGGAAGGACGACACAGCATGATCGAGGTTCTGATCCGCGTCCTGCCCTTCTTCGCGCTGATCGGCGTGGGCTATCTTTCCGGGCGCAGCCGGTTCCTCAGCGAAGAGGGCGTGGCGGGCATCACCAAGTTCGTCTTCTACTTCGCGCTCTCGGCCATGCTGTTCAAGTTCGCCTCGAACCTGTCGCTGGGCGAGATCTACTCGACCCCCTTCGTGCTGGCCTACCTGACCGCCTGCACCACGGTCTATATCCTTGCCTTCGTCGTCGCCAAGCTGCGCCGCGTCAGCATGGCCGAAGCGGCGGTCGAGGCGCAGTGCGCCGTCTGCGGCAACACGGGCTTTCTGGGCGTGCCGCTGCTGATCGCGCTGCTGGGCCCGAAGGCCGCGGGGCCGGAACTGATGGTGCTGACCATCGACATGATCGTCTTCTCCAGCGTCATCACCCTGATGATCACCGCCGCGCGCGAGGGGCGCGTCAGCCTTGGCGTGCTCAAGGTGCTGGTCGTCGGCCTCTTGAAGAACCCGATGATCGTGTCGATGGCGCTTGGCCTTGCGTGGTCGGCGACGGGTGCCGCGGTGCCGCGTCCGGTGAACGACTTCATGGGCATCCTTGGCGGCGCGGCGACCCCCGGCGCGCTGTTCGCCATCGGCGCCTCGCTTGCCGCCCGATCCGCCGAGCGGGTCGAGGTCGCGGCCTGGCTGTCGTTCTGCAAGCTCGCGCTGCATCCGGCGGCGGTCGCGGTCGCGGCGCTGATGATCTTTCCGGTGGAACGCTTCGCCGCGCATGTGATGATCGCGGCGGCCTCGCTGCCGGTGGCGGGCAACACCTATATCCTTGCCCAGCACTACGGGGTGGCGCCGCAGCGGGTGTCCGCCTCGATCCTGATATCCACGGCGTTTTCCGTGCTGACCGTCTCTGGCGTCATCGCGTGGATCGTCTCTGCCTGACGGAGGAAACGATGAAAACCCTTTCCGAGAACCGCGCCTTTGGCGGCGTGCAGGGCGTCTATACCCACGCGTCCGACGCCTGCGGCTGCGACATGACCTTTGGCCTGTTCCTGCCCGAAGCCGCGCAGGAGGGGCCGGTTCCGGTCCTGTGGTATCTGTCGGGCCTGACCTGCACGCATGAGAATGCGATGGTGAAGGCGGGCGCGCAGCAATGGGCGGCCGAGCAGGGCATCGCGGTCGTCTTCCCCGACACCTCGCCGCGCGGCAAAGGGGTGGCCGATGACGCCGCCTATGACCTTGGGCAGGGCGCGGGCTTTTACGTGAACGCGACCGAGGCGCCGTGGTCGAAGCACTTCCGCATGTGGGACTACGTGGCCGAGGAACTGCCGCGGCTTCTGTTCAACGCCTTCCCGGTTGCGGAAGAACTTCAGGCGATCTCCGGCCATTCGATGGGCGGGCATGGCGCGCTGACGCTGGCGATGGCCTTTCCGGGACGGTTTCGTTCCGTCTCGGCCTTCGCGCCGATCGCGCATCCCGCGGCCTCGGACTGGGGGCGCAAGCAGTTCACCGCCTATCTTGGCGCGGACGAGACGAAATGGGCCGCGCATGACGCGACCCTTCTCATGAAGAAACGCGGCTTCGACGGTCCCCTGCTCATCGATCAGGGCACCAGCGACCAGTTCATCGACCTGCTGATGCCCGAGGCGCTGATTTCGGCCATCGCCACGCGGCGGCAGCCGGCGACCTTCCGGATGCAGAAGGGCTACGACCACAGCTACTTCTTCGTTTCGACCTTCATGGAGGACCACATGGCCTTCCATGCCGACGCGCTGTTCGCGTGATCTATGTCGATGCCGATGCCTGCCCGGTGAAGGCCGAGGCCGAGCGGGTCGCGACGCGGCAGGGCGTGGCGCTGGCCTTCGTGTCGAACGGCGGCCTGCGCCCCTCGGCCAATCCGCTGGTGCAGATGGTCTATGTCCCCGACGGCCCGGACGAGGCCGACAAGTGGATCGCCGACCGCGCCGGGCGTGGCGACGTGGTGGTGACCGGGGATATTCCGCTGGCCGCGAAATGCGTGGCCGCCGGGGCGCGGGTGCTGCGCCACAACGGCGAGGTCTTCACGCCCGCCAACATCGGACAACTGCTGGCGACCCGCGACCTGATGGCCGACCTGCGCGCCGCCGATCCGTTCCGGCAGGGCGGCGGCAGGCCCTTTACAAAGGCGGACCGCTCGCGTTTTCTGGATGCGCTCGACCGCGAATTGACCGCGGCACGCAAAGAGGCATCCGCATGACCCGGCCCGAGGCGGTGGTTTTCGACATCGGCAACGTGCTGATCGAATGGCAACCCGAACGCTATTACGACCGGGTGTTCGGCGAGGCGCGGCGGCGGGCGCTGTTCGACCGCATCGACCTTCACGAGATGAACGACCGGATCGATCGCGGCGCGGATTTCCGCGCGACGGTCTATGAAACCGCCGAGGCCCATCCCGACCTCGCCGAGGAAATCCGCCACTGGCACGACCGCTGGCTTGACCTTGCGACGCCGGAGATTCCCCGGTCGATCCGCCTTCTGCGCGCGCTTCGCCACCGTGGCGTCCCGGTCTTCGCGCTGACGAATTTCGGCGTGGGCAGTTTCGATCTGGCGCTCCGGCATTATCCGTTTCTTGAGGAATTCGACCGCAAATACGTCTCGGGCCACATGCAGGTGACGAAACCGGACGCAAGGATCTACGAAATGGTGGAAGCGGATTGCGGGATCGCGCCGGGCGCGCTTCTGTTCACCGACGACCGGCCCGAGAACATCGCCGCCGCGGCAGCCCGCGGATGGCAGACCCACCTGTTTGACGGGCCGCAGGGTTGGGCCGACCGTCTGGTGGCCGAGGGATTGCTGAGCGAAGGGGAAGCGGCATGACCGTGAAGATGATCGGCCCCGAGATCGAGCCGCAGCTGAGCTGGTCCGGCCTGACGGAGGCGCTGGAAGCCGGTCACCGGATGCCGCGCGCGAAGATCGGCGACACCTTGCTGCAACAGGGCAAGAACACGCTTCTGTCCCGGTCGGCCTGGATCGCGGGGATGGGGATCGCGGTGAAGTCGGCCACGATCTATCCGGGCAACCCGGCCAACGGCCTGCCCTCGGTCAACGGATCGGTCTGCCTCTTTTCCGAAGACATCGGCGTGCTGGAGGCGCTGGTGGATTTCGGCCTTGTCACCAAGTGGAAGACCGCGGGCGACAGCCTTCTGGCGGCAAAGAAGCTCGCCCGCCCCGACAGCCGCGTGATCCTGCTGGTGGGCGCAGGCGCGGTCGCACGCTCGATGGTCGAGGCTTACGGCTCGGCTTTTCCGGGCGCGCAGTTCATCGTCTGGAACCGCTCGGCCGAAGGGGCATCGCGCTTTGCCGCCACGGTGCCGGGGATGACGATCACCCATGACCTTCCGGGCGCCGTCGCGGCAGCCGACATCATCTGCACGGCCACGATGGCGACCGAGCCGCTGATCCGGGGCGACTGGCTCAGCCCCGGCACCCATCTTGACCTGATCGGCGCCTACCGCCCCGACATGCGCGAGGTGGACGACCGCACCCTGCAACGCGCACGGCTTTTCGTGGACAGCCGCGAAACGACGCTGGAACATATCGGCGAGTTGAAGATCCCCCTGCACAGCGGCGCGATCGCGCCCGGTGCGGTGCTGGCCGATTTCTACGACCTGGGGGGGGGCAGCTTCGCCCGGCGCTCGGCCTCGGACATCACCATCGCCAAGAACGGCGGCGGCGCGCATCTGGACCTGATGACCGCCCGCTACATCCTGGAGGTCGCACGCCGTCGATGATCTGGTTCCTGTTCCTTGTTCTTCTGGGTCTGATCGTCACCCCCTTCGTGGTGGAACTGCGACGCCCGCCGATGGATGCACGCGCCCGGCGCGAGGCGACGGGGGATTTCGTCGAACTGACGGACGGCGTGACCTATTACGAATGGCACGGGCCATCGCGCGGGAACGTGGTCGTGTGCATCCACGGGCTGACGACGCCCAGCTATATCTGGCGGCCTTTGGTGGACCGGCTGACCGGGCTTGGCCTGCGCGTGCTGACCTATGACCTGTATGGCCGCGGCCTGTCCGACCGCCCCGCGGGGCGGCAGGACCGGGCCTTTTTCGTGCAGCAACTGGACGAGCTTCTGACCGCGCTCGAGGTGAACCGCTCGGTCACCCTTCTGGGCTATTCGATGGGCGGCGCCATCGCCACGGCCTTTGCCGTCGATCACCCCGAACGGGTAGATCGGCTGATGCTGATCGCGCCCGTGGGCCTTGGCCACAGAATGAGCCGCTTCCTGACCTTCTGCGCCGAGGCGCCCGTGGTGGGCGAATGGGCAATCCGGCTGCTGGGCGGCGTGATGCACCGGCGCGGCGTGGACCAAAGCCTGCCGCCCGATCCCGCGCTGCCCGATTTCACCACCCGCGTCGCGGGCGAGATGGGCATCCGCGGCACGCTGCCCGCCGTGTTGTCGAGCCTGCGCAACATGATGGAAGAGGACATGGCCCTGCCGCATCGGCGTCTGGCCGATACCGGCCTGCCGATCGTCGCGGTCTGGGGCGAGGCGGACAGGATCATCCCGCTATCGGCAATGGGCCGGCTGACGCAGATCAATCGCAGCGCGCGCCAGGTGCAGCTTCCGGGCGCGACGCACAGCCTGCCCTATACCCATCCCGACCAGATCATGGATGCGCTGACCGATACGCTGCACGCAGGCACGGTTCCCGCGAAACGATGACGCTCAGCGCCAGGTCGGATGAAACCGGCCGGCGGGCGACAGGGTGAAGATCTCGCATCCCGTCGCGGTCACGCCCACGGAATGTTCGAACTGCGCCGACAGGGACTTGTCACGCGTCACCGCCGTCCAGTCGTCGGGCAGCACCTTCGTCTCTGGCCGACCAAGGTTCACCATCGGCTCGATCGTGAAGAACATGCCCTCTTCCAGCACCGGCCCGCTGCCTGCGCGGCCATAGTGCAGGACGTTCGGCGGCGCATGGAACACGCGGCCCAGACCGTGGCCGCAGAAATCGCGCACCACGCTCATGCGGTTGGCCTCGACAAAGCTCTGGATCGCGTGGCCGATGTCGCCGAAGGTCGCGCCGGGCCTGACCGCCTCGATCCCCTTGAACAGCGCGTCATGGGTGACCTGAATCAGCCGCTCGGCCTTGCGGCTCAGCGCGCCCGCGACATACATCCGGCTGGTGTCGCCGAACCAGCCGTCTAGGATCACCGTCACGTCGATGTTCAGGATGTCGCCGTCCTTGAGCACCTTCGACCCCGGAATGCCGTGGCAGACGACATGGTTCACGCTGATGCACGAGGCGTGCTTGTAGCCCTTGTAGCCGATGGTGGCCGAGATCGCGCCCAGTTCGGTCACGCGGCGTTCGATGAAGGCGTCCAGCGCCTCGGTCGTGACGCCGGGCTCGACGAGGTCGGCCACCTCGTCAAGGATCTGCGCCGCCAGTTTCCCGGCCGCATGCATCCCGGCGAAATCCTCCGCCTCGTAAATCCTGATGCCGTCCCGCGTGATGCGGCCCCGCGTCTCGTCCAATTCGGGCCTCTGACTTTCCTGAATTCCGAGCCTTTAGATAGTCAAAACCGCCCGGCTTGGCCAGACCCGCGCCTTCGGGTTTGAAAGCGGCATCGGCGCGGCCTATACCGCGTTCAAGCCAAGAGGGAGAAAGAGATGCCGAACCCAACGGCCGCCATGCTGGTCATCGGCGACGAAATCCTGTCCGGCCGCACGCGCGATTCGAACATGCACCACCTTGCCGGGCAGTTGACCCGCCACGGCATCGTGCTGAAAGAGGCCCGCGTCGTCGCGGACGAGCAGCCCGCCATCGTCGCGGCGGTGAACGCGCTGCGGGCGGCCCATGACCATGTGTTCACCTCGGGCGGGATCGGGCCCACGCATGACGACATCACCGCCGATGCCATCGCCGCCGCCTTCGGCGTGACGATCGACGTGCGCGACGATGCCCGCGCGATCCTTGCCGCCCATTACGCCCAGACGGAGACCGAACTGAACGCGGCGCGGCTGCGCATGGCGCGGATCCCCGATGGCGCCAGGCTGATCGACAACCCGGTAAGCCGCGCGCCGGGCTTCAGCCTTGGGAACGTGCATGTCATGGCGGGCGTGCCTTCCGTCTTCGAGGCGATGGTCGCCTCGGTCCTGCCGACGCTGACGGGGGGCGATCCGCTCCTGTCGCAGAACATCCGCGTGATGCGGGGCGAGGGCGAGATCGCCACCGCCCTTGGCGCGCTGGCGGCAGAGTTCCCCGACCTGTCCTTCGGCTCTTATCCCTTCGTGCGCGACGGCGTCTATGGCACGAACCTCGTCGTGCGCGGCACGGATGCCGTGCGGCTGGATGCGGCGATGCTGCGGCTGTCGGCGATGGTGGAGACAGCGTGACGCCCGAGATTCGCAGCACGATCGAAGCCACATGGCCGGCGGCCGCGCTCCACCGGGTGGGGCCATGGCTGATCCGCGAGGGGCGCGGCGGGGGCAAACGCGTCTCGGCCGCAAGCGCCGAGGGGCCGGTGACCGCCGCCGATCTGCCGGTGATGGAGGCCGCGCAGGCACGGCTGGGGCAGCCGCCGCTGGTCCAGATCGCCGGCGAGGCGCCCGAGACGGACGCGCTTCTGGCCGAGGCCGGATATGCGGTGGTCGATCCCGTCGTGGTCTATGCCGCGCCGGTCGAGCGGCTGACGGGCGAGGTGCCGCACCTCGCGGCCTTCACCGTCTGGCCGCCGCTGGCGGTCCAGCGCGAGATCTGGGCTGAGGGTCACATCGGCCCGGACCGCTGGGCCGTGATGGATCGGGTTACGGGACCGAAGACCAGCCTGTTCGCCCGCGCCGACGACCGCCCGGCGGGCACCGGCTTCGTTGCGATCCACGAGGGAATCGCCATGCTCCATGCGCTGGAGGTGCTGCCCGGGCTGCGCCGGCGAGGCGCTGCCGGGCACATGCTGCGCGCGGCGGCGAACTGGGCTGCGGCAAACGGCGCCACGACATTTTCACTCGTCGTGACCGAGGCGAACGCGGGCGCGCGCGCGCTCTATGCTTCCCTCGGCATGGAGGTTGTGGGACAGTATCACTACCGCATGAAACAGGCCTGACCCGTGACGAAAGACGCCCTTCCCACCGCCCTCGACCTGCCGATGGTCGATCCGCTTCCCGAGGCGACCGCCAAGTATTTCCGCATCTGCGAGGAAAAGCTGGGCATGGTGCCGAACGTGCTGAAGGCCTATGCCTTCGACATCGCCAAGCTGAATGCCTTCACGGCGATGTATAACGACCTCATGCTGGCCGACAGCGGCCTGTCGAAGCTGGAACGCGAGATGATCGCGGTGGTCGTGTCGTCGGTCAATCGCTGCTGGTATTGTCAGGTCGCCCACGGCGCGGCGGTGCGCGAGCTGTCGGGCGACCCGAAGCTGGGCGAAGCGATGGTGATGAACTGGCGCGCCATTCCGCTGTCGCACCGGCACCGCGCCATGCTGGCCTTCGTCGAGAAGCTGACCGAGACGCCTGCCAAGATGGACGAGGAAGACCGCGCCTTCCTGCGCGCGGCAGGTTTCTCGGACCGCGACATCTGGGATATCGCCTCGGTCGCGGGGTTCTTCAACATGACCAACCGCGTCGCCGCGGCCACCGACATGCAGCCCAACGACGCCTATCACGGGCAGGCGCGGTGAGGGCAGGCCGGGCCCTGATTGCGGCCTGTCTGCTGCTGTTGCCGACCCTCGCGGGGGCGCTCGACTTCACGTTCCCCGCCCCTGCCACGGTCACGAACCGGCGGGACGAAGCGCTTGGCAGCTATCAACTGCCGGTCGGGGCGTGGAAGGATGGGCAGATGAAGACCTTGCCGGTCGAAGGCCCGCTGACCCGCATCGCGTGGCGGCTTCAGACGACGACCGAGACGACGCTGCAAATCCTCAGCCCGCTTCGGGCGCAATTGATCGGGCAAGGCTTCGCGGTGCTCTATGAATGCAGCACGCAGGCCTGCGGCGGCTATGACTTCCGCTACGGCATGGTGCTGCTGCCCGAGCCCGACATGCATGTGGACCTTGGCGATTTCCGCTACCTTGCAGCCGAGCGTCCGGGGGCCAAGGGGCCGGAATACGTGGCCCTGATGGTCAGCCGCAGTTCCGGGGCGGGCTATGTTCAGCTCACGCAGATCGGGCGCGATCCCGTTCTTGCTGCGGCAGGGCCACAACCGCCGCAGCCCGAGGCATCCGACGCCACGCGCGCAGGCACGACGACGCCCGACACGGCGGGATCGCTTGGCGCCGCGCTGGTGGCGAACGGTGCGGTCACGCTGGATGGGCTGCGGTTCAAGAGCGGCGCTGGCGGCCTTGCGCCGGGGGATTACCCGTCGCTTTCGGCGCTGGCGGACTGGCTGAAGGCGGACCCGAAGCGCGAGGTGACACTGGTCGGGCATACCGACGATTCGGGCGGGCTTGCCGCGAATATCGCGCTGTCGCGGGAACGGGCGCGGTCGGTCATGGATCAACTGGTCCAGCGCTACGGCGTGGACAAGTCACAGCTTTCGGCGGAAGGCGTGGGTTATCTTTCGCCGCGTGCGACGAACCTGACCGATGCGGGTCGGCGCATGAACCGAAGGGTCGAGGCCGTTCTGACCTCGACCCCCTAGGGTACGATCGGGGACCTGGCGCTTACCAGTTTTCGGGGCCCTTGTCGGCGAACTTGCGGGCAAGGAAGTCGATGAAGGCACGCACCTTCGGCTGGATGAACCGGCCCGGCGGGTAAACGGCGTAAATACCCTGCACATCGACCGGCAGACCCGGCATGGCCTCTTCGACAAGGCCTTCCTTCATCGGCTGCGCGTAAAGGAAGCTGGGCAGATAGGCGATGCCAAGGCCCGAGATCGCCGCATGCAGCAGCGACTGGCCGTCGTTCACCGTCAGACCGCCGGCCGAGCGGACCTGCCGCTTTTCGCCCGAAGGCGCGGTCAGCTTCCAGACGTTGCCGTTCGCCTGGTTGGAATAGTGCAGCAGGCGATGCGTGTTCAGATCGTCGATCTTTTCCGGCCGGCCAAAGCGGCTGAAATAGCTGGGCGCGGCGATCATCCGCTTGGTGGTTTCGGTCAGCTTGCGGGCGCGCAGGGAGCTGTCTTCCAGTTCGCCGATGCGGATCGCCATGTCGAAACCTTCGGAGATCAGTTCCACATAGCGGTTGTTGAGAACCATGTTCACCGTGATGTCGGGATATTCCAGCAGGAATTCCCCCAGCACGGGCGAAAGCAGGTTCACGCCGAAATCCGTCGCGACCGAAATGCGCAGCAGGCCCGACGGCGCGGTCTGCATCGAGGTGACAAGGGCGTCCGCTTCGCCCGCGTCGTTGAGAACGCGGCGCGCGCGGTCATAATAGGCAAGGCCGATCTCGGTTGGCGAGACGCGGCGGGTGGTGCGGTTCAGCAGGCGGGCGCCAAGCCGGGCTTCCAGTGCGGAAACATGTTTGGACACGGCAGATTTGGAAATCCCCATCTTGCGTGCCGCATCCGTGAATCCGCCCTGATCAACGACCGTGGCGAAGGCCTCCATCTCGGTTAGTCTGTCCATCGTAAACCCTATTCGTACCTGCACCCCACCGATCTTTTCGGGTTCAAATCAGGCAAGATTGCGAAACGGGGCGGTCAGAACAGAGGTATTGCTGCGCAAGCTTAAGGGCAGGTTACGAATGGGAAATTTCGCTACAACTTTAAGGAGATTTTTGTTCCCTGATTGATCGCCCGCTTGGCGTCCAGCTCTGCCGCGACGTCTGCGCCGCCGATGATGTGGCAGGGCTTTCCGGCCGCCTCGAGCGCCGCGGCCAGATCGCGCAACGGCTCCTGCCCGGCGCACAGGACCACGGTATCGGCGGGGATCAGCGTGGGATTTTCGCGCCCTGCGCCATGGCTGACCACGATGCCCTCGGGGGTGATCCGCTCGTAGTTCACACCCCCGATCATCTGCACGCCCTTCATCTGAAGGCTCGCGCGGTGAATCCAGCCGGTTGTCTTTCCCAGCCGCCGGCCCGGCTTTTCGGACTTGCGCTGAAGAAGCGTGACGGTCCGGGCAGGCGGGGTCGGGCGCGGGCCTTCGGGGGCAAGCCCCCCGCGCGCCGTTGCCGGGTCGGCCACGCCCCAGGTCTGCAACCATTCCTCAAGGTGCAGCGTGGGGCTCTCCGCCTCCACCAGGTATTCGGCCACATCGAAACCGATGCCGCCCGCGCCCACGATGGCAACGCGTTTGCCGACGGGCGCGCCGCGCAGCACATCGACATAGCTCAGGACATGCGCGCCGTCCTGCACGGGGATGCCGGGGTCGCGCGGCAGCACGCCCGTCGCCACGATCACCTCGTCGAACGCCGCAAGATGCGCGGCCGTGGCGCGCGTTCGCAACCGCAGGTCGATCCGGGTCGTTTCCAACATTGTGGCGAACCACTTCACGAGATCGTGAAACTCTTCCTTGCCGGGAACCTGTTTTGCCATATTCAGCTGCCCGCCGATCTCGTCCGAGGCCTCGAACAGGGTCACGCGATGCCCCCGTTCCGCGGCCGCCAGCGCCGCCGCGAGCCCCGCGGGACCCGCTCCGACGACGGCAACCGTCTTGGCCACGGGCGCGGGGCCGGTCGGCAGTTCCGTCTCGAAACAGGCGCGCGGATTGACGAGGCACGAGGAAATCTTGCCCCCGAAGGTATGATCCAGACAGGCCTGGTTGCAGGCGATGCAGGGCGCGATCTCGGCCGCCCGCCCGGCCGCGGCCTTGGCGACGAAATCCGGGTCGGCGAGGAAGGGCCGCGCCATGCTGACCATGTCGGCGCAGCCCTCGGCCAGAACCGCCTCGGCCACTTCGGGCGTGTTGATCCGGTTCGAGGTGATGACCGGGATTCCCACATGCCCCATCAGCTTCTTCGTGACCCAGGCGAACGCCGCCCGCGGGACCGAGGTCGCAATCGTCGGCACCCGCGCCTCGTGCCAGCCGATGCCCGTATTCAGGATGCTGGCCCCCGCCGCCTCGATCTTTGCGGCCAGTTGCAGCACCTCGTCGAAGGTCTGCCCCTCCGGCACAAGGTCGATCAGCGAAATCCGGTAGATCACGATGAAATCCGGCCCGACCGCCTGCCGCACGCGCTTCACCACCTCGACCGGCAGGCGCTGGCGGTTCTCGAGACTGCCGCCCCAGCGGTCGGTCCGGCGGTTCACATGGGTCACAAGGAACTGGTTGAGGAAATAGCCCTCCGACCCCATGACCTCGACCCCGTCATAGCCCGCCTCGCGCGCGCGGGCGGCGGCGGTGGCGATGTCGGCGATCTGCTTTTCGATCCCGTCCTCGTCCAGTTCCTTGGGCGCAAAGGGCGAGATCGGCGATTTCACCGCGCTGGCGGAAACACAATCCGGCCCATAGGCATAACGGCCCGCATGCAGGATCTGCATGGCGATCCGGCCGCCGGCGTCATGCACCCGGTCCGTCACCACGCGGTGGTTGGCGATGTCTTGCGGCGTGAACAGCCCCGCCGCACCGGGAAACACCCCGCCCTCGCGGTTGGGCGCCATGCCGCCCGTGACCATCAGGGCCACGCCGCCCCGCGCGCGGGTGGCGTAGAACTCCGCCACCCGGTTCCAGTCGCCCGTCTCTTCCAGGTTCGTATGCATCGACCCCATCAACACGCGGTTCGGCAGAACCACGTGACCAAGGTCGAGCGGCTGAAGAAGATGCGGATAAAGCGTCATGTGAACCTGCCTCCCGGATGTGGCGCGATCCTGCCGGGCTGCGGCATCGTTGTCACGCCGAACGCCGCGTCAGAGGCTTGCCGGGCGGCATCCCGACCCCTAACGTCCGCGCAGGGGAGGACCATGCATGTCTGATTGGGATTACATCATCGTGGGGGCCGGGTCCGCCGGCTGCGTTCTGGCGAACCGCCTGAGCGAGGACCCCAAGAACCGCGTCCTGCTGCTCGAGGCGGGGGGCAAGGACACATACCCCTGGATCCATGTTCCGATCGGCTATCTTTACTGCATCGGCAATCCCCGCACCGACTGGATGTTCAAGACGGCGCCCGAACCCGGCCTGGGCGGGCGGCAGCTGCTTTATCCGCGCGGCAAGGTGCTGGGGGGATGCTCGTCGATCAACGGGATGCTTTACCTGCGCGGGCAGGCCGCCGATTACGACGGCTGGCGGCAGATGGGCAACACCGGCTGGGGCTGGGACGACGTGCTGCCCTATTTCCTGAAATCCGAGGATTACTTTGGCGGCGCCTCCGATCTGCACGGGGCGGGCGGCGAATGGCGGGTGGAACAGCAGCGCCTGCGCTGGGACGTGCTGGACGACTGGTCCCGCGCGGCACAGGCGGCGGGGATTCCGGCCAGCGACGATTTCAACACCGGCGACAACGAAGGCGTCGGCTACTTCAAGGTGAACCAGCGCGCGGGCTGGCGCTGGAACACGGCCAAGGGGTTCCTGCGGCCCGCACGGAACCGGCCCAACCTCAAGGTGGAAACCCATGCGCAGGCGGAAAGGCTGATCCTCGAGGGCCGCCGCGTCGTCGGCGTTCGCTTCCGCCAGAATGGCGCACTGCGCGAGGAACGCGCGGCGGCCGAGGTCATCCTCTCTGCGGGCTCCATCGGCTCGCCGCAGATCCTGATGCTGTCGGGCATCGGCCCCGCGCAGCATCTGCAGGACATGGGCCTGCCCGTGGTGCACGATGCCGCGGGCGTCGGCGGCAACCTGCAGGACCACCTGCAAATCCGCTGCGCCTGGAAGGTGACGGGGGCGAAGACGCTGAACACGATGGCGAATTCGCTCGTCGGCAAGGCGCGGATCGGGCTGCAATACGCGCTGACACGGTCGGGGCCGATGTCGATGGCCCCGTCCCAGCTTGGCGCCTTTGCCAAATCCTCGCCCGACATGGCGACGCCCGACCTCGAATATCACGTCCAGCCGCTCTCGCTCGAGGCCTTCGGGGGCGATCTCGACCCGTTCCCGGCGATCACCGCCTCGGTCTGTCACCTGCGGCCGGAAAGCCGCGGCACGGTGCGGCTCTCGGCGCCCGATCCGACCGCGGCGCCGGTGATCCAGCCCAATTACCTCTCGACCCCCGGCGACCGGCTGACGGCGGCGCGGGCGATCCGGCTGACGCGGCGGATCATGGAGCAGGAGCCGATGGCGAAATACCGCCCCGAGGAATTCAAGCCCGGCCCGCAGGCGCAGGACGACCACCACCTGGCCGAGGCCGCGGGCCGCATCGGCACGACGATCTTCCATCCCGTGGGCACCGTCCGCATGGGCACCGACGACGGCGCCGTGGTCACGCCCGATTTGCGCCTGCGCGGGATCGAGGGGCTGCGCGTGGTCGATGCAAGCGTCATGCCAAGGATCACCAGCGGCAACACCAACTCCCCCACCATCATGATCGCCGAAAAGGCCGCCGTGATTATCCGCGCCGGGGCCTGAGCCTGCATTCACTTTGGCTCAAATATCCTCGGGGGTGAGGAGCGTCAGCGACGAGGGGGCAGACAGCCCCCTTTCCGCCTGCCGCCCTAGCCCATCGTCTCGACGCAATGGCGACGGAAGGCGCGCTTGAGAAGGTCGAGCTCGGCCCGAAGCAGGGCAACCTCGGCGCGGATGTCCTCATCCAGCGGGGTTCCCAGCAGAAGCGTGATGGCCTCCAGCCGCGCGCCGGTGCGGGCGTCGGCAATCAGGATCGTCTGGACCCCGTCGCAAAGCGCCTCGGCCGGGATCGGCACGCTGACGATCCAGCGGTCCCCGGCCTGAGTCACCTCCACCCCCGGGACGGGGGCACCGAGATGGGTGACGGCCAGCGCGGGCGGCTCCGCCCCGATGTCGGTCACCTCGCCCGTCCAGACGCCGGCCTGCACCCGCAGCTTGGTCAGATTCATCGCGGCCCCCTAAAGTTCCGCCCGCGGGCGGCGGCAAAGCGTGACGTCGCGCAGGGTGATCTGGTTCATCCGGGGCCCCTCGAAGATCAGGTCCACCCACATGCCTTCCACCCGCTTCTCGTTCATCTGCGTATGGGCGAGGTCGAATTCCACCATCACCTCTTGCGCGCCCAGCGGCAGTTCCCGCACGATCTGCTCGACATTGGGTCCGTGCTTCACGTTCAACCGCGCGAAGATCTCCAGCGGTTTCTCGACCTCGACGATGGTGTCGAGCCGGATGATATGCTTGCGCCGCAGCCCCGCCACCGCGGCGGGCGGCAGACCGATGGCCAGCGACAGGAAGCTGCCGTCGAAGCGAAAGACATCCAGCCGCATCCCGAAGGGCGCAAGGTCGGCCTCGCGCTGGTTGCGGATCTGCCGCAGGCTCAGCTCGCTCAGCCGGCAATCGTGAAACAGCGTGACACCGGGCGCCGCCTCCGTCCGGTTGCCGATTTCCGCCATGCCGGGAACCGGCAGCCGCGCACGCCACGGCTCCGGCCGCCAGGACCAATCGGCACCCGCCGGGCGTCGCATCGCGCTGGAGCCGATCATCGGCAGCGTCAGCCGGTCGTCGGTTTCGTGGATCACGCGGTCCAACTGACGCTTCAGCGCCCGCGCCCGCGATCGGACCGACCGCAGGCCGGCATGATCGAGCATCGCCACCTCGTCGGCGGTGCGCGTCCAGCGGCGCAGCGCCTGACGCTGCAAAAGCTGTTCGACGATGCTTTCGCCTTTCGCGTTCATCTTGCGCCCGCCCTCCTGTCCGTTCCGCCGGACGTCGCCGTCAAGACGCACCCTGCCGGACGGGGGTTAACGACTCGCCGAACCCGGGGCGTCAGCTGCCCGCGGCCGGTGCGGGCGGCGCGCTGGCGGCGCGGACAGAAGCCACGAAGGTTTCCAGCAGCGCCAATCCCGCGGAATCCGGGAACGGCGCCTGCGGCACGCCGTTGACGCTCAGCGTCACGATATGGCCGTTCAGGTCGAACAGCGCCCGCCAGTAGTTCGGCGTCACCGTCTGTCCGGGGAAGGGGCTGGTGTCGCGCGCATGCAGGATGACCACGCCATCCCGCCGCGCAAGGCCGATGATCTTCACCGTCCGGGCGTCGCCCGACCGGCTCTGCGCCTTGCGCCCGGCGGTCGAGTGCAGATAGGCCACGAGCTGGCGCCAGTTCGCATCTCCGATGCTCGGCCCGTTCGACCCGACCGAAACCGTCGCGGTCAAAAGCGCCTGAATCCGCGGCTTGGGGTCCGTCGGCGATCCGGCCATCGAGGCACAGCTTCCCAGCAGGACGAAGGGCGCACCCGGGCCGTCGTGGCTCGATTGCTGATCCACGCAGAAGCCCTGCGGGCCGACGATGGTCACCGCTCCGTTCGCGACGGTCATCGCATTGGGCGGCGACATGAAGGGAAGCGCACAGCCGCCCAGCGTCAGAAGACTTCCGGCAAACAGCGCGCCAAGCGTCGCGCGACGCGCAAGCGCGATCATCGCATCGCCCCCGCCCTGTCGTCCCGGACGGTCCCTGCCGTCCCGAAGACCTGTGCCGCCATCCTCGCCCCTCCACGCTCGGCCACGCTTTCGCATAGCGGCGACGTCTGAAAGGCACAAGACTTTCGGAGGTCTCAGGCGGTGCGGCGCTTGCGGAGCAGGCCAAGGAGCAACAATCCCGCGCCGAGCATCGGCAGCGTTGCGGGCACAGGAACGACGCCCGGCGGCGTGATCTGCGCGAAAAGGGGGGTGGCGGTGATGGTGGCCCGCCGATTGAAGGACAGGCCGGAGAAATTGAACAGGACATTGTTGCCCGAGACACTGACGATCCCCGCCTGCCCGCCGGTTTGCGAAATGCTCGAAATCGTCTGCGTGATCCCGGAGATCGAGATGCCGCTGAACGTCGCCGGGTTGAAGGACAGGCTCTGCAGGAATTTCACGACGATCGAGTTGGAATCGACGTTGATGGTAAAGAGGCTCCCATACCACGGGTCAGAGACGGTGACCTGATCGCTGGTCCCGTTGACGACGGTCCGGGTCGAGGGCAGGCCCGTGAACCCGGTATAGACTGTGCTCGTGTCGGGATAGAGGTAGTTGAACGTCACGGTATCGCCAAGCATGTCCGGCGTGACCGTCGCCGCCCGCGCAGTCTCCGCCGATCCCAGCCCCAGCAGGGCAAGGCCGATCACCGTGACAAAGCCGATCCAACGCGACATGACGCGATTCCAATACGTGACGACGGACTCGGGGCCCGTCTGAGGATCAACAATCGGCGTCGATTGTGGCGACCGGGTGGCGCAACGGCGGAAATGCGGTGGAACCTTTCGTCGCCCCGTCTGTGCAGCCGCCCAGCCACCATGATTGCAATTTCCCGCCCCCCGGCTTATTTCAGCCGGGCACGCGGCAGCCGAAGGCCAAGGAAAGCATGAACTGGATCTCGAACTACGTCCGTCCGAAGATCAACTCGCTCTTCTCGCGCCGCGAGATCCCCGAGAACCTGTGGACGAAATGCCCCGAATGCGGAACCATGCTGTTCCACCGGGAGCTGTCCGAGAACCTCAACGTCTGCAGCTCCTGCGACCATCACATGGCGATCAGCCCGCGCGAACGGTTCAAGGCGCTGTTCGACGGCGGCATCTTCACCGAGGTGAAGGTGCCCGAGCCGCTGGCCGACCCGCTCGGCTTCCGCGATCAGAAACGCTACCCGGACCGGATGAAGGCCGCCCAGAAGGCCAGCGCCGAGAAAGAGGCGATGCTGGTCGCCGAAGGCGAGATCGGCCGCACCCGGATCGTCGCCGCCGGGCAGGATTTCAGCTTCATGGCCGGCTCCATGGGCATGTATGTCGGCAATGCGATCATCGCGGCGGCAGAGGCGGCGGTGAAGCGCAAATGCCCGCTCGTCCTGTTTTCCGCCGCCGGCGGGGCGCGGATGCAGGAGGGCATCCTGTCGCTGATGCAGATGCCGCGCACGACGGTCGCGGTGCAGATGCTGAAGGAGGCGGGCCTGCCCTACATCGTGGTGCTGACGCATCCGACGACCGGCGGCGTGACGGCGTCCTATGCGATGCTGGGCGACGTGCAGATCGCCGAGCCCAATGCGCTCATCTGCTTCGCCGGGCCGCGCGTGATCGAACAGACGATCCGCGAAAAGCTGCCCGAGGGCTTCCAGCGGGCGGAATATCTTCTGGATCACGGGATGCTGGACCGCGTGACCCACCGCAAGGCGATCCGCGACGAGCTGATCGCGATGATCCGGATGCTGACCGGCCAGCCCCCCGCGGTGAAGGGCGACCTGCCGCCGCCGAACGCGGATGCCGCGGGCAAGGCTGCGTCCGATGCGAAAGGCTCCGACGCGGCGACCCCGACCGACGCATCGAAACCCGCCAGCGGAGCCGCAAAAGCGTGACCCCCGAGCCCGGCACGGCGGGTTCCGCCGCCTCCGACGTCATCCTCGAACGGCTGATGTCGCTGCATCCCAAGGTGATCGACCTGACGCTGGACCGGGTGCACCGGCTTCTGGCGGCGCTCGACCACCCCGAACGCGCCCTGCCGCCGGTGATCCATATCGCCGGCACCAACGGCAAGGGCTCGACCCAGGCGATGATCCGCGCGGGGCTCGAGGCCGCGGGCCAGCGCGTGCATGCCTATACCTCGCCCCACCTCGCGCGGTTCCACGAACGCATCCGCGTGGCGGGGGAACTGATTTCCGAACCCGACCTGTCGGCGCTTCTCGAGGAATGCGAGACCGCGAACGGCGGCCAGCCCATCACCTTCTTCGAGATCACGACCTGCGCGGCCTTCCTTGCCTTCGCGCGGACGCCGGCCGATGCGACGCTGCTCGAGGTCGGCCTTGGCGGGCGGCTCGATGCGACCAACGTGGTGGACCGGCCACGGCTCACGATCATCACGCCGGTCTCGCTCGACCATCAGCAATACCTTGGCAATACGGTGGCCGAGATCGCGGGCGAGAAGGCGGGCATCCTGAAACGCGGCGTGCCCTGCGTCGTCGGTCCGCAGACGCCCGAGGGGCTGGCCGCGATCGAGGCGCGCGCCGAACGCCTTGGCGCCCCGCTTCTGGTCCATGGTCAGCACTGGCATGCCTCGGCCGAGAACGGCCGGCTGATCTTTCAGGACGAGTCGGGGCTTCTGGACCTGCCGCTCCCGAACCTGCCCGGCCCCCACCAGATCGAGAATGCCGGCGCCGCGCTGATGGCACTGCGCCACATGGGCATGCCCGAAGCCGCCTGCGAAGCCGCCGTCACCCGCGCCTTCTGGCCCGCCCGGATGCAGCGCCTGCGTCACGGCCCGCTGGTTGACAGCGCCCCGGAGGTCGAGCTTTGGCTGGACGGCGGCCACAACCCAGCCGGCGGTCAGGCGGTGGCGGCGACTCTGGCCACGATGCCCGCCCGACCGACCTTCGCGATCTGCGGAATGCTCAACACCAAGGACATCGCGGGTTACATGCGCCCGCTCGCCCCGCATCTGACGGCGCTCCACGCCGTCTCGATCCCGGGCGAAGCCGCGACCCTTTCGGCGGCCGAGACCGCGACCGCGGCCCGTGTCGCCGGCGTCCCCGCGACCGAGGCTGGCTCGGTCGGCGAGGCGCTGGCGACCATCGCGGCGGACCATCCGCAGGCGCGCGTGCTGATCTGCGGCTCGCTCTATCTGGCCGGGCGGGTGCTTCGGGACAACGGCTGAGCCTTTCTCTTTGGCCCAAATATCCCGGGGGAGTCGCCGCAGGCGACGGGGGCAGCGCCCCCGCCTTCACACATCCGCTGTGCGCGCTTGCGTCTTCTCTTGCCGGGCATGCGGGCGTAGATCGGGCGAAACGGAACGGAGCGCGCCATGTCCAGCCCCATTGAGCTCGGTCTCGATACCTTCGGCGATGTCAGCCTCGGCCCCGACTGGCGCCTGAAACCGCAGGATCAGGTCCTGCGCGACGTCGTGGATCAGGCCGTTCTGGCCGACAGCCTCGGCATCCATTTCATCGGCCTTGGCGAACATCACCGCGCCGATTTCGCGATCTCCGCGCCGGAAATCGTGCTGGCCGCCATCGCGTCGCGCACCTCGCGCATCCGTCTTGGGACCGCCGTCACCGTGCTGTCGTCGGACGATCCGGTGCGGGTGTTCCAGCGGTTCTCGACGCTCAACGCGCTCTCGAACGGCCGGGCCGAGGTGATCCTTGGCCGGGGCTCCTTCACCGAAAGCTTCCCGCTTTTCGGCTACGACCTTTCGGATTACGAAACCCTGTTCGAGGAAAAGCTCGATCTATTCCTGCGTCTCGTGCGCGAAGAGAAGGTGAGCTGGCAGGGCAGCACCCGCGCGGGCCTGAAAGGTCAGGCCGTCTTCCCGCGTCTTGCGCAGCCGCTTCCGGTCTGGGTCGGCGTCGGCGGGAGCCCGGAATCGGTCGTGCGCGCCGTGGTGCAGGATGTGCAGATGATGCTGGCGATCATCGGCGGCCCTTCCGCGCGGTTCCGCCCCCATGTGGACCTTTACCATCGCGCCTGCGCCCAGATCGGCAACGCCCCCCGCCCGCTGGGCGTCCATTCCCCCGGCCATGTGGCCGAGACGGATGCCGAGGCGCGCGACCAGCTTTGGCCGCATTACCAGAAGCTGCATGCCCGCATCGGCGCGGAACGCGGCTGGTCCCCCATGACCCGCGCCCAGTTCGACGCCGAGGCGGATCACGGCGCCCTGTATGTCGGTTCGCCCGAAACCGTGGCGCAGAAGATCGCCGATACCGTGAAGACGCTGGGGCTTGCGCGGTTCGACCTGAAATACGCCTCGGGTCCGATGCCGCACGACGTGCTGATGCGGTCGATCGCGCTATACGGGCGCGAGGTCATTCCCCGGGTGCAGGCGCTGCTTGGCTGATCGACGGGATCAGCCCCAGTCGGCGGCCATCATCTCGCGCAGGCGGCTGGCGGTGCGCTCGAATTCGAACGAACCCTCGCCTTCGACGTAAAGCCGCTCGGGCGCATCCGCGGCCGAGGCGATGACGCGCACCCGCGCCTCGTACAGCGTGTCGATCAGCGTCACGAAACGCTTCGCCTCGTTGTAGTTCGACGCCGACAGGTGCGGGATCTCCTCGATCACCAGAACCCGCACAGCCGCGGCGATGGCAAGGTAGTCGGCGGGGCCCAGCGGGCGGGCGCAAAGCTCCCAGAAGGTCACGCGGGCAACGCCGTTGTGGACATGTTCCAGCACCACGTCGCGGCCATTGACGGCCAGATGCAGCGGATGCCCCCGGTCGCCGCCGGTGAGTTCCGCCCAGATATCGGAAATCGCCCGCTTCGCCGCGCTGCCGGCCGGAGTGAACCAGACCTGCGCCCCGGCAAGGCGGTGCTGGCGGTAGTCGGTTTCGCTTTCCAGCTCGCGCACCTCCATCCGCTCTTTCAGCAGGGCGATGAAGGGCAGGAAGATCTGGCGGTTCAGCCCGTCCTTGTAAAGATCGTCCGGCACCCGGTTCGAGGTGGTCACCACCACCACGCCGGCGTCGAACAGCTTCTGGAACAGCCGCCCCACGATCATCGCATCGGCGATGTCGGTGATCTGCATCTCGTCGAAGCACAAAAGACGCGTCTCGGCGATGACCTTCTCGGCCACCGGCTGCAACGCATCCTCGACATGGGTCTTGCGCGCGGCCTCCAGCCCCTTCTGCATCTCCTGCATGAAGGCATGGAAATGGACGCGCCGCTTGCGCTCGATCTCGACGGCCTCGACGAAGAGGTCCATCAGCATGGACTTCCCGCGCCCGACGCCGCCCCAGAGATAAAGACCCTTCGGCGGCTGCGGCGGCTTGGCAAAGAGCCCGCCCAGCAGGCCGCGGCGCTTGGTGGATGTCTCTTCCAGCCAGAGCCGGACCTTCTCCAGCTCGGGCAGGACCGCCCGCTGGGCGGCATCCGGGCGCAGCCGTCCCTCGGCCACGCGGGCGTCATAGATCTCGGTCATCGTCGCGCGCATACCGCCGTATACCGTAGGCCGTTCCATCAGGAAAGATGATGCGCCCTGCCACGAAAGACCGATTGACGGAACCGTGAGCGCGCCGCATCTTGCGCCGCCGCAAGGGAGATGCCGATGACCGCCACACGCAGCCCGCTGTTCACCCCGCTTCTGATCGCCGGCAGCGTGGTGCTGATCCTGAGCTTCGCCATAAGGTCCAGCTTTGGCGTGTTCCAGCTTCCCGTGGCCCAGCTTCACGGCTGGGACCGGTCGGCCTTTTCGCTGGCCATAGCGATCCAGAACCTTGCCTGGGGCGTGGGTCAGCCGATCTTCGGCGCGCTGGCGGAAAAGATCGGCGACCGCAAGGCGCTGACCCTTGGGGCGCTGCTTTACGCGGGCGGGCTGGTGCTGACCTCGGGCGCGGCGACGCCCGCGGCCTACCAGCTTTACGAGGTGATGGTGGGCTTCGGCATCGCGGGCATCGGCTTCGGCACCATCCTTGCGCTGATCGGGCGGAGCGCCGCACCGGAACATCGCAGCCTGTCGCTGGGACTGGCCACTGCAGCGGGCTCGCTGGGGCAGGTCGTGGGCCCGCTGGCGGCCGAGGTGCTCTTGGCGCATCTGCCGGTGGCGACCGTGTTCCTGGTCTTTGCCGCGGCGATCCTCAGCAGCCTTCTGCTGCTGCCCTTCCTGAACGCGCCCATGCATCCGCAGGCGGCCGGCGCGGTCGAGCCGATGACGACGGTCGTCGCCCGCGCCTTCCGCGACCCGAGCTTCACGCTGATCTTCCTTGGCTTCTTTTCCTGCGGGTATCAGCTTGGCTTCATCACCGCGCATTTCCCCGCCTTCGTCACCGAGGTCTGCGGCGCGATCGACCCGCGCGGGCCGCTGGCGGCCTTCGGAATTTCGACCACCTCGGCGCTTGGCGCGGCCTCGATCGCCTTCATCGGCGTGGCGAATATCGGCGGCACGCTGCTGGCGGGGTGGCTGGGCAAGCGGTATTCCAAGAAATACCTGCTGGCCGGGGTCTATCTGCTGCGCACCATGGTCGCCTCGGCCTTCATCCTGACGCCGATGACGCCCGCGACGGTGGTTCTGTTCGCGCTGGCGATGGGGGCGCTGTGGCTGGCGACGGTGCCGCTGACCTCGGGGCTGGTCGCGCAGATCTACGGGGTGCGCTACATGGGCACGCTCTACGGGATCGTGTTCTTTTCGCACCAGCTTGGCAGCTTCATCGGCGTCTGGTTGGGTGGGCGGCTTTACGACCTGTATGGCAACTACACGCTGGTCTGGTGGGTCGGCATCGGCGTCGGCGCCTTCTCGGCGCTGGTCCATCTGCCGGTGCAGGAACGCCCGATGGAACTGCGGACGGCCCGGACCTAGGCGGAACGGGCGCGGCCCGGCACGCCGCAGCGCCCGGCCTGTCACGCCTGCGTGAGGCTCTGAAATCCTGTCCCGAGCGGCGTAACGGATGGCCGGGTTCCGCGTCATGCGGACAGAAGGCAATGGAGCCTTCACCATCGGAGGATGACCCCATGACGACCCAGACCCGCAGCCTGATGATCCTTGGCGCCCTTGCCGCAGGCCTTGCCACCCAATTCGCCGCGCCCGCCCATGCCGCCGGCATGGACAAATGCTACGGCGTCGCCCTCAAGGGCCAGAACGACTGCGCTGCCGGCGCCGGCACGACCTGCGCGGGCACCTCGAAGGTCGATTATCAGGGCAACGAGTTCAAGCTGGTCCCGGCTGGCACCTGCGCCACGATGAAGCTGCCGGGTGGCCGCATGGGGTCGCTCACCCCGCTGACGCGCGACCTGCCGAAGGCGTGAGACAGGCGCCGGGCGCCTTTGGGTGCCCGGCTCGCCATTTTGGGATGAACAGAGCCTATGCCCGCGCCGCCGGATCGCCTAAGGTGACGACACCACCGCGGGCATAGAGGTCATATGACGGCACCACGCGATGACGAAGGTCA
>JAGWVA010000103.1 GCA_028875855.1 Paracoccaceae bacterium
AGGAAAACACGCTTGCCGACAAGACGGAAGAGTGCTCTTTCCAGCCCGAACCGACAGGAGCGCCCCCCGTGTCCGAACCGACCCCGTCCCAGCCCTTCCCGCTGACCGACCGGCCCGCCGCCTTCATCCTGACCCAGACGCTCGTCTGGTATCTGATGATCGTGATCGCCAAGCCCTTCCTCGACAAATACGGCGACATGGTCGAGGTCTATGCCTGGTCGCAGCATTTCCTGATGGGATCGAACAAGCATCCGCAGTTCCTGCCGTGGATGGCGCATCTGTGGTTTGCGGTCATGCCGCGCACGGTTGCGTCGTTCTATGCGCTGGCGGCGATCAACCTTGGCGTGGCCTTTGCCGGGATCTATGCGCTAGGCCGCGCGCTTGGCCTGTCACGCGGGGTGGCGCTGGCGGCGGTCGCGCTCGAGGCGCTGGCGTTTCCCTATCTCACGCTGGCCGACAAGCTGAACATGAATGCGATCCTCTTGCCGACCTGGCCCTGGACCGCCTGGGCCTTTGCCCGCGCGCTGAACGGAGAGACGGGGCGGCAGCGGCTGATCGGCGGGGTGCTCTTCGGGCTGATGGCCGCGATCGCGATGATGTCGAAATACTATTCGGCGCTGCTTCTGGCCACGCTCCTGATCGCGACGCTGCTGCCCGGCACGCGGAAGGTCTGGTCGGGGATCGCCCCCTGGGCCGGGCTTGCGGCCTTTGCGCTGGCCATCGCGCCGCATCTGGCCTGGCAGATCCATCACCATTTCGAGACCTTCACCTATGCCGAGGATCAGGGCACGGGCTTCGACGGCTACCACTTCCTGACCTTCGTGCTGCTGCCGATCTATTACTGGATCCTGCCCTGGCCCGCGGCGCTGATCCTGTTCTACCGGGGGCCGTTTCTTGCGCGCGTCACCCGCAGCCTGCGCATGCAGGGCAAGGGCGACGTGCTCTGGCTCATGGCCTTCGGGCCCTACCTCATGTCGCTTTTCGCGGGCATCGTGGGCTTTGTCTTCCTGTCCGAGCCCTGGGGCATCCCGATCGGCTTTGCCTTCACGCTGCTCTGGCTGAGAAACGCGGACCCAGACCGGATCGCCGCGGACAGCGCCCGGCTGATGGGCGCCTTCCGCTATATCTGGCCCGGGATGATCCTGCTGGGCGCGGTCTTCGCCTTCGGCGCGGGGCGCAACGGGGATCGCGCCTTCTACTATCCCGAGCGGCAGGCCGCGCTGAAGATCGGCGCCGAATGGCAGAGGATCGCGCCGGGCCAGCGGCTTTACTGGGTGGCAAGCGGCAATGACGCCGCCCGCGTGGCCTATTTCGCCCGCCTGCCCCAGCGGGTCGAGGCGCTGCCGGGCCTGCCGGACGCCCTGCCCGACTATTACCCGCCGGTGAAAGACTGGCAGGCCAAAGCAGGGCTCATCATCTGCCCGCTGGGCGCCGGCACGGACATCGCGAAGGAAGACGACTGCACCCGGGTTGCGGAACACTGGTCCACCGTCAACGGGCACGCCATCCACGATTTCCGATTTGCCGAGGCGCGCAAGGGCTTCACCTTCCCGCGCCACGAGCCCTTCGCCTTCGCCGCCTTCTTCTACATCCCGCCGAAGTGACGCCTCATGCCTCGGGCGGGATGACGCCCTTGCGGAAGATCACGCAGCCGTAAAACCGCCGCTCGCCGGTCTGGATCACGGCGTAGGCCCGCTTGGCCTCTTCGTAAAAGGCGAAGCGCTCGATCGACAGCATCCTGCGCCCCGGCCCTTCGGCGGCGTCGATGGCGGCCTGCACTTCGGCCTGCGGCGGGGGCACGGTGACGGGGTCGCCCACCACCTCCATCCGCAGCGCGAAATCCTCGACGAAGGTGTCGAGCGGCAGAAGCGACAGCACCGCCTCGGCGGCCTCGGCCGTGGTGAGGTTCTCCATCCGGATCACCCGACCGAAGGTCGTCTGGCGCGCGACCGTCTCGGCGGGGAAATTCGTATCCACCAGCACGAGCGTATCGCCGTGGCCCATCGCCCGCAGGGCATAGAGCGCCTCGGCGTTCAGGCGGTTGTCGATTCCCTTCAGCATCGGGGCTGATCCTCCAGAAGCGGCTCGAGCGCCGCGGTGATGGCGGCGCCAAGCCTCGCATGGGCCTCCGCCTCGAAATGCACGCCGTCGGTCGGGCTGACGGCGATATGGGCGCCCGCGTCGAGGAAGGCCGCGCCCTGCCGCTGGGCGGCGGCCCGCAGATGGGGCGCAAGGCCGCGCGACTTGGCGGCGCCGCCCTCGAACATCGGGGCAAGGCAGCCCACCTCGACCACTGGCGGCGGCGCGATCAGCAGAAGCCGTGGCGCCCCCTGCCCCGGTCCGGCCACGGAAGCAATGACCAGCTTGGCCAGCCGCTCCACCGACAGCGCGACATCCGCCGCCGTCACCGAGAACCGCGCCTTGAAATCGTTCGTGCCCAGCATGATCGCCACCACGTCGAGCGGCGCATGGGATTCGAGGATCGCGGGCAGAACGGTCAGCCCGTTGCGATGCGCCCCCTCCACCGGATCGTCATGCACCGTGGTGCGGCCGGGATGGCCTTCGGCAATCACCTCGGCCCGGCCCGCCAGCGCGCGGACGACATGGCCGGCCCAGCGGGTTTCGGCATCAAAGCGGCGCGATTCGCCCAAGGCATGCATGGGCGCGGTGCCGTAGGTGTTGGAATCGCCGTAAAGCAGAACTGTCTTCACCCTGTCCCCTCCAAGCTGGCGCGATCCTGCCGCAAATGCGCGGCCCCGCCAAGCCGCCTTTCCCCTTGCGACTCTCCCGCGCCTCGGTGCCAACTGCGCGGCGGGGAGGATCGGATGACACAGGCGACACGGCACTGGGACCGGCTGGGCAACGGCGGGCTGACCTTCACCGAGCTTGGCTTCGGCACGGCGCCCCTTGGCAATCTTTACCGCGCGATCCCGGACGACGAGGCCCATGCCGTCTTGCAGGCCGCGTGGGACGCGGGCATCCGGTATTTCGACACCGCGCCGCAATACGGCTATGGGCTGGCCGAGACCCGGCTGAACCGTTTCCTGCGCGGCAAGCCGCGGGGGGATTACGTTCTGTCCACCAAGGTCGGCCGCCTCCTGCGCGCCGCCACCGAAGAAAGCCGGGCCGGACAGGGCAAGTTCTTCGAGGTGCCCGCCCGCGCCGAGATCTTCGACTACACCCATGACGGGGTGATGCGGTCGCTTGAAATCTCGCTGGAGCGGCTGGGGGTGGACCGGGTCGATGTCCTTTTCGCCCATGACCTTGACGTCTTCACCCAAGGCAGCCCGGCCGCGTTGCAGGCCAAGCTGGATGAGTTCATGGCGGGCGGCTACCGCGCGCTGTGCAGCTTGCGCGACCAGGGCGTGATCCGGGCGTTCGGCGCGGGCGTGAACGAATGGCAAAGCTGCCAGTGGATGGCCGAGCGGGGGGATTTCGACCTGTTTCTGCTGGCCGGGCGCTACACGCTTCTGGAGCAGGAGGCGCTGGACAGCTTCCTGCCGCTTTGCACCGACCGCGGCATCGGCATCGTCCTGGGCGGGCCCTACAATTCCGGGGTGCTGGCCACCGGGGCAAAGCCCGGCGCCTTCTACAACTACAACCCCGCCCCGCCCGAGATCCTGACCCGCGTCGCGCAGATCGACGCCATCTGCGCCCGTCACGGCGTGCGGATGGTCGATGCCGCCTTCCAGTTCCCGCTGCGCCATCCGGCGGTCGTCTCGGTCATCCCCGGAGGTCAGGGCCTGGGCGAGATGGCGTCGAACCTTGCCGCCGCGCGGGCGGCGATCCCGCCTGCCCTCTGGGCCGATCTGAAGGCGCAAGGTCTGATGCGCCCCGATGCGCCGGTGGGCTGATCGATGAAGATCGACGCCCATCACCACCTCTGGCACCCGGCGCGCGGGGATTATGGATGGATGCCGAAGGGCGATCCCGTTCTAGACCGGCCCTATGCCCCCGCCGATCTGCGGCCCGCGCTCAAGGCCTGCGGGATCGGGGCCACCGTGCTGGTGCAGGCCGCGCCAACGGTCGCCGAGACGGACTACCTTCTGGGGCTGGCAGATGCGACCGACTGGATCGCGGGCGTCGTGGGCTGGATCGACTTCGAGGATGCCGCGCAGTCGGCCACGCTTCACCGCCTTGCCCGGCATCCCAAGCTGAAGGGCATCCGCCCGATGATCCAGGACATCCCCGACGACGGCTGGATGCTGCGGGACGAGGTGCACTGGGCCTTTCGCGCGCTGGCCGAGCTGGATCTGGCCTTCGACGCGCTTGGATTTCCGCGCCACCTTGACGCCTTTGCGCAGCTCATGGCGCGCCACCCCGACCTGCGCGTGGTGATCGACCACGGCATGAAGCCCGCCGTGGGCGGCGACGGCTTCGCGGCTTGGGCGCGCGGCATGACGCGGCTTGCCAAGGCGGGGGCTTACGTGAAGCTCTCGGGCCTTCTGACCGAGGCTGCGCCCGGCGCGGGGGTCGGGGCGCTGAGGCCTTATGTCGACCACATCCTGACCGCCTTCACCCCCGCCCGCGTGATGTGGGGGTCGGACTGGCCCGTGCTGCGGCTCAGGGCGGAATATGAGGACTGGCACGCGATGGCCCTGTCGCTCACGGATCATCTGACAGAGGCCGAGCGTGCCCGCATCTTCGGCGGCACGGCGGCGGAATTCTACCGGCTGGCGCCCCCATCGCGCGCCCCGGACAGCATGGGAAGGACCTGACATGGAAGGACAGATCGACAGCGGGCAGGACGCGATCCGGCTGCATGCGTCGGACAATGTGCTGATCGCGCTGCGCGACCTCGCGCCCGGCACCCCGTTGAGCGGGGTGACGCTGGCCGAGACCGTCAAGCGCGGCCACAAGATCGCCGCCACCGCCATCGCGGCCGGCCAGCCCGTGCTGCGCTATGGCCAGATCATCGGCAATGCGACCGCCGACATTCCGGCGGGGGCGCACGTGCATACCCAGAACCTCGGGATGGGGCCGCATTCGACCGATTATGCCATCGGATCGGAAAGCCGCCCGCTGAGGCTTGCCACCGAAGACAGGACCTTCGACGGCTACCTGCGCTCGGACGGGAAAGTCGGCACGCGCAACTACCTTGGCATCCTGACCTCGGTGAACTGCTCGGCCTCGGTCGCGCGTTTCATCGCCGAGGCGGCGGAGAAGGCGCCGTGGCTGGCAGACTTCGAGAACGTGGACGGCGTGGTGCCCATCGTGCACCAGACGGGCTGCGGCATGTCGGCCACCGACGAGGGCTACCAGACGCTCTTCCGCACGCTGGCGGGCTATGCGCGCAACCCGAATTTCGGCGCGATCCTGCTGGTGGGGCTCGGGTGCGAGGTAATGCAGGTGGCCGACCTCGTGGGCCGCGAGAAGCTGCGCGACGACAACCTTTTCCGCTACATGACGATCCAGCAGGAGGGCGGCACGCGGCGCACGATCGAGCGGGGATTAGAGGCCTTGCGCGAGCTGGGCGAAGCCGCCAACCGCGCGCGCCGCACGCCCCAGCCGATCCGCCACCTGACCGTGGGCCTGCAATGCGGCGGGTCGGACGGCTATTCCGGCATCACCGCGAACCCCGCGCTTGGCCATGCGTCCGACCTGCTGGTGGCCCATGGCGGCACCACGATCCTGTCCGAAACGCCCGAGATCTACGGCGCCGAGCACCTGCTGACCCGCCGTGCCGTCAGCCGCGAGGTGGGCGAGAAGTTGATCGACCGCATCCGCTGGTGGGAGGATTACACCGCCCGCAACATGGGCGAGATGAACAACAACCCCAGCCCCGGCAACAAGCGCGGCGGGCTGACGACGATCCTTGAGAAATCGCTGGGCGCGGTCGCCAAGGGCGGCACCGCGCCGCTGTCGGGCGTTTACAAGTTCGCCGAGCCGATCGCGACGCCGGGCTTCGTTTACATGGACAGCCCCGGCTACGATCCGGCCTCGGTCACCGGCCAGATCGCCTCGGGGGCCACGATGATCGTGTTCACCACCGGGCGGGGATCGGTCTCGGGCTACAAGCCCTCGCCCTGCCTGAAGCTTGCCACCAACTCCGAGATGTATGCCCGCATGTCCGAGGACATGGACGTCAACTGCGGCGACATCATCAGCGCGGGCGTCAGCGTCGAGGCGAAGGGCCGCGAGATCTTCGAGGCGATGATCCGCACCGCCTCGGGCACGAAGACGAAAAGCGAAGAGCTGGGATTTGGCGGGGCGGAATTCGTGCCCTGGCAGATCGGCGCGGTGATGTGAGGGGGCGGCGATGAGGCTTGGGGGAAAGACGGCCTTCTGCACCGCCTCGGGCGCGGGCATCGGGCTTGCGACCGCGCGGGCCTTCGCGGCCGAGGGCGCGCGGGTGATCGCCACCGACGTGAACGCGGCCGCGCTGGAGCCGCTCGCGGCCCAAGGGATCGAGACGCATGTGCTGGACGTGACCGACGCCGCCGCCGTGCAGGCGATGGCGGACCGGGTCGGCGCGGTCGATATCCTGTTCAACTGCGCGGGCTTCGTCCATCACGGCACGATCCTCGACTGCCCGCCCGAGGCGTTCGACTTCTCGATAGGGCTGAACGTGCGGGCGAATTACACGGTCACCCGCGCCTTCCTGCCCGCGATGCTGGACGCGGGCGGCGGGTCGATCGTCAACATGGCCTCGGCCGTGTCGTCGATCATCGCGGCGCCGAACCGCTATGTCTATGGCGCGACCAAGGCCGCCGTGATCGGCATGACGAAGGCGATCGCCGCGGATTTCATCACCCGCGGCATCCGCTGCAACGCGATCTGCCCGGCCACGGTGGAAAGCCCCTCGCTGCAAGAGCGGATGCGCGCGCAAGGCGACTACGAGACCGCCCGCGCCGCCTTCATCGCCCGCCAGCCGATGGGCCGCATCGGCACCCCCGAAGAGATCGCCGCGCTGGCCGTCTTCCTCGCCTCCGACGAGGCGAGCTTCATCACCGGGCAGGCGATTGCCATCGACGGCGGGTGGACGAATGTGTGAGGGGGGGGGCATTACACCGCGTTTCCGCTTTCATCACACAATTGACAACAAGCACACTAATCGCTCAATATGCTCGATCAACAGCCAATCAATGAACAACGTTCAAGGGCACTAAATATTCAGTTCAGCCAATGCACTCAAGAACATCTGCGATGTTATTCGCCAAATTAGTCAGGAACGCCGACGCTTCCAAAACATCGTCAGCGTGAATGGCCCAATAAGAGAATGTCGCATTACTCGGAACCAAATCACCCTCGTGCGCTATTCTATTTCTCCACCGCCAAATTTCATCAAGCCTTTTTCTTTCTAACTTTACATCACAACCCTTTCGCGTCTCAAGCTCAGCCCAAATATTAATTGATATCGCAGAAAAACACTCCTTGATGTTCGACGACCCCACGAAAGACTTATATGAATTC
>JAGWVA010000104.1 GCA_028875855.1 Paracoccaceae bacterium
TGTCGTCCGAAGATCACCCGCAATACCGCTATTACAGGCTTTGTTCCGACCTTGGCGTCGATCCTGTCGCCGTCCCGGTCTGGCATGGTACGCCTGCGGCGAGCGCCGAAAGGAACCGGGTCATTTCCCTTTCGCTGCGCCCCGCGCCGGTGACGGATCAATGGATGCGCGAGGGAGGCAGCCTGCCCGACCTGACCAGCGCAATGGCCGACGTCACGCTGATCGAGGCGCAATCGCCCCGCGCCGAGGCCGTCGCCATTGCCCTGCGCCTGCGCGAGGCGGCCGAGCGGGGCAGGCGGGCCATGCTCATCACGCCTGACCGGCAGCTTGGGCGGCAGGTAACCGCTGCGCTGGACCGTTGGGGGATCATGGCGGACGACAGCGCGGGGAGGCCCCTTGCCCTGTCGCCGCCGGGCCGCTTCCTGCGCCACATCGCGGCGATGCGGGGTCGGCGGGTGACGGCGGATGCGCTACTCACCCTTCTGAAGCATCCGCTGACCAATTCCGGCGACGGCGGGCGGGGCGATCATCTGCGCTGGACCCGGGCACTGGAGTTGCAGCTGCGAAGCCACGGACCGGCCTTCCCCACTGGGGATGAGGTCGTCCTCTGGGCCGCAACCCGACGGGATGAGGGGCTGGCCGACTGGGCGCTGTGGGTCCGCGATTGCCTGGCCCGCGTCGATGGCGGGGACATGCACCTGGCCCATCATCTTGCCGCGCATATCGGCCTGGCCGAGGCATTCGCGCGTGGCCCCAGACCCGAGGGCGCCATCACCATTTGGGAGCACGAGGCGGGCATCATGGCCCGCGCTGTCTGTGACGAGCTCGTCGGCGAGGCGGAGCATGGCGGAGAGATGTCGGCCTTCGACTACGACGCCCTCTTTGCCGCCGTCCTGCAGGACAAGCCGGTGCGTGAGACCGAGACGGTTCACCCCGACATCCTGATCCGTGGCACGATCGAAGCGCGGGTGACCGAGGCGGAGCTTGTCATCCTTGGGGGCCTCAACGACGGCATCTGGCCGCCGATCCCCGCGCCGGACTCCTGGCTGAACCGGCAGTTGCGCCACCAGCTGGGCCTGTTGCTGCCGGATCGGCAGATCGGCCTGTCGGCGCATGACTACCAGCAGGCCGTGACGGCGCGCGAGGTGGTGTTGTCCCGCGCGATCCGCGACGCGGAGGCGCAGACCGTGCAGTCGCGCTGGCTGAACCGGCTGATGAATCTGCTGGCCGGTCTGCCCGAGCGGCAGGGGCCCGCGGCGCTGGAGCAGATGCGCGAACGCGGTCATCACTGGCTACGCATGGCCGAAGCGCTCGACCTGCCCGCGGCGGCGGTCGATCCCGCGCCGCGCCCCTCGCCCCGCCCGCCGGTCGCGGCCCGGCCACGGAAACTGGCCGTCACGGGGATTCAGAAGCTGATCCGCGACCCCTACGCCATTTATGCCCGCTATATCCTGCGGCTCAAACCGCTCGACCCGCTGCATCCCGGGCCGGATGCCCGGCTGCGGGGGTCGGTGCTTCACAAGATCCTCGAACGCTTCGTGAATGACCGGCAGGACGAGGACATTGCCGCCGCCAAGGCGCGGCTTCTGACCATCGCGGATCGGGTTATGGCCGAAGAGATCCCCTGGGCCACCGCCCAACGGCTGTGGCGCGCGCGGCTGGCGCGGTCGGCCGACGACTTCCTTGCACTGGAGGCACGGCGGCCCGGAACCCCCTGCCTGACCGAGGGGGACGGCGCGCTTCAGGTCAGCCCGCTCGACTTCACGCTGACGGCGAAACCGGACCGGATCGACATGCTGGACGACGGGCGCTTGCAGATCTTCGACTACAAGACCGGGCCGCTGCCCACGTCGAAACAGCAACAGGTCTTCGACAAGCAACTGCTGCTGGAGGCGGCGATGGCCGAGCGTGGCGCCTTCGGGGCGCTTGGCCCCTGCGCGGTGGACCGGACAATCTACGTGAGCCTCGGCGGCGAGGTCAAAGAGGCCGTGATCGAGATCACCGACGAGGTCACCGGCAAGGTCTGGGAGGAACTCCACCGTCTGCTGGCCGCCTATGCGCGGGCCGGGCAGGGCTATACCTCGCGCCGCGCGGTCGAGCGGGAGTCGTTCGGCGGGGATTACGACCACCTTGCCCGCTATGGCGAATGGGACATGTCGGACGCCGCCCGGCCGGAGGATGTGGAATGACCGGCCAAACGACGAGCGCGGACGCGATGCAGCGGCGGGCGGCAGAACCCGCCGCCTCGACCTGGCTGTCGGCCAATGCCGGATCAGGCAAGACGAGCGTGCTGACGACCCGAGTTGCGCGGCTGCTTTTGCAGGGGGTCGAGCCGCAGCGCATCCTGTGCCTGACCTACACCAAGGCCGCGGCCAGCGAGATGCAGAACCGGCTTTTCAAGCTTCTGGGCGGCTGGGCGATGAAGCCGGATGCCGAACTGGCCGAGGAACTGCGCAAGCTGGGCGAGGCGCGGCCGCTGGAACCTGCCGACTTCGCCAAGGCGCGGCGGCTCTTCGCCCGCGCGATCGAGACGCCGGGCGGGCTGAAGATCCAGACGATCCATTCGTTCTGCAGCGCGCTTCTGCGGCGCTTTCCGCTGGAGGCCGGCGTGACGCCGCGCTTCACCGAGATGGACGACCGCGCCGCCAGCCTGCTGCACGAGGAGATCGTGGAGGAGATGGCCACCGGAGAGGCGCGCGGGCTGGTCGATGCGCTGGCGATGCAGGTGGGCGACTTCGCGGGGCTGACGGCGGAAATCGCGGGGAGCCGCAGCGCCTTCGCCGCCCCGCTGACGCTGGCCCAATGCCTCGCGCTGTTCGATCTGCCGCAGGATCTGACCGAAGGCGCGGTGATCGGGCAGGTGATCCTTGGCGACGAACACGCGTGGTGGCCGGCGCTGATCGCCGGTCTTGCGGCGGGAAGCAGCACGGATGCAAAGGCCGCCGAAAAGCTGGCGGCGATCGATCCGGCGCGGCTCGCTGTTGGCGATCTGGCGGTGTTAGAGACTGTTTTTCTGACCGGAAAAAGCGCGAAGGAGCCCTTTACCGCCAAGATCGGCAGCTTTCCCACCAAGGGCACGCGGGCGGCTCTGACCGACCTGATGGACCGTCTGGAAAACCTGATGCGGCGCGTGGAAAGTGCCCGGCCGCTGCGGATCGGGCTGCAGGCCGCGCAGCGGACCCATGTGCTGCACCGTTTCGCGCAGGCCTTCCTGACCCGCTATGCCGCGCGCAAGGCGGAACGCGGCTGGCTGGACTTCGACGACCTGATCCTGCGGGCCGCGGAACTGCTGGGCGATTCCTCGGTGGCGCAATGGGTGCTGTTCCGGCTGGACGGCGGGATCGACCATATCCTTGTGGACGAGGCGCAGGACACGAGCCCGGCGCAATGGCGGGTGATCTCGCTTCTGGCGCAAGAATTCACCGCAGGGCGCGGGGCGCGTGGGGATGACCGGACGCTGTTCGTCGTGGGCGACAAGAAGCAGTCGATCTATTCCTTCCAAGGCGCGGACCTGTCGGAATTCGACCGCATGGCGGGCGTCTTCGCCACGGATTTCGAGAATGCGCAACTGCCGTTCCAGCGGCTGGAACTGCAATATTCCTTCCGTTCGTCGCAGGCCGTGCTGCGGCTTGTAGATCTGACCTTCGATGCAGAAACCCGGCGGGCGATCGGCGGGGCGATCCGGCATCTGGCCTTCCGCGAGGCGATGCCCGGGCGGGTGGACCTGTGGCCCATCGTGCCCAAGCCCGACAAGCCCGAGGATGGCGAGTGGTATGACCCCGTCGATCGCATCGGCGAGACGCATCACGCCGCCGTTCTGGCCCGCCAGATCGCGCGCGAATTGCGCCGGCTGATCGACGAGGGCACGCAGATCATGGTGAAGGGCGAGGTTCGCCCCCTGACCGAAGGCGACGTGCTGATCCTTGTCCAGCGTCGGTCCGAGCTCTTTCACGAGATCATCCGCGCCTGCAAGGCCGAGCGGCTCGAGATCGCGGGGGCGGATCGTCTGAAGCTGGGCGGGGAACTGGCGGTGCGCGATCTGACGGCGCTTTTGTCCTTTCTCGCGCTGGATGCCGACGATCTGTCGCTGGCCGCCGCGCTGCGCTCGCCGCTGTTCGGCTGGAGCGAGGCAGAGCTGTTCCGCCTTGCCCATGGGCGGGACGGCGCGCTGCTGTGGGAGCGGCTGCGCGGGGTGGAGGAACAGCACCCGCAGACCGTCTCGATCCTGCGCGATCTGCGCGACCGGTCGGACTTCCTGCGGCCCTACGACCTGATCGAACGCATCCTGACGCGCCACGACGGGCGGCGGAAACTGATCGCCCGGCTGGGGCCGGAGGCGGAGGACGGCATCGATTCCCTGCTGTCGCAAGCACTGGCCTATGAGCGGATGGAGGTGCCCAGCCTGACCGGCTTCCTTGTTTGGCTGGAGTCGGGCGAGGTCGAGGTGAAGCGCCAGCCCGACAGCGCGGGCCGCCGTATCCGGGTGATGACGGTGCACGGCTCGAAAGGGCTGGAGGCGCCGCTGGTCATCCTGCCCGACACGGCGGACCGCCGCCCCCCGACCGAGGGGCGGCTGATCGGGATGAACGGCACCATGGCCTGGCGCGCGGGGGCCGAAGAGGCGCCTGCCGCGATGGCAGCGGCGAAACAGGCGCAGGCCGACCGCGTGCAGGACGAGAACCTGCGGCTTCTTTACGTCGCGATGACGCGGGCGCAAAGCTGGCTGATCGTGTGCGGCGCGGGCGAGGCGACGAAGGCCGAAAGCTGGTATTCCATGATCCGAAAGGGGATCGAGGCGGCGAAGGGCGAGTTCGAGGTGGAGGAGGTCGCTCACCCATCCGGCACCGGGCTGCGTCTGTCGCACGGCGTCTGGCCCCCGTCGCTGGGCGGGCGGCACGAACAGGCCCCGGCCGAAACGGCCGCGCTGCCCGACTGGGCGCAGGCTGCGGTGACGCGGCCCGACCAACCGAAGGCGCCGATCAGCCCGTCGGACCTTGGCGGGGCGAAGGTGATGCCGGGCGAGGGAAGCGGGCTGGATGCCGAGGCCGCGATGCGGCGGGGGGACTTCGTGCACCGGCTTCTCGAACGGCTGCCGGACTGGTCCAGGGACGACTGGCCCGCGCTGGCCGAACGGTTCCTGCCGGACGCCACGCCCGAGGAAGCCCGGGAGGCGCTGTCAGAGGCGCGGGCCGTTCTTCTGGAGCCGGGTCTCGCGCAGGTCTTCGTGGCCGATGCGCTGGCCGAGGTGGAGATTGCCGCCGATCTGAACGGCGCGCGGCTGATCGGTGTGATCGACCGGCTGATCGTGACCAAGGACCGCGTGCTGGCCGTGGATTTCAAGACCAACGCGGTGGTGCCGAACCAGCCGGAGGATGTGCCGGACGGCATCCTGCGCCAGATGGGAGCCTATGCCGCCGCGCTGGCGCAGGTCTATCCGGACCGCGCGATCGAAACCGCGATCCTCTGGACCCGGACCGCAAGCCTGATGACGCTGCCGCAACATCTTGTGTCCGCCGCGCTTGCGGCCGCGAGCATCCCTTGACGGCCCGGGGTGCCACCCATACCTTACCGGATAACTCAGGAACATTCAGGAGCGTCCCATGGCCACCGTCGCCGTTTCCGATTCCACCTTTGACGCCGAAGTGCGCCAGTCCGACATCCCCGTCGTCGTTGACTTCTGGGCGGAATGGTGCGGCCCCTGCCGCCAGATCGGCCCGTCGCTGGAAGAGCTGTCGAACGAATACGCCGGCAAGGTGAAGTTCGTGAAGGTGAACGTGGACGAGAACCCGAACTCGCCCGCCCAGCTTGGCGTTCGCGGCATTCCGGCGCTGTTCCTGTTCAAGGACGGGCAGGTCGTGTCGAACAAGATCGGCGCCGCGCCGAAGGCGTCTCTGGCGAACTGGATCACCTCGTCGATCTGACCTGCGAGGGGCAGACAGGAAAAGGGCGCCGCAGGGTGCCCTTTTTGCATTTTCAGACCGCCTTGCCCCGCTGCGCCGTGGCGGCCATATAACGACGAACGCAGGAGGCACGATCATGGCGGAAGACCGTTTTCCCGGCTGGCACGGAACAACCATCCTCGCCGTGCGGCGCGGCGGCGAGGTCGTCGTGGCGGGCGACGGGCAGGTGAGCCTTGGCCAGACGGTCATCAAGGGGACCGCCCGCAAGGTGCGCCGCCTCTCGCCCGGCGGACATGACATCGTCGCGGGCTTTGCCGGATCGACGGCCGATGCCTTTACCCTGCTGGAACGGCTCGAGAAAAAGCTCGAGGCAAGCCCCGGTCAACTGGCCCGCGCCTGCGTCGAGCTGGCGAAGGACTGGCGGATGGACAAGTATCTGCGCAACCTCGAGGCGATGCTGATCGTCACCGACGGGCGCGACCTGTTCGTCATCACCGGCGCGGGCGACGTGCTGGAGCCGGAACATGACGTGGCCGCCATCGGTTCGGGCGGAAACTACGCGCTGGCTGCCGCGCGCGGGCTGATGTCCACCGATCTGCCCGCCGAAGAGATCGTCCGCCGCGCCATGTCGATCGCCGCGGACATCTGCGTCTATACCAACGGCAACCTGACGGTTGAAAGGATCGCGAAGTGACCGACCTGACCCCGCGTGAGATCGTATCGGAGCTTGACCGCTTCATCATCGGGCAGAAGGAGGCCAAGCGGGCCGTTGCGGTGGCGCTGCGGTCGCGGTGGCGGCGGCGGCAGTTGTCGGCAGAGCTGCGCGACGAGGTCTATCCCAAGAACATCCTGATGATCGGCCCGACTGGCGTGGGAAAGACCGAGATCTCGCGCCGGTTGGCAAAGCTTGCCCGGGCGCCCTTCATCAAGGTCGAGGCGACGAAATTCACCGAGGTGGGCTATGTCGGGCGCGACGTGGAGCAGATCATCCGCGATCTGGTCGATGCCGCGATCCAGATCACGCGCGAGGCGATGCGCGAGGCGGTGAAAGCCAAGGCGCTTGCCTCGGCCGAAGAGCGGGTGATCGAGGCGCTGGCCGGCCGCGATGCGCGCGAACAGACGCGGGAGATGTTCCGCGCCAAGTTGCGCAGCGGCGAGCTGGACGACAAGGTGATCGAGCTTGAGGTGAACGACAGCGGGGGTGGAATGCCGATGTTCGAGATCCCCGGCCAGCCGGGCGCGAACATGGGGATGATGAACCTGGGCGACATCTTCGGGAAGGCTTTCGGCGGCCGGAAGGTGCGGCGCAAGATGACCGTGGCCGACAGCTACGAGGTCCTTCTGGGCGAAGAGGCCGACAAGCTGCTGGA
>JAGWVA010000004.1 GCA_028875855.1 Paracoccaceae bacterium
GGGGCGGGCGTTCTCGTCCAGCACGCGGCCATGCATGATGATGCGCTCGCCCACGGCGGGCTGGCCGGTGAAGTTCAGGATCAGGTTGTTGTCCATCTCCCCCAGCATGTCGCGGCCGAAGACGGGGCCGGTCTCTTCGCTGAGCGTCGAGGGAAGCGCGATCAGCGCCCGATGCGGCGCGCGCGTGACCGAGGTCTTGTAGCCCGGCGTATAGGCCGGCGGATGCCACAGGCGGTTGCGTCCCAGAAGCGGGCCGGAGGTCGGCGCATCAGACATTTTCGCCCCTTTCGGCAAGGATTTCGCGGGCGATCTTGAAAGCGTGGTTGGCCCGCGGCACGCCGGCGTAGATTGCGACATGCAGCAGCACCTCGCGGACGTCCTCCGCCGTGCAGCCGGTGTTCGCGGTGGCCCGCAGGTGAAGGCCGAATTCCTCCCAGTTGCCAAGCCCGGCCAGCAGCGCCAGCGTCAGCATCGAGCGTTCGCGCGGCGGGATCGTGTCGCGCGACCACACATGGCCCCAGGCGGCCTCGGTGATGAGGTCGAGGAACGGCTGGTCGAAATCCGTCTGACCCTTGCGCGAGCGGTTCACGTGCTCTTCGCCCAGGGTCCGGCGGCGCGTGGCGTCGCCCTGTTTCAGACGTTCAGACATGGCCGATCTCCTTGAGGAACCGGGTCAGGACGGTGGCGTATTCCTCGGGCTTCTCGACGCAGGGCAGGTGGCCCGCGCCGCGGATCAGGTGGAAACGGCTGCCCTTGATGAGGTCGGCCGTCTCGCGCACCAGATCGGGCGGGGTCGATCCGTCCTCGGACCCGGCAATCGCCAGCGTCGGCAGCGTGAGAGAGGCCGTGGGCGTGTAGAAATCCGTCCCCGAGATCGCCGCGCAACAGCCGGCATAGCCCTCGACCGGCTGGCGGATCAGCATGTTGCGCCAGGCCGTGAATTCGGCCGTCTCGCGGAAGGGCTTGGCGAACCAGCGTTCCAGCACGCCATCGGCCATCGGCTCGATGCCCGTCCGTTTCACGGCGTCGATCCGCGTCGCCCACATCTCGGCGGTGCCGATCTTGGCGGCGGTGTTCGACAGCACGAGGCCCCGCACCAGATCGAGCCGCTTGACCGCCAGTCCTTGCGCGATCAAGCCGCCGATGGACAGGCCCACGAACACCGCGTCCTTCACCTTCAGCGCGTCCATCAACCGTTCGGCGTCGCGCACCAGCGCGCCCATGGAATAGGGGCCGGCGGGGCAGTCCGACAGGCCGTGGCCGCGCTTGTCGTAGCGGATCAGGCGCAGCCCCTTGGGTAGCAGCGGGACGACCTTGTCCCAAAGCCGCAGGTCCGTGCCCAGCGAGTTGGCAAAGACGACGGGGGCGCCGTTCGAGTCGCCCTCGTCGCGGTAGTGCAGGCCAAGGCCATCGAGATCGCAGATTTGCATGGTCATCCCCCGAAGTCAGAAAGGCAGGCCTGTGTAGTTCTCGGCCAGCACGGTGCGCGCTGCAACGGAATGTTCCAGATAGTCGATCTCGCCGGCCTGAATGTGCTGGTCGAACTCGGTCTGGTCGGGGAAGCGGTGGAGGAGCGTGGTCATCCACCAGCTGAAGCGGATCGCCTTCCAGACACGGGCCAGCGCGGTTTCGGAATAGTGGTCCACCCCGTGATCGTCGCCGTCGCGGTAATGCGCGATCAGCGCGCGCGAGAGGTAATGGACATCCGAGACCGCAAGGTTCAGCCCCTTCGCGCCGGTCGGCGGCACGATATGGGCGGCGTCGCCCACAAGGAAAAGCTTGCCCCACCGCATTGGCTCGGCCACGAAGCTGCGCAGGGGGGCGATGGATTTTTCGACCGAAGGACCGGTGACGAGATTGGCCGCGGCGTCATGCGGGATGCGGCGCTTGAGTTCGTCCCAGAACGCCTTGTCGGACCAGTTCTCCACCCGGTCTTCCAGCGGCACCTGCAGGTAATACCGGCTGAGGTGTTCGTTGCGCATCGAGCAAAGCGCAAAGCCGCGGTCATGGTTGGCGTAGATCAGTTCGTCGGCCACGGGCGGGGTTTCGGACAAAACCCCCAGCCAGCCGAAGGGATAGACCTTCTCGAAGGTCTTGAGGATGCTTTTCGGCAGCGCCTGCCGGCTCGGCCCGTGGAAGCCGTCGCAGCCCGCGATCCAGTCACAGTCGATGCGTTCCTCGGTCCCGTTCTTCACATAGGTGACGAAGGGGCGGTCGGGCAGGCCATGCAGGGTGACGCCGTCGGCCTCGTCGATTACCCGGCCACCCATCGCGTCGCGGGCGTCGTAAAGGTCGTGGGTCACCTCGGTCTGGCCGTAAACCATGACCTGTTTGCCCAGCAACGCCTTGAAGTCGATGCGGATCGCGCGGTTGCGCGCGGCGATCAGGACCCCGTCGTGAACGAAGCCCTCGCGGTGCATCCGTTCGCCGAGGCCCGCCTGATCCAGCTCGGTGACCGTGCCCCATTCCAGCACCCCCGCGCGGATGCGCGACAGGACATAGGACCGGGATCGCTGTTCCAGAACGATGCTGTCGATCCCCGCACGATGCAGGATATGGGACAAGAGCAGGCCCGCCGGACCCCCGCCGATGATGCAGACTTGTGTGCGCACGCTGAAATCTCCCTTCGCTCAGGATGGAGATTTTAGTTGGCACTGTCAATCAATCCAGAGGGCCGAAGGAAAGATTTTCAGCGCGCGAACCGCTCCAGCGCCCCGCAGAACTGATCGGGGTCCACGTTCCCGCCCGAGGCGACCGCGATCACCGCGTCGCCTTCGATCCGGTCGGAGCGGAAGAGTGCGGCCGCCAGCGCGACGGCGCCACCCGGTTCCAGCACGATCTTCAACCGCAGGAAGGCCAGCGCCATGGCCCGCAGCGCCTCGTCGTCGCTGACGACCAGCCCCGGCCCGCAGAGGCGCTGCATGATCGGGAAGGTCAGGTTGCCCGGCTGCGGCGTGATGATCGCATCGCAGATCGACCCGGTCAGCGCGGCGTTGCGCTCGATCCGGCCCGAGGCCAGCGAGCGGGCGGTGTCGTCGAAACCCGCGGGCTCGGCCGGGCGGGCGCGCAGGCCCGGGGCGCGGGCCTCCAGCGCCAGCGCGATGCCCGAGGTCAGGCCCCCGCCGCCGCAGCAGACGATCACATCGGCAGACGAAATCCCGGCTTCGGCTGCCTGCTCGGCAATCTCGAGCCCGGTGGTGCCTTGCCCGGCGATCACCTGCGGTTCGTCGAAGGGCTTGATGAGGGTCAGGCCGCGTTCCTTCGCCAGCCGGGCGCCGATCTCGTCGCGGTCTTCGGTGGCGCGGTCGTAAAGCACGACCTCGGCCCCGAGCGCGCGGGTGTTGTCGATCTTCAGTTGCGGCGCGTCCGACGGCATCACGATGACCGACGGCACGCCATGCTGCTGCGCCGCATAGGCCACGCCCTGTGCATGGTTGCCCGAGGAAAACGCGATGACGCCGCGCGCGCGGACTTTGGGATCGAGCGCCGAGACCGCCGACCAGCCACCACGGAACTTGAAGCTGCCGGTGTGTTGCAGGCATTCGGCCTTCACGAAGACGCGGCGACCCGCGATCTCGTCGAGGAAGGGCGAGGACAGAAGCGGTGTGCGGCGGGCATGGCCCTTCAGCCTTTCGGCGGCGGCCTCGATCATGCGGATGTCGGTCATGGAAACCTCGGGTCAGGCGCAGGCGGCAAGCCAGCGGTGCAGCACGGCGAGCGCCTCGGGCTCGTCAAGGAAGGGGATATGGGCGCGATCAGGCACCTCGGCGAAGATCATGTCGGGGCGACGGCGGCGCATCTCGTCTGCCGTGGCGGTGGACAAGAGGTCCGAATTTGCTCCGCGGATCAGGGCCAGGGGCAGGCCCGCCAGCGCGTCGAAAAGCGGCCAGGCATCGCCTGCCGGTCCCTCGAAGGCGGCAAGAAACGCCTCGCGCAGGGCGGGGTCGTAGGTGATGCGCAGCCCCTCGGGCGTTTCGCGGTAGTGCGTGCGCGATTCCTCCAGCCAGCGGGCGCGGGGGACATTGGCAAAGCCGGGCATCGCGCCGGGGTAGAGGTCGGCCATCTCTTCATGCGTGGCGGCGCGCGGATTGCGGCCGATGTAGCCGAAGATCTTCTCGAGCCCCGCACGCTCGATCACCGGGCCCACGTCGTTGAGACACAGCCCCAGCATCCGGTCTTTGGACTTGAGCGCGAGGAACATCCCGATCAGCCCGCCGCGCGAGGTGCCGAGGATCGCGGCCTTCGGAACGCCAAGATGGTCGAGCAGCGCCACCGCATCCGCCGCCTCCTGCGGGACGGTATAGGTCGCGGGGCCGGTGAAATCAGAGGCACCCCGCCCGCGATAGTCCATCCGGATCATCCGGCAGGGCGGCAGGTGCGGGGCGAGGTAGTCGAAATCCGCGCCCGTCCGCGTCAGACCCGACAGGCACAGAAGCGGCAGGCCCGCACCCTCATCGGAATAGGCGAGCCGGGCACCGTCGGCGGCGGTGAAATGGGGCATCAGAGGCTCTCCAGCAACGCGGGAATGGCGCTGAGGTCGGCCAGCACATGCGCAGGGCGCCAGGGCAGGCGGTCCACCGGCGCCTTGGCGCGGTTCACCCAGGCCGTGGTAAAGCCGTAGCCCGTCGCGCAGCCCGCGTCCCAGCCGTTGGACGAGACGAACAGCACCTGCCGCGGCGCGCATCCGAAGTGGCGCCCGACCAGATCGTAAACCGCCGAAGCCGGTTTGAAGACGCCCGCCGCCTCGACCGACAGCACCGCGTCCAGCCGGTCGCCGATCCCGGCAGAGGCGACGGCCGAGGCCAGCATGCCCGGCGCGCCGTTCGACAGGATCGCCGTCGCGTAGCCCCTGGCCTTCAGCGCGGCCAGCATGGCGGGGGCTTCGGGATAGGCCTCGAGTTCATCGTAAAGCGCCATCAGGCGGTCGCGCAGGGCGGCATCGTTCAGCCCCGCGGCCTCCATCGCCCAGTCGAGACCCTCTTCGGTGACCTTCCGGAAATCGGCATGCGCCCCGGTGATCGCCCGCAGCCAGGAATATTCCAGCTGCTTGCGGCGCCAGTCCTCGGCCAGCCGGGGCCAGACCGCGGCCAGCGCCTCTCCGCCGGGTTCGGCGGCGGCGGCGCGGGCGGCGGCATTCACGTCGAACAGCGTGCCGTAGGC
Source organism: Paracoccaceae bacterium (assembly GCA_028875855.1). GTDB lineage: Bacteria > Pseudomonadota > Alphaproteobacteria > Rhodobacterales > Rhodobacteraceae > Solirhodobacter. Next base: position 5,161 of record JAGWVA010000004.1, read on the forward strand.
ATCGAATACGCAAGTGGTGATCGGCATTTCGTCCTCCCCGGCGGAGACTGGCACAGGCCGCGGGCAAGGGGAAGGGGCGGGGGGTTTACATCGCTGCCCCGTGAAGGCAGGCTTGCCCCACGCCGGAGCACCCGCGCAGGATCAGCGCGGCCTCTGAAATTCCCCCCACATCAGGAAAGACACATGACCCAGGCAAAACCGGGCGACAGCGTGCGCCTTCACTATACCGGCACGCTGGACGATGGCGCCGTCTTCGACAGTTCGGAAGGGCGCGCACCGTTGCAGTTCACCATCGGCTCGGGCGAGATCATCCCGGGGCTCGACAGGGCCATCGTCGGCATGGCGGAAGGCGAGCGCAAGACCGTCACCGTCCCGGCCGAGGACGCCTATGGCGCGCACGATCCGCAGATGCGTCAGGCCGTGCCGCGCGCACAGGTGCCGGCGGATATCCCGCTCGACATCGGCACGGCGTTGCAGATGCAACTGCCCGATGGCCGCGCGATCCCGGTGACGGTGGCGGAAGTGACCGATGACGCGGTGGTCTTCGACGCCAACCACCCGCTGGCCGGCAAGGACCTGACCTTCGCCGTGGAACTGGTCGGCATCGGGTGACGGCGCCGGACCATGGCCGGGCGGCGGGGCCCGCCGCTCAGCCGGGCGCGGTGTCGTGGAAATGCGTGTAATCCAGCACGCGCCGCCCGTCAGGATCGGCGGTGATCACGTCCACGAAGCGCTCGTTCCAGCGGATCGCCCCCGCAGGCCAGGCATGCCGCATGTAGATCTGCTGCGACATGGTGGCGTCAAAGCCGGTCATCACCACGACCAGTTCCAGATCGACATGGGCCGCGCCCTCGCCGTCGAGTCCGTAAAGCGGGCTCGATTCGTCAATGCGGTGCATTACCAGCCATGAGAGCGAGAAGACCGGGCTGTGCGCCCGCACCAGCGCAAGGTCGTGAAAGCGGCGCATGACCTGCGCCCCGTGGCGTTCCTGCCGGATCACGCTCAGCCGGGCATTGGCCTCGAGGATGAAGTTGTTGCGCATGTTCGCGGCGCGAAACATCAGATGCGGGGCGCCCTCGAACTCGGTCACCACCGCCACGCGCGAGAACAGGATCCGCGCCGAGGGGCGGGAGAAGCGGGCGAACATCAGCCCCGAGGTGACCGCGATCAGCAAAAGGCCGCAGCCGATCTCGATGGTGACGAAGATGTTGCCCAGAAGCGAGCGGGGCACCACGTTGCCGTAGCCCACCGTCGCAAGCGTGTGAACCGAGAAGAAGAAGGCCCGCGCGAAGGCCGGCATGTCGTCCGCATGGCCGCCCTCCAGCTCTCCGGGAGACAGAAGGTAGAGGCCGGCAAAGAGGCTGTTGATCGCGATGAAGGCGGCGATGAAGCCCAGGAAGAAGGCGGGCCAGCTCATGCCCACAAGGACATGGTAGATGTCCGACGACAGACGCCGCCGCGCCCCGATGACCCTGACATCGACGCGGTCCCGTTCGACCAGCGATTGCGAAAGGCTGCGCGGCGGGGGCGGGCGCTTCATGGCGTGCCGGTCGCAGGGCGGCCCCGCATGGCCTACATGTTCTCGGGCTGCGGCATCCCCAGCACGTGGTAGCCGCCATCGACGCGGATCACCTCGCCCGTGGTGCAGGCGCCGTAGTCGGAGGCCAGATAGACTGCCGTGCCGCCCACCGTTTCCAGCGTGGCGTTGACACGCAGCGGCGCATTCGCCTCGCTGTGGCGGAAGGTCGCGCGCGCCCCCCCGATGGCGGCCCCGGCCAGCGTCTTCATCGGTCCGGGGCTGATCGCGTTCACGCGGATCTTCTGCGGTCCAAGGTCGTTGGCCAGATAGCGCACCGCCGATTCCAGCGCCGCCTTCGCCACACCCATGACGTTGTAGTTCGGCGTGACCCTGTTCGACCCCTGGAAGGTCAGCGTCATCAGCGACCCGCCATCGGGCATCAGCTCGGCCGCGCGGCGCGAGACGTCGATGAAGGAGAAGCACGAGATGGTGAGCGAGGTCCTGAAGTTCTCGCGGCTGGTGTTGATGAAGCGGCCCGTCAGTTCATGCTTGTCGGAATAGGCGATGGCATGGACGAGGAAGTCGATCTTGCCCCACCGCTTTGCCAGCGCCGCGAAGGCGGCATCGAGCGAGGCATCATCGGTCACGTCCACGTCCAGCAGGAAATCCGACCCGACCGAGGCCGCAAGCGGCTCGACCCGCTTGCCGAAGGCCTCGCCCTGATAGGAAAAGGCAAGCTCCGCCCCCTCGTCGGCCAAGGCCTTCGCGATGCCCCAGGCGTTCGACCGATCGTTCGCGACGCCCATGATCAGGCCCCGCTTCCCCTTCATCAAATCGGCCATCTGGCTCTCCCGTTCAGCCCTGATACTTGCTCATCACCAGCGTGGCATTGGTTCCGCCAAAGCCGAAGCTGTTGGACAGCACGCTGTCGATCTCGACGTTCTCGCGCAGCTCGGTCACGATTTCCCCGGGCTTCAGCGCGGGGTCGAGCTCGGTCACATTGGCCGAGGCCGCGATGAAATTGCCGTTCATCATCAGCAGCGAATAGATCGCCTCGTGCACACCGGTGGCCCCAAGGCTGTGCCCCGTCAGCGACTTGGTCGAGGCGACCGGCGGCGTCGCGCCCAGGCCGAAGACGCGGCGGATCGCCTCCATCTCGGTCACGTCGCCCACCGAGGTCGAGGTGCCGTGGCTGTTGATGTAGTCGATGCGCCGCCCCTCGGGCAGGGTCGAAAGCGCAAGCCGCATGGAGCGTTCTCCCCCCTCGCCGGAGGGCGCCACCATGTCGTAGCCGTCCGAGGTCGCGCCGTAGCCCGTGACCTCGCCGTAGATCTTCGCCCCCCGCGCCAGCGCGTGGGACAGCTCCTCAAGCACGACGACGCCGCCGCCACCCGCGATGACGAAACCGTCCCGCGTCGCGTCATAGGGGCGCGAGGCGGTCTGCGGGGCGTCGTTGTATTTCGACGACATCGCCCCCATCGCGTCGAAAAGGCAGGACAGCGTCCAGTCCAGTTCCTCGCCGCCGCCGGCAAAGACGATGTCCTGCTTGCCCATCTGGATCTGCTCGACCCCGTTGCCGATGCAATGCGCGCTGGTCGAACAGGCCGAGGTGATCGAATAGTTCACGCCCTTGATGCGGAAGGGCGTGGCAAGGCAGGCCGAGTTCGTGGACGACATGCAGCGCGTGACCATGAAGGGCCCCATGCGCTTGGGCGCGCCCTTCTCGATCACGATCTGATGGGCCTGGAAGAAGTTCGACGTGGACGGCCCGCCCGACCCCATGATGAGGCCCGTGCGTTCGTTCGACACATCGCCCGCCTCCAGCCCGCTGTCGGCGATGGCCTGCTGCATGGCGAGGAAGTTGTAGGCCGCGCCCGGCCCCATGAAGCGCAGGTCGCGCTTGTCGATATGGTCTTCCAGCACGATCTGCGGCTGGCCCTTCACCTGGCTGCGGAAGCCATGTTCGGCGTAATCCTCGGCAAACACGATGCCGGACCGGCCCGCCCTGAGCGAAGCCTCGACCTCGGCGGCGGTGTTGCCGATCGGCGAGATGATCCCGATCCCGGTGATGACGACACGGCGCATGGGCGCTCTCCTCGTAACGGTCAGCCGGCCGCGGCCAGACCGACCTTCATGTCCTTGACTTGATAGATGATCTCGCCATCCGCCTCGACCCAGCCATCGGCGACGCCCATCTTCAGCTTGCGGTCGATGACGCGGGTGAAATCGACGTGGTAGGTGATCATCTTGCGATCGGGCCGCACCATGCCCTGCAGCTTCACCTCGCCCACGCCAAGGGCGAAACCCTGCCCCTGCCAGCCGCGCCAGCCCAGGTTGAAGCCCGTGAGCTGCCACAGCCCGTCAAGGCCGAGGCAGCCCGGCATCACCGGGTTGCCGGGGAAATGGCATGCGAAGAACCACAGGTCCGGGGTGATGTCGAACTCGGCCACCACATGGCCCTTGCCATGCTCTCCGCCGTCGGCCGAGATGTCGGTGATCCGATCCATCATCAGCATCGGCGGCAGCGGCAACTGGGCGTTGCCCGGTCCGAACAGCTCCCCGCGCGCGCAGCGCAGAAGGTCTTCCTTGTCAAAGCGTGTCGGAAAGCCCGCCATGCAGCCTTCGCTCCCTGTCTTGTGGTTCTACTCCCTTCGATCCTCTATCATCGGGGTCAGAGCGGTGGCAAGGGCGCGGGCGCCTTTGCCGCGTCCCCGCCGGGGCAAGCGGAGGAATCCGTTTGAAAAGCGCTCCCCCACACTCTTATATTGACGACATGCAGGACGAACTCTCTCCCATGACGACAGATGCGCTCGAGGCCGCAGCAAGCTGGCTTGCCGGGGCGGATCTGCGCCCGACCCGTCAGCGGCTTGCGCTGGCAGCCCTTCTGATGGGCGACGGGCTGAACCGCCACGCGACCGCCGAAAGCCTCTTTTCGGCCGCGCGCGCCGCGGGCGAGCAGGTGTCGCTTGCCACCGTTTACAACACGCTGCGCGCCTTTTCGGCGGCGGGGCTCTTGACCGAGATCACGGTGGACGGCTCGCGCAGCTATTTCGACACGCGGCTTGACGATCATCCCCATTTCTACTGGGAAGACGATCACGAACTGACCGATGCGCCGGGCGACCGTCTCCAGCTCACGGGCCTTCCCGACGCGCCCGAAGGGACCGAGGTCGCTCGCGTCGATGTCGTGATCCGCCTGCGCCGCCGCTAGCCGCGCGCCCTGCTTTCACTTTGGCCCAAATATCCCGGGGGACGGCCGCAGGCCGGGGGGCGGAGCCCCCGCGCGCGCGTCCCATGGCGCGCGCATCTCAGAACCCCCGCGCGCGCGTCTCGCGGCGCGCGCATCTCAGAACCACTGCCCCGGTTCGATCAGACCCAGCTCCAGAAGCTGCGCGCTGGTCCAGTCGAAGGGAACCGAGTTCTGCCACCGGAAGCTTCCGATCGCCTCGCGCGGGCCGGGATTGGACTTCAACGCCTTGGCGGTGCGGAACGAACAGATCGCCGCCGTCAGGTTGTGATGCCAGGGGCAGGCGTAGGTGTTGTATTCCTCGACATTGAACCGGTGATCGCCCAGCAGCGTCAGCCCCGGCGCCGCGCGAAACAGGCCGATGCGGTCGATGCGGCGCCGTTCGTAGGGCACATGTTCCTCGAACCGCCAGCGCAGGCCGCCATAGACGTCGATCTGCCGTTCCTTGCGGGCATAGCCGTTCTCGGGGTCCTCGCGGCCAAGCGCATAATAACCCGACCGGTCCAGCATCGCGGCGTCGCGGCTCACCGCGTCGGGATGGCGCTCCAGATCCTCCGCGTAAAGGTCGATCACATAGGTCAGCATCGCATCGCGGCGTTCCTCGGCATGGAAAGCCAGCATCTCGCCCACGCGGCGCGTCTCGCAGAACGGGAAGAACAGGTATTCGGCGTTGTAGAGATAGGCCATCCACACGCCGGGCGCTGCGGCGATCAGGCGGTTCACCGCCTGCGGCACCGCGTCGTCGGCGTGGATGTCATGGCGGATGCGATGCACCCGCGCGGTCAGGTCGGGCGCAAGCGGCGCGCGCGGCTCGCCGAACACCAGAAGCGTGCGAAAGCCGATCGCCAGGTGATGGCGCAACGTGCTCTCAAGCTCCACCCCGTCCTCGTCGAAGACGAAAAGCGACGGGCCGCTGCGCAGCGCCTTCCCCTCCCGCGCCAGAAAATCGTCAAGCGATGCGTGCTCCATGCGGCGCTTCGGCCCCCGTCCTGCCTGTCGGCGGCAAGATCGGCCAAGCACCGGGGCAATGCAAGCGTTGCGGGGGGGGCGCGGCTCCTGTAGGAAACGCGGCTTGAGAGGGAATGCCGATGTCCGAACCCAAGAAGCTCTTCATCAAGTCCTATGGCTGCCAGATGAACGTCTATGACAGCGAGCGCATGGCCGAGGCGCTCGGGGCCGAAGGCTATGTCACGGTGGACAGCGCCGAGGCGGCGGACATGGTGCTTCTGAACACCTGCCACATCCGCGAGAAGGCCGCCGAGAAGGTCTATTCCGACCTTGGCCGCCTGCGCCCGCTCAAGACCGCCAAGCCCGACCTGAAGATCGGCGTCGCGGGGTGCGTGGCCCAGGCCGAGGGCGAAGAGATCCTGCGCCGGATGCCGCTCGTCGATCTGGTCGTGGGGCCGCAAAGCTACCACCGTCTGCCCGCCATGACGAAGGCGGTCGAGGGCGGCGCCCGCGCGGTGGACACCGACTTCCCCGAGGAAGACAAGTTCGACCACCTGCCCGAACGCCCGGCACGCGCGGTGGGGCCCACGGCCTTCCTGACCGTGCAGGAGGGCTGCGACAAGTTCTGCGCCTTCTGCGTGGTGCCCTATACGCGCGGCGCGGAAGTCAGCCGCCCCGCGGACCGCATCCTGTCCGAGGCGCGGGTGCTGGTCGAAAAGGGCGCGAAGGAGATCACGCTGCTTGGCCAGAACGTCAACGCCTGGCATGGCGGCGCGGGTGGTCTTGGCGCGCTCGTGCGCCATCTGGCCGCGATCGACGGTCTTGAGCGCATCCGCTACACGACCTCGCATCCCAACGACATGGACGACGACCTGATCGCGGCCCATGGCGATTGCGAGAAGCTGATGCCCTACCTGCATCTGCCGGTGCAGTCCGGGTCCGACCGTATCCTGAAGGCGATGGCGCGCAAGCATACGGCCGCCGACTACCTTCGTCTCGTCGAACGCATCCGCGCGGCCCGGCCCGACATCCTGCTGACCTCGGATTTCATCGTGGGCTTCCCTGGCGAGACGGAGGCGGATTTCCAGGCCACGCTCGATCTGATCGAGGCGGTGGGCTACGGCACCGCCTTTTCGTTCAAATACTCCGCCCGGCCCGGGACGCCCGCAGCGGAAAAGACCCCGGTGGACGCGGCGGAGGCCGACGACCGCCTGCAACGTCTTCAGGCCCTGCTGACCCGCCAGCAAAAGGCCGCGCAGGCCGCGATGGTGGGCCGCGAGGTCAAGGTGCTTTTCGAAAAACCGGGCCGTCAGGCGGGGCAGATCACCGGCAAGTCGGACTACCTGCACGCCGTCCATGCCGAAGCGCCCGAGGCGATGATCGGCACCATCCAGCGGGTGCGAATCACGCGGTCCGATCCGAATTCGCTGGCCGGTGTCGTCACGAATCTGCCCTGAAGTCGCCATCGCCCTGACCTAAGGGCGGTGGGATTGACGGAAGTTGCGCGACAATGCCCGCGGAGCAGCGGTGACTGTTGCGCAAGCAGATGCAATAAATGATTAGAATTATTAATAAATTTCACCCGTGACACCAACATGGTCTAGGATCGTGGGACCAGGCGCAAGCGGCGCCGGAAACCTCGATGGACCGAAAGGGGTTGCGTATGACCATTACCAAACGGCCGCTGCTGGCCGGACTTACCACACTTGCGATCGGCGCCGCGGCGTTTGTCGCGCTGGCCGCATCGGCCGGCGCAGCGAAGGCGGAGGCCACCTATCTGAACGGCGCGAAGCCGACCGTCTGGACCGACCCCGATGGCTGCCACCACTATGCCATTTACAATGGCTTCCAGGGCTTCATGGCGCCGGCGATCAATCCCGACGGCTCGCTCGACTGCGCCGGCGCGAAGGCGCAGCCCTGCCTGATCGCCTCGACCGACCAGCTGTTCCGCACCGGCAGCTATGCGATCGGCTACGAAGGCCGCCGCCGGCTGGAGGATTTCTTCCGCCAGAACGGCTCGACCTCCTACGCGATCAACGGCCACACGGACAACGTGGGTGGCTATGACTACAACATCCGCCTGTCGATCCACCGGGCCGAGGCCGTGGCCGCCATCGCGCGCAGCGTGGGCGCCAATGTCACTTCGGTGCAGGGCTTCGGCTACACCCAACCGCGCGCGTCGAATGCGACTGTCGAGGGCCGAGCCCAGAACCGTCGCGTCGAAGTTATGTGCCGGAATTGAGAGGGAGACCCGAGATGAAAGCGAAGATCCTTCTCGCGCTGCTGGGCGTCGGCATGATGTCGGCCTGCTCTGGCAACCTGGCGATGCCCTACGACGTGCCGCTGTCGCAGCCCGCGAACGAGAATGTCGGCGTCTGGGTCAGCCCCAAGGGCTGCCAGAACTGGTATTTCATCGACGGCACCGGCGCCTTCATGTCGCCGCGCCTGACGCCGAACGGCAAGCCCGTCTGCAACACGCCCGCGCTGCCGCCCAAGGCTGCCGCCGTCGGCGTGCCCGCGCCGGCAACGGGGATGTAACACCGCCAGAGGGCGGGCCGCAGTGCCCGTCCATCCGGCACGTGCCCGCGAAATCCGCCCCCCAAAGGGGCGGATTTTGTCATCTTGGCGATAATTCCACACAATAGCTTGCATGACGGGCCAGTTGGCCCCACCATCATCTCATGCTCTTGCAAAGGAGTCGTTATTGGGCATCACCGCGCTGACCCCCCCGCCTCGCCCGGAAGACGTCTTAGAAACGCTTCTGGAATTTCCCGACAACCGCCTGCTGATCGACCTTTGCGGGCAGTTCGACCGGAACCTTGCGCAGATCGAGCACCAGCTTGGCGTTCAGATCGTGCGGCGGGGCAACAGGTTGGCCGTGGCAGGTCCCGAGGCCGCCCGCAGTCAGACCGCGATCGTCCTGCGCGCGCTGTATGCGCGGCTCGAAACCGGCCGGCCGGTGGAAGCGGGCGATATCGACGGCGTGATCCGCCTTGGCGATCCGCTGACCGAGGCCACGCCGGGGCCGGGCGACCAGCTCGAGATGTTCCAGGGCGGCAAGGTCGAGATCCGCACCCGCCGCAAGATCATCGAACCCCGGACCGAGGCGCAGAAGGCCTATGTTAAGGCGCTCTACGGCCACGAACTGGGCTTCGGCATCGGCCCGGCGGGCACCGGCAAGACCTATCTTGCCGTCGCGGTCGGCGTGTCGATGCTGATCGGCGGTCATGTGGACAAGATCCTTCTGTCGCGCCCCGCCGTCGAGGCGGGCGAGCGGCTCGGCTTCCTGCCCGGCGACATGAAGGAGAAGGTCGATCCCTACATGCAGCCGCTCTACGACGCGCTGAACGATTTCCTGCCCCCCAAGCAGGTCCAGAAGATGCTCGAGGAAAAGCAGATCGAGATCGCGCCCCTGGCCTTCATGCGGGGGCGGACGCTGTCGAATGCCTTCGTCGTGCTGGACGAGGCGCAGAACGCGACCTCGATGCAGATGAAGATGTTCCTCACGCGGCTGGGCGAGGGCTCGCGCATGGTCGTAACGGGCGACCGCACGCAGGTCGATCTGCCGCGCGGCCAGGCTTCGGGGCTGGCCGAGGCCGAGCGCATCCTCAAGGGCGTCAAGGGCGTGAGTTTCAACTACTTCACCTCGAAGGACGTGGTTCGCCACCCGCTTGTCGCCCGCATCATCGAGGCGTATGAGCGCGACGATGAGGCCGCTGGTTGACACCGTGATCGAAGACGCGCGCTGGCAGGCCTTCGGCCTGCCGGGGCTGTCCGACCATGCCGCCCGCGCGGCGCTGTCCCATCTGGGGCTTGACCCCGAGGGTTTTCAGATCGTGCTGATGGGGTGCAACGACGCCCGCATCGCGGCCCTGAATGGCGATTTTCGCGCGAAACCCCGGCCGACCAATGTGCTCAGCTGGCCTTCCGAAGAACGTGCCGCCGCCGAGGAGGGGGGCACCCCCGACCTGCCGCAGCCCGGCTCTGTGGACGCGCCCGAGGAACTGGGCGACATCGCCATCGCCTGGGAGACCTGCGCGGCCGAGGCGGAGGCGGCACAAAAGCCGATGCAGGATCACGTCACGCATCTCGTCGTTCACGCAACCTTGCATCTTTTGGGCTATGACCACATCCGCGAGGGCGACGCCCAGCTGATGGAAGGGCTGGAAACACGCATCCTTGCATCGCTGGGCCTTGATGACCCATATAGTTAGGCGCTCGGCCAGGGGGCCGGAAATGGAAGGAACGATGGGCAACAGCAGCGAAGGCTCTGCATCGGCAGAGGATGCCGACGAGCCGGGGCAGAGTCCGCAACGCGGCCTTTTCGGCCGTCTTTTCAAGGGGTTCGGCAGCGGTGACGCGGCCTCGGCAGAGACGCCGGAGGCTGGCCCGATGCCGGCATCGGGGCCCGCGCTCGGCCTGTCGAACCTGCGCCGGCTGCGGGTCGATGACGTGGCGATCCCCAAGGCGGAGATCACCGCCGTCCCCGTCACCATCGGCAAGGAAGAACTGGTCGAGGCGTTCCGCGAAAGCGGCTATTCGCGCCTTCCGGTTTACAAGGGCACGCTGGACAGCCCTCTTGGCCTTGTGCTTCTGAAGGACCTCGCGCTCAGCTACGGCTTCAGCGCCGCGGGCGGACGCTTTTCCCTGCGCAAGATCCTGCGCCCGGTGCTTTACGCTCCGCCCTCGATGCCCGTCGGCGTGCTTTTGCAGAAGATGCAGCGCGACCGCGTGCACATGGCGCTGGTGATCGACGAATATGGCGGCGTCGATGGCCTTGTGACGATGGAAGACCTTGTCGAGACGATCATCGGCGAGATCGAGGACGAGCACGACGAGGACGAAGCCGGCCTGTGGACCGAGGAAAAGCCCGGCGTCTATCTTGCGCAGGCCCGCGCGCCGCTGGACGAATTCGAGGCGACCATCGGCATGAAGCTGCATTCCGACGACGCGGAGGAAGAGGTGGACACGCTCGGCGGCCTCGTCTTCCTGCTTTCGGGGCGCGTGCCCGCGCGGGGCGAAGTGATCCCGCACGACAGCGGCGTGGTGTTCGAAGTGGTCGATGCCGATCCCCGGCGGATCAAGCGGCTGCGGGTGCGGCTGCCCGCCCCCCGGACGCGCGAGGAAGGGGACGACGGCTGACGATGGCACGACGGCGGCTGCATTTCGGACGGCGCGGTCTGCGCCGCCCCGACAGGCTTCTGGCTGCGGCGTGTCTGGGCGCCATGGCCGCCGCGGGGCAGGCCCCGCTTGGGTTTTGGTGGCTGACGCTGCCCGCGCTGTGGCTGCTGACATGGCTCGTCACCTTGCCCGAAGACACGCGCGGCACGGCGGCGCTGGGCTGGGCCGCGGGCGCGGGCTACTTTGCCGCGTCGATGTTCTGGATCATGGACCCGTTCTACGTCGATCCGGCCCGCGACGGCTGGATGGCGCCCTTTGCGCTGGTCGGCATGGCCGGGGGCATGGCGATCTTCTGGGGCCTTGCGGGGGCGCTGGCGGGCTGGCTGGGCGGCCGCGACAGGACCGGCCGCGCGCTTGGCTTTGCCGTCGGGCTTGCCTTCACGGGCCTGCTGCGCAGCTATGTCCTGACGGGACTGCCCTGGGCGCTGGTCGGGCATGTCTGGGTCGGAACATGGGTCGCGCAGGCCGACGCCGTGGTGGGGCCCATCGGTCTGAGCATGCTCACGACCCTCGCCGCCGCCGCGCCGGTCGCCTTCGGGCTGGTCCGCGGCGGGCTTCTGGTCTGGGCACTCCTTGGCTCCGCTGTCGCCTTCGGCGGCTGGCGGCTGCGCCAGCCCGACCCGCCCGCGCGGCCGCAGATCGTGCGGCTGGTCCAACCCAACGCGGCGCAGAGCCTCAAGTGGCGGCCCGACATGGCGCCGGTGTTCTTCCGCCGCCTGCTGGCCGAGACCGAGGCGCCGGGCAAACGCGATCTGACGATCTGGCCCGAAACCTCGGTGCCTTTCCTGTTGAACCGGGCGGGCGCGGGGCTTGGTATCATCGCCGAGGCCGGGCAGGGCGCCCCGGTGGCCCTTGGCATCCAGCGGACCGAGGGGTTTCGCGCCTACAACAGCCTTGCCGTGATCCAGCCCGACGGCCGCGTGGGCGCGGTCTATGACAAGCACCACCTCGTGCCCTTCGGCGAATACATCCCGCTCGGGAACCTGTTCTACGACCTGACCGGGGTTCCGACCTATGCGCCGTCGCAGGGCTACGGCTACAGCCCCGGCCCGGGGCCGCAGGTGCTGGACCTCGGCGCGCTTGGGCATGTCCTGCCGCTGATCTGCTACGAGGGCATCTTTCCGCAGGACCTGCGCACGGGGCGCAGGCCCGACTGGATCGTGCAGATCACCGACGATGGCTGGTTCGGCACTCTGGCAGGGCCCTACCAGCATCTTGCGCAGGTCCGGCTGCGCGCGATCGGGCAGGGCTTGCCGATCCTGCGGGTCGCCAATACCGGCGTGACGGCGGTGATCGACGCGAAGGGCCGCGTGCTGAAAAGCCTTCCGCTCGATACGCAGGGCCATATCGACACGGCCATTCCCGGCGCGCTTGCCCCCACGCCCTACAGCCGCACGGGCGATTGGCCGATGCTGGAGATCCTTTTGGCCGCCGGTGCAGGGATTGTTTCCCGCCGCAGGCGGCTCGGCCATTGACCCCGGCCCTGTGCGGGACTAACTCCGTGTGATCAAACCGTCACAACGGCTTCCTGGCGTGGCGGGGCTTTCCCAACGGAGCACCATCCCATGTCGCGCAAGAATTACGTCTTTACCTCCGAGTCCGTCTCGGAGGGGCACCCGGACAAGGTCTGTGACCGGATTTCGGATGCGGTCCTCGACGCCTTCCTGGCCGAGGAACCCCACGCCCGTGTCGCCTGCGAAACCTTTGCCACCACCAACCGCGTCGTTGTCGGCGGCGAGGTGGGCCTGTCCGACGCCGTGCGCCTGTCCGAATACATGGGCAAGGTCGATGGCATCGTGCGCGACTGCGTGAAGGACATCGGCTACGAACAGGACGAGTTCCACTGGGACACGATCGAGGTCGCGAACTACCTGCACCGCCAGTCGGCCCATATCGCGCAAGGCGTGGACCGCGACGGGGCAGGCGATCAGGGCATCATGTTCGGCTATGCCGTGACCGAGACGCCCGAGCTGATGCCGGCGCCGATCCACTATGCCCATGCGATCCTGCACCGGCTGGCGGCGGCGCGGAAGTCGGGCGACGCCCCCGACCTGCGGCCTGACGCCAAGTCGCAACTCACGCTGCGCTACGAGGACGGCAAGCCCGTCGAGGTGATGCAGCTCGTGCTCTCGACCCAGCACGCGCATGAACACCAGACCTCGGACGACATCCGCGCCATCGTGGAGCCCTATATCCGCGAGGTGCTGCCCTCGGGCTGGCTGACCGAGAAGACGGAATGGTGGGTGAACCCGACCGGCACCTTTGTCATCGGCGGCCCCGACGGGGATGCGGGCCTCACGGGGCGCAAGATCATCGTGGACACCTACGGCGGGGCCGCGCCCCATGGCGGCGGCGCCTTCTCGGGCAAGGACCCGACCAAGGTGGACCGCTCGGCGGCCTATGCGGCGCGGTATCTGGCGAAGAACGTCGTGGCCTCCGGCGCGGCGGAGCGCTGCACGATCCAGCTCTCCTATGCGATCGGCGTGGCGAAGCCGCTGTCGATCTATGTCGATACCCACGGCACCGGCGAGGTCGAGGAAGAGGCGATCGAACGCGCGCTGGCCGAGGTGATGGACCTCACCCCGCGCGGCATCCGCACGCATCTGGACCTCAACCGCCCGATCTACGCGCGCACCGCCGCCTACGGCCATTTCGGTCGCCCGCCCGAGAATGACGGCGGCTTTTCCTGGGAGCGCACCGACCTCACCGAGGCGCTGAAGAAGGCGATCCGCTGATGACGACCGATGTGACCGGCCTCACGCAGCTTGGCGCGCATGTCGAGGCGCCCAAGACCCCGGAAGAGGCGGTGATGGAACGCGTGCCCTCGCCCCACAAGGGCACGCACTACGTCGTGCGCTTCACCGCGCCCGAGTTCACCTCGCTCTGCCCGATGACGGGACAGCCGGATTTCGCCCATCTGGTGATCGATTACATCCCCCGCGACTGGCTGGTGGAATCGAAGTCGCTGAAGCTGTTCCTGACCAGCTTTCGCAACCATGGCGCCTTTCACGAAGATTGTTCGGTCTATGTCGCGAAGCGGCTGGTGGACCTGCTCGACCCGGAATGGCTGCGCATCGGGGCCTACTGGTATCCGCGCGGCGGCATCCCGATCGACGTCTTCTGGCAGACCGGGCCCGCGCCCGAAGGGGTCTGGCTGCCCGATCAGGGCGTGCCGGGCTATCGCGGGCGGGGCTAAGGTCACGGGCGGCGCGGGGACGCTGCGCGTCGCCATGGATCGCGTTCACCGGTGGCGCAATCCGTGACGACCTCCGGGGGGGTCGGGCCATGAGGAAAGGTGCTTCTCGTGGTCCTTTTCATTTGAGGTTCCTGGGCTAAGTGCCTGTCGTGACAGCACGACGTCGCCCGAAGAAGGAGAGTTCCGATGAGCGATACCGAATACACGCCGCCGAAGGTCTGGGAATGGAAAAAGCCTTCGGGCGGCACCTTCGCCTCGATCAACCGGCCCATCGCGGGTCCGACGCACGAGAAGGAACTTCCCGTCGGCAAGCATCCGCTTCAGCTTTATTCGCTGGCGACCCCCAACGGCGTGAAGGTCACCGTGATGCTCGAAGAGCTGCTGGCCAAGGGGCATGTGGGCGCGGAATACGACGCCTGGATCATCCGCATCGGCGATGGCGATCAGTTCGGTTCGGGCTTTGTCGCGGTCAACCCGAACTCGAAGATCCCGGCGATGATGGACCGTTCGGGGCCCGAGCCGGTGCGGCTGTTCGAGTCGGGCTCGATCCTCTTCTACCTCGCCGAGAAGTTCGGGGAATTTCTGCCCGCCTCCGGCGCCGCCCGGGCCGAGGTGATGAACTGGCTTTTCTGGCAGATGGGTTCGGCCCCCTATCTTGGCGGCGGCTTCGGCCATTTCTACGCCTATGCGCCGGTGAAGATCGAATATGCGATCGACCGCTTTGCGATGGAAACCAAGCGGCAGCTTGACGTGCTGAACCGCAACCTTGCGGATCGGCATTTCATCGCGGGCGACGACTACACCATCGCCGACATGGCGATCTGGGCCTGGTATGGCCAGCTTGCCCTTGGCCGGCAGTATAACGCGGGCGAATTCCTTGACGTGGAAAGCTACGACCATGTCCAGCGCTGGGCGAAGGAGATCGACGCCCGCCCCGCCGTGAAGCGCGGCCGCATGGTCAACCGCGCCTTTGGCGAGCCGGAACTGCAACTGCACGAACGCCACGACGCCAGCGACTTCGACACGAAGACGCAGGACAAGTTGCAGGGCAAATAGGCCCGACCCGGGGCTGACGCCCAAGGGTTGACGGCGAAGGGGATGCGGGGCTAGACCCCCGCATCCTGAAGCCAGCCGGACGGGCCCGAGAATGACCGAGACGACAGAGCGGGAATGGCGCAACTTCTATGGCCGTCGCCATGGCAAGACGCTCCGCACGAGCCAGCGCGGCTATCTGGACGAAGACCTCGCCCGCCTTGCGCCGAAGGGCGTGAGCCATGAGGACAACCCCGCCCGCCAACCGATCGACCCGGCAGAGATCTTCGGCGATGCGCGTCCCGTCTGGCTCGAGATCGGCTTCGGCGGGGGCGAGCATATGGTGCACATGGCCGCCCGCTATCCCGACATCGGCCTGATCGGCTGCGAGCCTTTCGTGAACGGCGTGGCGATGCTGCTGGGCAAGATCCGGCAGGCAGGGGTGGAAAACCTCGCGGTCTATCCGGGGGATGTGCGGGATCTGTTCGACGTGCTGCCCGACGGCAGCATCTCGAAGGCCTTCCTGAACTACCCCGATCCCTGGCCGAAGAAGCGCCATCACCGGCGCCGGTTCGTCACGCAGGGCCATCTGGTGCCGCTCGCCCGCGTGATGCGGCCGGGGGCCGAGTTCCGGGTGGCGACCGATATCCCCGATTACGTGCGCCAGACGCTGGAAGAAGTCCCGCAGGCCGGGTTCGACCTGATCGCCGAAGGCGGCACGCCGTGGGAGGATTGGCTGTCCACGCGCTACGAACAGAAGGCGCTGCGCGAGGGACGGGTGCCGCATTACGTGACCTTCAGGCGGCGCTGAACCGCCCGGCCTCAGCCCTTGGGCAGGGTCAGCTGCACGTTGCGGCCGTTCTTGACGTAATACAGCATGTCTTCCCCGATGGCCGCGACCCGGCCGCCGTCGAGCACATCGCCCACATGCACGGTCTTCACCCGACCGCCCGACAGCCGCACCAGCGCCGTGCGGTTCTCGGCGGTTCCGAACACCCCGAGCAGGTTGATCCTGTTGAGGTTGATGGCGCCAACGATCGTGGCTTCCTTGGCGACAGAGGGGTTGGCAGGCAGAGGGGGCATCTTGGTCGGAGTCTCGGGTTCAGGTTGAGCCTCCGGGCTCTGCCGCGTTTGGGTGTTAACCGCAAGGGCCGAGGCCACCGCGGCGTTGACACTCTTGTTCAAGGTCTCGTCGGATGCGCGTGAAGCCGCCGTGCGCATGGCAAGAAGCTGCCGGGGCAGGCCCTTGGGCCGCGGCGAGGCGGCAAGCGCCAGCGGGCTGACCAGATCCGAGGGCGGCGCGCCCAGTGTCGGGCCACCGGCGTCGGCCGTCGCGGTCTGGCTGGCGGCGGCTGCGGGCTTGGCAAAGATGCCTGTCGTGGGCCGCGCCTTCGGGCGGACCGAGGGAAGGACCGGCCCGGCAAGGGGGCGCGGCAGCGGCGTCACGGCGGCGGTCTTTGCGGTGGGCGTCGCCGCCGGTGCCGGGGCCGGCGCTTGCAGCGCTGCGAGAGCGGCGGGTGCCGTGTCCGCGGCGGGGGCGGGCGCCGCGGCGGCGGGCGAGGCCGGCTGGGGCTGCGGCGGCGGCGTCACCCGGGGCGTGCCGTCATGCCCGTCGGGGCCCCGCGCGGTCAGCACGGATTGCGGTGCCGAAGGCAGGCTTGGGTCCACGGAGGCCAGCGTGATCTCGCCCGCCGAGGGGGCGGGAGCGGGCGGTTTCGTCATCGCGGTGGCCTGAAGAACAGCCGTCGGCGCCCCGTCGGAGGCGGTCGCCACCGTGTCCGGGACCGCCGAAGGGGTGGCCGTCACAACCGCGGCAGGGGCCGTCGCCCCCGAAGATGCCGGGGCCGTCGTGGCGTTGGGCTGCTGGCCGCCGGTTCCCGCATCCCCGACCGAGGCCTGCGTCGCAGATGCGGTCGCCGCGTCGCCGGCCACGCTGGCCGACGCCTGTTGCGTCTGTGCCGGGGACGCCGCCGGTCCGGCGTCTGGCGTCTGGGCCGCGCCCTGCACCTGCGCCGCGCCGGGCGGCGCCGTGCGCGACGGCTGCATCGAGGACCAAACGACCACGGCGCCGATCAGCAGAAGCAGGACCAGCGTCAGGATGATGCCCACCTTCAGGGGCGCACCTTGCGGTTTGCCCTTGCGCGCGCCGAAGACCGTCATCGCCTCGGCCTCCGATGCGGGCCGGGGCACGTCGGGCGGCGTCGTCACCGGGGGCACGGCCGGTGCCGGACGGGCCATGCGCGGGGCGTCGGGCGGCGTCAGCCCGGTGGTTGCCTCGACGGGGCTGTCGGGCAGGAAGCGGGAATGGTCCACCCGCTCGGGCAGTTGAGGGGCCTGCGGCTTCGTCTTGGGCCTCTGCGCCTTGAGGGGCGGCGGCTCGCGGCCTGCGATGCCGCCGGGCGCGGCGGGCTTCGGCTTCCCGCGCTTGGCCGCGAGGGCGGTCTTCACGGCTTCGGGCATCGCGGTCAGGGTCAGGCGTGCGCCCGCAGGCGGCGCCGGCGTCTCGACCAGCGGTGCCGACAGGGGGCGAGCCTCCGCCGTCCCGCGACGGCTGAAAAAGGCGGGCCCCGGCGATGCGTCCTGCCCCTGCGGGGACGGGGCCGGGGGCGGCGGCGGGATGTCATCCTCGGGAATGACGGGCGATGTCACGCTGACGCGCGGCCGGTCGGTCAGGCCGAAACTGCCCGGCTCCCGAAGTTCCGAGACGCTGGCCGGGGCGATCACCACATCGTCGTCGTCGATCGCCTCGACAAAGGGAGCCTCGTCCGCCTCGTCCATCTGCCCGGACATGGACGGCGCGCGCAGCTCGGACACCGGGGCCGGCTTCACGGTCTCGTCCTCAGGGACGGCGGGCACCACGTCCTCGGGCTGGGCCAGGGCGGCGTCCGGCATCACGGCTTCCGCCGCGGGGGCGGCCTCCGGCGGCGCGTCGACCGGTTCCGGACCCACCGGCGCCGCCTCCGTGGTCGCGTCCCGGGCCTCCTCGGGCCCGGCCGGTGCGGCGTCCTCTACCGGAGCTTCCGCCGCAGCCGCGTCTTCGACCGCAGCGGGGGCGGCCTCGGGCTCCGCCTCTCCGACCGGCGCGGGCGCGGCATAGGGCTCGGGCGGCGCGGCATCGGCCATGGGGGCATCGGCGGGCGGCAGGCTTGCGCGTCCGACGATCCGCACCGGCTCCTGATCGCGTTCGAACGTATCGCCGGCCAGCAGCACCGGCGCGGCGTCCGTCTGGCCGAAGAACGGCTCGCCGGCAAAGTTCAGCGGTTCGGGTATGGCGACGAAGGACACCGGGTTGAACCGATGCTCCAGCGCGAACTGCTCGGCTTCCTGCAGGGTTTCGCGCGCAACGACGGCGACCTGCACCATCGCGCCGGTGCCGGACCAGGCGAAGACCAGTTCCTCGACCGGATAGGGCGTCGCCCCGTCCAGTGCGGCGGCGATCTGTTCGCGGCGCTTGGCGACCGAGGGGCCGGGCGCCTCGATCTTGCGGTAAAGGATCTGCGAGGGCGGGATGATCAGCTTCGTCGTCAGCCCCCGGGGCTCCAGCCCGAGCGCTGTCGCGCGCAGATAGGCCATCGCCTCGCCAAGGTCCGGGGCGTCCAGCGGAACCTCGCCGACAACGATCCATCCCCGTCCTGTCCGGTGCAGCAGCGCAATCGCGTCCGGATTGAGGTTGAGAGCAAAACTTGGTTTCATAACTCGGCTCTAGCACAAGGGATGTGGGTGGAGGAGGTCGCGCCCTTGGCCTGTGGTTTCTACAGCAGGAAACCGCTCAGGCAAAGGAAATCGCCTTCGGTCTCTTGCCTTCACATGGTCTTGAGCAGAGCCTCCCGCAAGGCGGCGCAGCGTTGGAGGATATGCGATGAAACGACTACATCTTCTGGGCCTCGCGGTGCTGGCGCTTGCCCCGATCGGGCTGGCGGGTCCGGCCCGCGCGCAGCCCGCGACGGCGGCGGGAACCGCCCCGGCAGAGGCGGGCGCGACCCTCTCTGTCACCGGCACGGGGCGGGTGAGCCGCGCCCCCGACATGGCCAGCATCGTTCTGGGGGTAACGGCCGAGGGCAAGACCGCGGCCGAGGCCGTGGCCGGCATGTCGAAGGATCTGGCCGCCGTTCTGGCCCATGTGCAGACCGAGGGGATCGAGGGGCGCGACGTGCAGACCTCGGGCCTCAGCCTTTCGCCGCGCTGGAGCCAGCCGCGCCCGGGCAGCACCGCGCCGGCCCGGATCGAGGGATTCGTGGCCTCCAGCCGGGTGACGGTCACCGTCCGCGCGCTCGACCGGCTGGGACGCGTGCTGGATCAGGTGGTGAAGGCCGGGGCGAACGGCTTTTCGGGGCTGACCTTCGCGCTGTCCGATCCCGCCCCGGTCGAGGATGCGGCGCGCAAGGCGGCGGTGGCGGATGCGATCCACAAGGCGGGCGTGCTTGCCGCGGCGGCCGGTCTGACGCTCGGCCCGGTGCGCGAGATCTCGGACGAGGCGGTCAGCCGCCCGCCGTTGATGTTCGCCATGAAGGCCGCGCCGATGGGGTCCGAGGTGCCCGTGGCGCAGGGCGAGATCGACACCCAGGTGACGGTGCGCATGGTCTTCGCGCTCGGCCGGTGACGGTCGATCCACCGGGGGACCCCGCCCTTGGGCGGGGCCCGGAGGGCCGGGGGCTCAGGCCGTGGCTTTCGCCAGCGCCTGATCGAGGTCGGCGATCAGGTCGTCTGCATTCTCGATCCCGATCGACAGGCGCACGACATTGTCCGCCGCCCCCGCCTTGGCGCGCGCCTCGGGCGAAAGCTGGCGGTGCGTGGTCGAGGCCGAATGGATGATGAGCGACCGCGTATCGCCAAGGTTCGCCACGTGGCTGAAAAGCTCCAGCCCGTTCACCAGCTTCACGCAGGCGTCGTAGCCCCCCTTCAGCGCCACGGTGAAAAGCGCGCCCGCGCCCTTCGGGCAGATGCGCGCCACGCGTTCGTGATAGGGCGAGGACGGCAGGCCCGCATAGGTCACCGCCTCGACCCGCGGGTCGGCTTCGAGCCAGGCCGCGACCTTCTGCGCATTCGCCACATGGCGGTCCATCCGCAGGCTCAGCGTCTCGATCCCCATCAGCGTGTAATGCGCGCCCTGCGGGTTCATCGTCATGCCCAGATCGCGCAGGCCGATGGCGATGCCGTAGAAGGTGAAGGCCATCGGCCCGAGCGCCTCGTGGAACTTCAGCCCGTGATAGGCGGGCTCGGGGTCGCTCAGCGACGGGAACTTGCCCGATGCCGACCAGTCGAACGTCCCGGAATCCACCACCGCGCCGCCCGTGACCGTGCCGTTGCCGGTCAGGTATTTCGTGGTCGAATGCACCACCAGCGTCGCGCCATGCTCGATCGGGCGACAGAGGTAGGGCGTGGCCGAGGTGTTGTCCACGATCAGCGGCAGCCCCGCCGCATCGGCGATCTTCGCCACCGCGTCGAGGTCGGTGATATAGCCGCCCGGGTTCGCGATCGACTCGCAGAAGATCGCGCGCGTGTTGTCGTCGATCGCGGCCGCGACCGCGTCGAGGTCGTCGAAATCGACGAACGTCGCCGACCAGCCGAACTTGCGGATCGTGTTCGAGAATTGCTGCACCGTGCCGCCGTAAAGCCGGGTCGAGGCCACGATATTGCGCCCCGGCGCCATCAGCGGGAACAGCGCCATGATCTGCGCGGCATGTCCCGACGAGCAGCAGACCGCCCCCGCGCCGCCCTCGAGCGCCGCGATGCGGTTCTGCAGCGCCCCCACCGTCGGGTTGGTCAGGCGCGAATAGATGTAGCCCACTTCCTGAAGATTGAAGAGCGCCGCCGCGTGATCGGCGTCCCGAAACACATAGGCCGTCGTCTGGTAGATCGGCACCTGCCGCGCGCCGGTCGCGGGGTCGGGCTCTGCGCCCGCGTGAACTTGGAGCGTGTCGAAGCCGTAGGTCTTGGTCATGGGGCCCTCCCGTTTGGTTTGACCGAAGCCTAGGCCAAGCCGGGATGGCGCACAATATCGGCGCCTGCGCGGACCTCTCACGCACTTGGCCCTCCTCCGGCGGGGATCGTCCTCACGGAAAAAAACAGCGTTCCGCCCCGGCTTTCACTTTGGCGAAAATATCCCGGGGGGTGAGGGGGACTGGCCCCCCGCGTTCTTCCCCGACCCTTACCGCACCCAGAGCCCCTCGCGCTTCAGAAGGTTGCGGATCGCCTGTTCGCGCCGCGGCAGGTTGTCGCGGTCAAAAAGCGCCCGGGCCTTCGCGCCCTCGCCCTGAAGCACGAAGCGCTTGACCGGCGCCCAGTCCTTCAGAAGCCGCCGGAAGGTCGGGACGGCCATGACGCGTTCCAGCATCTCGACCGCCGCCTCGCTTTCACGGGCGTAAAGCAGCGGCAGGAGCCGGTAATGGCAGGAGACGCGGCCATCCAGCAGCCCCTCGGGCAGCGTGCCCCGCCCGCCGCCCAGGGCATGGATCACCAGCGGCAGCGCCACCTGATCGAGCCAGGGATCAAGCGGTTGCAGCGCCAGTTCCGGGGGAGGATCGTCGCGGATGGTGCGCGCGTAA
The DNA here is from genome assembly GCA_028875855.1 of Paracoccaceae bacterium. Classification (GTDB taxonomy): domain Bacteria; phylum Pseudomonadota; class Alphaproteobacteria; order Rhodobacterales; family Rhodobacteraceae; genus Solirhodobacter. The sequence goes on from JAGWVA010000004.1 coordinate 26,829, forward strand.
TCGACAAAGCGGCGCCCGAACTCGGCCGGGTCGCGGTGGAAGAACCAGCCCGCGTTGAAATACAGGTAGCGCCGCCAGAATTCGTCCGGCTCGGTCCGGTCGAGCGAGCTTTCGAAATCCAGCCCGAAGCGGTCGTAGAGCGATTTCCAGATCCGGGTGTAGCCCGGCCCGTAAAGTTCGATCACCGGCCATGTGCCCTCGCGGCGCAGCGAGGCGGTGGGGCGGTCGAAGTCGAAGGGCACCTGATCGAGCCGCGACAGGATCAGCGTGTCGGTGTCGAAGAAGACGAAGGGTTCGCCCGGGGGCAGGGCGGCCAGCGCCTCGATCTTGTTGCCATGGGGATAGGCGGCGCCGAAGTGGCGCGCGGCGAAAGGCAGGACGGTCGCGCCCAATTCCGTCAGAAGGCCGCGCGTCTGGGCGCCGATGCGCGGGTCTTCCGGCCAGAGGGGCCCGGGCTGCGGCTCGGCGATGAAGAGGCGGGCCAGCCGGTCGGGATCGGCCTGCATCAGGCTTCCGGCGAACAGAAGCGCCTCGCGTTCCAGCCGCCCGGCCTGGGCGACGATCAGGATGTTGAACGCGGGCTTGGGCTGCGACATGGCCGGACCTTCCGCCGCCCCGGCCTAACCGTTCGGGGTGAAGCGCAGCGACAGGCAGGACATGCCGCCGTCGAGCTTGGCGCATTCGCTGTTGCCGATCTCGCGCACGTCATAGCCCGCGGCCCGCAGCACCTCTGCCGTCTTCGGAAAGCCCGCGGGCATCAGCACGACGTCGTTGAAGCGGATCGTGTTGGCGGCGGCTTCCTCGCCCTCGGCCACATGCAGGACGCGGTAGCCCTCGAAGCAGCCCGATGCGGCCAGCCGCCGGGTGGACAGGATCGTTTCGGCATCAAGCAGCGAGCAGTCCGTCTTGAAATGCAGAACGCCCGGAGGGGTGATGACCTCGCGCACATTGTAGCCCCAGGGCGCGACGAGCCGCGTCAGCTCGGCGATGCCGGCGGCATCGGTGCGGGCCGAGCGGCCCACGAGGATCTCGCGTTCCGTCGTCAGGATGTCGCCGCCCTCGATGGTGCCGGGGCCCTCGATGGTGACGACGGTCTCGTAAAGGGCGCGCAGGGTGGGGGCCATCTCGGCCGCCTCGCCCAGCCGCGTGGGCGCGCCGGGCCGCATCACCACCGCGCCTTCGCGCAGGCACAGGGCCGTGTCCTCGACAAAGAGCGCATCGGGATAGTCGGGCAGGGCGGGCAGTTCGATCACCGTGGCCCCGGTCGCCTTGAGGGCTGCGACGTAGTCCGCATGGTGGCGCTGCATCAGCGCAAGGTTCGGCGTGCCGGTATCGACGGCGCGCAGGCCCCGGGTCACCGAAGGAGCCGGCGCGCGCGTGATCGCATGGGTGAAGCGGAAGGAACGGTCAGACATGGCAGGCTCCGGCTGGGTTGCCTCCGGTGGTAGCGGTTTGCCGCCGATGCGTCGAGGGGGCGATTGCGGTTGCGTCAGGTCAAGGCAAAGCTTGGCGCTTTCTGAAATCTGTCGATTGCTTCGAAACGATGGAGGGCGCGGCCATGGCGATCAACAAGGAACGGACGAAAGCGGCGACGGCGAAGGCTGCCGAGATCACGGCGACGATGACGGATCTGCAACGCAACGGGCTTGGCGCCGCGGCATGGATGAGTGCGGCGATGTTCGAGACGGTGACGGCGCTTGGCAACGAGGTCGTGCAATTCGTGGCCGAACGCATCACCGAGGATGTGCGCACCCAGCATGCCCTGATGCATTGCAAGGATTTCAACGAGATGCAGCGCATCCAGACCGAATTCCTGCGCAAGGCGCTGGAACAGTATTCGGCGGAGTCGGGCCGACTGGTGCAGCTTGGCGCGGGAGTGATGACCTCGGCCATGCCCAAGCGCGCCAAGGACGCGGGCCCCGTCTGACGGCGGCCGCGCCGGTCCTGACGTGTGGCGCGTGCGGCGGCGTGGCCGCCTCCGGCGGGGATATTTTTGCCAAGATGAAAGGCCGGGCCCGGGGACTCAGCCCCGGGCGGCGAGGGATTTCATCACGGTCTCAAGCTCGTGGATGGCGGTTGCGGCCATGGAGCGGAAGACCATGATGTCGAAACCGTCATCGACGCGGGCGATCACCGCCATCATGTGATTGAGCCCGGTGCGGATGGCGCTGCCCGCGCCGAAGGCCGCGGGGCGCAGGTCCACCGGCACGAGGCGCGCGAGCGCCTGATCGGCGGCGGGCCCCGTCAGCCGCAACGTGGCCCAGGCGTCGGTCTGATCGGTCAGCGCGGCCAGGCCGGCAAGGGGCGCGGGATCGGCATTCAGCAGAAAGGCCTGCCCCCGTCCGGTCCACAGGATGCGGGCGTCACCCTTTGCAAGCGCGCGGCCCGGCGCGGGAAATCCCAGGCCATGGGCCGCCTTCAGCGCCTTGGTGACCGCCGCCTCCTTGCCCTTGAAGGGCTGGACCGAGGTGATGCGGTCGGGCGCGGCCCCGGCCAGCGTGAGCGCGCCATGGGTGAGGGGCAAAAGCCCCTCGGTTGCGGAAAGGGCGATAAGCTCAGCCACGGGCGCGGCCTCCTGTCGGATCGAGGAACACCGGGTCGCAGACCTCGCAGAGCACGTCGGTCTTGCGCATGTGATCGACGAGGCGGATCGTCTCGCCATGCCGGGCGCGGCCGTTTCTCAGGAACGCCAGCCCCAGATGGCTGTCCAGCGTGGGCGACCAGCAGACCGAGGTGACATAGCCCTGGTCGTTCTCGCGCTTTGCCGCCTCGCCCTGCTTGAAGAGATGCGCGCCCGCGCCGATCGCCTTGCCGGGCGACAGGGGGCGCAGGCCCACGAGCTGGTCGCGGTCCGGCCCGATCATGCCGGGCCGCGCGGCGGCGGCCTTGCCGATGCAGTCCTTCTTTGCGCTGATCATCTTCTCGGCGCCGATGTCGAAGGCCGTCGTGCGGCCGTGGATCTCGGCGTGGGTGATGAGGCCCTTTTCGATGCGCAGGACGTTGAGCGCCTCCATCCCGTAGGCGCCGCCCCCCATCGTCTCGGCCCGCGCGACAAGGTCGCGGAAAAGCGCCGCGCCGTAGCGGGCGGGCACGGCCACCTCATAGGCATGCTCGCCAGAGAAGGAGATGCGGAAGAGCCGCCCCGCCACCCCGCCGACCCGGACGGGGCCACAGGCCATGAAGGGCCAGTCCTCGGGCTTGAGCTTTTCGTCGAGGATCGAGTTCAGCAGGTCGCGCGACCGCGGGCCAGCGACCGCGAACTGCGCCCATTGCTCGGTGACCGAGATGAAGCGGACGTCCCAGTCGGGGTGCAGCGCCTGGTGGACGAATTCGAGATGCCGCATGACCAGCCCCGCCGCGGCGGTGGTGGTGGTCATCAGGTAGTGGTTTTCCCCAAGGCAGGCGGTGGTGCCGTCGTCCATCACGTGACCGTCTTCGCGCAGCATGAGCCCGTAGCGCACGCGCCCCGGCTTCAGCGTGGAGAAGGTGTTGGTATAGACGAGATCGAGGAAACGGCCCGCATCGGCACCCTGTATGTCGATCTTGCCCAGCGTCGAGACATCGCACACGCCCACGCGTTCGCGCACGAACTGCACCTCGCGGTCGCAGCTTTCGCGCCAGTTCGTCTCGCCCGGGCGGGGGAAGTAGGAGGGCCGATACCAGAGCCCCGCCTCGATCATCGGGGCGCCGCGTTCGACGCTGGCCGCGTGGCTGGTGGTGAAGCGTTGCGGCGCAAAGCCCGCGGCGCGTCCGCCCGCGCCCATCGCGGCGATCGAGGTCGGCACGAAGGGCGGGCGGAAGGTCGTGGTGCCCGTCTCGGGGATCGCGCGGCCAGTGGCATCCGCCAGCACCGCCAGCGCGCCGACGTTCGAGTTCTTGCCCTGATCGGGCGCCATGCCCTGGGTCGTGTAGCGCTTCATGTGCTCGACGCTGGAGAAGTTCTCCTGCGCGGCAAGCTTCACGTCCTTCACCGTCACGTCGTTGGCAAAGTCGAGCCAGGCGCGCCTTGCGCCCTCCACCGCCCAGAGCGGATGGATCGCGTAGGTGCCGTCCTCGGCCTTCGGAAGGGCGAGGGTCGGGGCCTTGCGTCCGAGCGCGTCCAGGGCGGCAAGGGCCGCGCGCTGGCCGTCGGCAAGGCAGCCCGCGGTCGAAAAGACGCCCGCGGCCGCGCCGCAGGGGATCAGCCCGGGAACCGCGTTTTCCGCCGGCACGAAGGCCGCGATCTCGGGGTTCCAGACCGGGCGCCCGTTCATGTGGCAGGTCAGGTGGACCGTCGGGTTCCAGCCGCCCGAGACGGCAAGGCAGTCGGTTTCCACGCGCCGCTCGCCGTTCGCGTCGCGCACGCTGATCCATTCGAGGCCATGGCGGCCCTGCGTTCCGACGATGGTCGCGCCGCGATAGAGGCGGTAGTCTCCGGTCGTCGGCGCGTCGGCGCGGCTGTCGATCACGGCGGCAACCTGAACGCCCGCGGCGACCAGCACATCCGCCGTCTGCCGCGCGGTGTCGTTGTTGGCGAAGATCGTGACCTTGCGGCCCGGCGCCACGCCCCAGCGGTTGACGTAAGAGCGCACGGCCGAGGCGAGCATGATGCCGGGGCGGTCGTTGTCCTCGAAGGCGATCGGGCGTTCGAGGGCGCCCGCGGCCAGCACCGCGCGGCCCGCGACGATCCGCCAGAAGCATTCGCGCGGCCGCCCGGCGGGGTCGGCCAGGTGATGGGACACGCGTTCCAGCGCCGATAAGGTTCCGCCGTCATAGGCGCCCGTCACCGTGGTCCGCGTCATCAGGCGCACGTTCGGCAGGCCCCGCAACTCGGCCAGAACGCCGCTCGCCCAAGCCAGCCCCTCCTGTCCGTCGATCTCGCCCGCATCCGACAGAAGGCGCCCGCCCATGCGGCTGTCTTCCTCGGCAAGGATCACCTCGGCGCCCGCGCGCGCGGCTGTCAGCGCCGCCATCAGCCCGGCGGGGCCCGAGCCGATCACCAGCACGTCGCAGAAGGCAAAGGCTTTTTCGTAAAGCGCCTCGTCATGCTTGCCCGAAAGCTTGCCAAGGCCCGCCGCGCGGCGGATCGCGGGTTCGTAGATCGTCTCCCAGAAGGCGCGGGGCCACATGAAGGTCTTGTAGTAGAAGCCCGCGCCGAAGAAGGGCGACATCAGGTCGTTCACCGCCAGCAGGTCGCGTTTCAGCGAGGGGAAGCGGTTCTGGCTGCGCGCGGCCAGGCCCTCGTAAAGCTCCTGCACGGTGGCGCGTGTGTTGGGGGTCTGCTGGCCGCCCGCCTCCAGCACCTCGACCAGCGCGTTCGGCTCTTCCGAGCCCGCGGTCAGGATGCCGCGCGGGCGGTGATACTTGAAGCTGCGCCCAACCAGCCGCACGCCGTTGGCCAGCAGCGCCGAGGCGAGCGTGTCGCCGGCGAAGCCCGTGTACTGCGTGCCGTCGAAGCGGAAGGCCAGCGGCTTCGTGCGGTCGATCAGGCCCTTGCCCTGAAGCCTCATTTCGCGGCCTCCTTCTCGCTGGCGAGCCGGACCGAGATCACCTCATGGGTCACGGTGTTGCGGGTCACGACCAGCCAGGCCGAACAGCCCATCTCGTGGTGCCACAGGTCGCGCGTCACCCCGGCGGGGTTGTCGCGCAGGTGGAGGTAGGCGTCCCACGCTTCGGGCGGGGCGCCTTCCTCGGGACGGCGGAGGTAGTCGTCCGCGCCGTAATAATAGAATTCGCGCCGGTCGCGGGGGCCGCAGAGGGGGCAGGGGATGCGCATCTGGGCCTCCTCAGTGCAGGTTGTGCTGACTGCCGGTGCCTTCTTCGTCCAGAAGATGGCCGGTCAGGAAGCGGTTCAGGCGGAAGCGGCGGGCCACCGCATGGCTTTCGCCGGTGGCCATCAGATGCGCCATGCACCAGCCCGAGGCCGGCACGGCCTTGAAGCCGCCGTAGTTCCAGCCGCAGTCGATGAACAGCCCGTCGATGTCCGTCTTGTCGATGATCGGGCTGCCGTCGGGCGTCATGTCCATGATGCCGCCCCAACTGCGCAGAACCTTGGCGCGCCCGATCATCGGCATCAACGTCATGCCCGCCTCCATCACATGTTCCACCATCGGCAGGTTTCCCCGGCTGGCGTAGGAGGCGTAGAAGTCGATGTCGCCCCCGAAGACGAGGCCGCCCTTGTCCGACTGGCTGATGTAGAAATGCCCCATGCCGAAGCTGATGACATGGTCGATGACGGGCTTCAGCCCTTCGGTCACGAAGGCCTGCAAGACGTGGCTTTCGATCGGCAGCCGCATCCCGGCCATCGCCGCCACCTGACCCGAGCGGCCGGCGACGAGGATGCCGACCTTTCTGGCGCGGATCGCCCCGCGCGTGGTCTGCACGCCCGTGACGCGGCCGTTCTCGATGTCGATGCCGGTCACCTCGCAGTTCTGGATCAGGTCCACCCCGCGCCGGTCGGCGCCCCGCGCATAGCCCCAGGCCACCGCGTCGTGGCGCGCCGTGCCGCCGCGCGGATGCAGAAGCCCGCCGTAGATCGGAAAGCGGGTCTGCTCGAAGTCGAGATAGGGCAGCAGTTCGCGCACGCCGTCGCGGTCCAGCAGGATCGCATCGTCGCCCTGATTGACCATGGAATTGCCGCGCCGGGCAAAGGCGTCGCGCTGGCCGTCGGAATGGAACAGGTTGATGAGCCCGCGCTGCGAATGCATCACGTTGTAGTTCAGCTCCGCCTCCAGCCCCTCCCAGAGCTTGAGCGAATGGCTGTAGAATTCCGAGTTGCCGGGAAGGAAGTAGTTCGCGCGCACGATGGTGGTGTTGCGCCCCACGTTGCCGCCGCCGAGGTAGCCCTTTTCCAGCACCGCGATGTTGCGCATCCCGTGGTTCCTGGCGAGGTAATAGGCCGTCGAAAGCCCGTGCCCGCCGCCGCCGATGATGATGGCGTCGTATTCGGCCTTCGGCTCGGGATTGCGCCAGGCAGGCCGCCAGCCCTTGTTGCCGAACAGCCCCTCGGTGATGACCTTCAGGCCCGAATAGCGCATCCGCCCGCTCCTTCCCGCTCCGGTCCGAGTGAACCGGGATTGCTTCGGATTTACAAGGGGTCAGCGCGCGCGGTGCGCCTGCGCGCGACAGAAATGGTCGCTTTTGCCGCGCGGCTCAAGAAGCGGTCGGGTCGGCATAATCGTGCAGCCCGCCTTGCCAGTCGCGTACGCGGTAAAGGCCGGGCGTACCGGTCGGCGTGATGTGGTCCGCCGTCACCGGGACCTTGCCATAGCCCCCGGGAATGTCGAGCACATAGGTGGGGATCGCAATCCCCGACAGCCGTCCCCGCAGCGCCGCCATCAGCGCCTGCCCGGCGGCGATGGTGGTGCGGAAATGGCCCGTGCCGCGGGCAAGGTCGCAATGGTGCAGGTAGTAGGGCTTCACCCGCGCAGCCGTCAGCGTGCGAAAGAGCGTGGCCAGCGTGTCGGCATCGTCGTTGATCCCCTTCAGCAGCACCGATTGCGACAGAAGCGGAATGCCGGCCTGCGCAAGCCGGGCCAGAGCCTCGCGCGCGGCGGCCGTCAGTTCCTGTGCGTGGTTCGTGTGGACGACGACGAAGGTCGCGGGATGGCGCGCCAGCGCGGCAGTCATCTCTGCCGTGATCCGCTGGGGCGCCACCACCGGCACCCGGCTGTGCAGGCGGATCACGTCGAGATGCGGGATGGCGGCGAGATCGCCCATCAGGGCATTCAGCCGACGCGGCGAGAGCGTCATCGGATCGCCCCCGGTCAGGATCACCTCGCGCACGGCGGGGGTGGCGGCGATATAGGCCAGCGCCTCGGTCAGGGCTGCCGGTGACAGGGGCCCGTCCGCGCCGACGGTTTCCCGGCGAAAGCAGAAGCGGCAATAGACGTCGCAGGTCTGGGTGACATGCAGGATGACGCGGTCCGGATAGCGATGCGTGAGCCCCGGCACGGGGCTGTGCACCCGGTCGCCGATCGGGTCGGTCCGCTCTTCCGGGCGGGTGATGCGTTCTGCCGCCGTCGGCACGAATTGCGCGACAACCGGATCGCCGGGACCGTTGCCCATCGCGTGGTGCATTTCGGGCGTCACGCGGATGCGGAAGTCCCGGGCAACCGCCATCAGGACCTCGCGCGCCGCAGCGGGTGCGAGGCCCGCGCGGATCAGGTCGTCGGGGCTGGTCAGGGCAGGATCGGTCACGTGGCGCGCGGTTCTGGGTCGGGCGATGGGCTTATGCGAGGGGCGCACCCGGTTTGCAAGGGGCGCCCACCGCCCGCCGCGCCGGAGGGCGTTCGCCGAAAGTCCGTTACGGTCCTTCGGCGAACGTCGGGTCAGAGCCCCTTGGAACGGTAGCTGTTCGCCACCCGGTCGATCGCCACGATATAGGCCGCGACCCGCAGGTCGGTCACGTCCGCGCGGCCGTGCCAGATCTCGCGCATCGACTGGTAGGCCGAGCGCATCGTGTCGTCGAGGCCCGAGCGCACCAGTTCAAGCTCGTCCGCGCCGCGCAGGTAGCGTTCCTTGAACCCGGGCGAGAGCGTCCAGCCCAGCCCCTTGTCGGCCGAGAGCCGTTCCAGCTCGTCGATCAGAAGCTGGTGACGCGACTCTTCCTGCCGCCGCTGCATCCGGCCAAAGCGGATGTGGCTGAGGTTCTTGACCCATTCGAAGTAGCTCACCGTCACGCCGCCCGCGTTGGCGAACATGTCGGGGATGATGATCGTGCCCTTCTTGCGCAGAATCTCGTCCGCGCCGAAGGTGATCGGGCCGTTGGCCGCCTCGATGATGAGCGGCGCCTTGATCCGGTCGGCGTTGTGCAGGTTGATGACGCCTTCCATCGCGGCCGGGATCAGGATGTCGCAATCCGCTTCCAGAAGAACGGCGCCGTTCTCGACAAAGGTCGCCTCGGGGTAGTCCTTCACGCCGCCCCCGTGCCGGTCCATCCACTGGCGCACCGCCTCGACGTCGAGGCCCTTCTCGTCCCAGAGGCCCCCGTCGCGTTCGATGATGCCGACGATCCGGCAGCCGCTTTCGGCCGACAGAAGACTGGCCGCGTGATAGCCCACGTTGCCGAGGCCCTGAACGACGACGGTCTTGCCGTCGAGATCGCCCTGCAGGCCGCAGGCCGCGCGTTCCTCGGGATGGCGGAAATATTCCATCAGCGCGTATTGCACGCCCCGGCCCGTCGCCTCGACCCGGCCATGGATGCCCCCGCCCGAGATCGGCTTGCCCGTCACGCAGGCGGGCGCGTTGATGTCGGTGGTGTGCATCCGGCTGTATTGATCCACGATCCACGCCATCTCGCGCTCGCCCGTGCCCATGTCGGGGGCGGGGACGTTCTGGCTGGGGTTGATGAGGTCGCGCTTGATCAGTTCATAGGCAAAGCGCCGGGTGATCTGTTCGAGCTCGTGCACCTCCCATTCGCGCGGATCGATGCACAGACCTCCCTTCGAGCCGCCAAAGGGCGCCTCGACCAGAGCGCATTTGTAGGTCATCAGCGCGGCCAGCGCCTCCACCTCGTCCTGATTGACGTTGGGCGCGTAGCGGATGCCGCCCTTCACGGGCTCCATGTGCTCGGAATGGACCGACCGATAGCCGGTAAACGTCTCGATCTTGCCCCGGAGCCGCACGCCGAAGCGCACGGTGTAGGTCGAATTGCAGACGCGGATCTTTTCTTCCAGACCCGGCGACAGGTCCATGAGCGCGACGGCGCGGTTGAACATCATGTCCACCGACTCCCGGAAGGTCGGTTCGCCCATTGCTGACATTGGTCTTCTCTCCCCTTGGCGGACCGTTCCGGTCCATTTTGCGGACCGCGCGGGTCTTGGCTGCGGGTCCTGGGGGGACCATACGCCCGATGGCGTCGAGGTGTGTCGCTTTTTCCTGATCCGGGGCATCACGAATCATGAATTGTCGTTGCAATTCAGGGTTGCATGTCGTCCGGGGGGTGCACTTTATTGTTTCATCAAGGGCGACACTGACCCCGAAGCGGGCGCGATTTCCCCTTTGTGACAACCTAAAACCGGAATGTCTCCGGCAGCCCGCCACACTTTTGCCTCAGGCCCTACCGTATATGAACCATCGATAACTGCCGCAATCACGGCCCTGCATGGCTTTTCTGGGTCAGTGCGGCACGTGGCCGATGCGTCAGATGGAGTGTGCAGATCATGGGTATGTGTGAAGACGACAAGCGGCGCGCGCCGGGGCTTCGGACCACTTTCGGCAAATTCCTCCGCGAGGAGGATGGCTCTCTTGTCATGTTCGGCCTCTATGCGGGCGTGCTGTGTCTGATGCTTGGCGGCATTGCCGTGGACGTGATGCATTACGAAGCCGTGCGGACGCGCATCCAGAACACCGCGGATACGGCGACGCTGGCGGCGGCAAACCTCGATCAGACGCTCGATCCCAAGGCGGTGGTGGACGACTATTTCGCCAAGGCGGGCATGACGCAGTATCTGAAGTCGGTCACCGTGACCTCGACGATGAACGCGCGTCAGGTGGATGTGTCCGCCTCGGCCTCGGTGCCGACGATCTTCATGCAAATGGACGGCATCAAGACGCTGACCTCGAGCAACCAGAGCACCGCGATGCAGAGCATCGGCAACGTCGAGATCGCTCTGGCGCTCGACAACTCCGGCTCGATGAACGAACAGGCCGGGTCGGGGACGCCGACGACGGTCTGCACGACCAAGCACAGCAAGAAATACGGAACGAGCTATCAGAGCTGCCACACGACCTATGTTTACACGACAAAGATCCAGGCGCTGAAGGATGCCGCGAACCAGTTCGTGGACACGATCTACGGTCAGGCGAATTCCGATACGGTGACGATGTCGATCGTGCCCTATGACGCGCATGTCAACGTCGGGCCGGACCTCATGGCCTATCTGAACGTGGCGCCGTCCGACTATGCCTCGCCCACGATGTGCATCGATGAAAACGGGCTCGATTTCTCGACCACCAAGATCGATGCGACGCAGACGTTCAACCGGTTCCCGAATTTCCAGGACGGCTACTACTATCCGGGGCCTGAAGTCTGCGATTCCAGCAGCAACCGCAACAGCATCGTCTTCTCGAGCAACCCGACGGCGCTGCATACCGCCATCAACGCGATGTATGCCAACGGCAACACCTCGATCGATCTTGCGACCAAATGGGCCGCGGCGACGCTTGATCCCGGCTTCCAGCCTGTCGTGAGCAAGATGATCGCCGCCGGCAAGCTGAGTTCCAGCTACGCGGGCCGTCCCGCGGCGTTCGGCGATCACAACTTCATGAAGGTTCTGATCGTGATGACCGACGGCGACAACACGCTGCGCGAGAACCTTGCCCCGGCCTATCAAACCGGCCCGTCGCAGGTCTGGTATGACAGCCAGGGCGGGTATTCCTACTACGACCCCTCCTATAACCAGTATTACTCGGTGTCGCGCGGTTACTGGGCTTCGAAACCCTACGGCTCGAACCCCAAACAGCTCAGCTATCCGCAGCTGTGGGGGCAGATGTCGGTTTACAGCTACGCCGCAAACATCGTCTATCCCGCACTTGGCTACGCCGGCTTCGCCAACGCCTACAACTCGGCCATCATCGCCACCGATACGCCGCAGGAAAACGCCAACCTGCAAAGCGTCTGCTCGGCTGCGAAGAACCAGGGCGTGCTTGTTTACACCATCGGGTTCCAGACGGACGCGCCGGGCGCTGCGCAGTTGCAGCAATGCGCGACGAACAGCTCGTTCTACTTCGACGCGCAGGGAACGAACATCACCTCGGTCTTCTCGAAGATCGCGGCAAGCATCCAGCACCTGAGGCTGACCCAATGACCCGCCCGCTTTCCATCCTTCGGAATGGCCTCCGGCGATTCTGGCGTGCAACGGAAGGCACCGCCACGGTCGAATTCGTCGTCGTCTTCCCCGTCATCATGATGCTGCTGTTCCAGAGCATGGAAGCAAGCTGGATCATGGTGCGCCAGACGATGCTGGACCGCGCGGTGGACCTGACCGTCCGCGACCTGCGCCTTGGCCACCTGCCCAACCCGACGAACGACAGCCTGCGCCAGCACATCTGCAGCCTCACGACGGGGATCGCCAACTGCGACAGTTCGCTGATGATCGAGTTGAAGCCGCTCGACACCACGACCTTCGCCTTGCCCTCGACCAACGCGCCCTGCGTTGACCGGACGGCCAAGATCCAGCCGGTGACGACGGTCCAGCAGGGTGTTGGCGACAACCTCATGCTGATCCGCGTCTGCGCGGTGGTCGATCTCATGTTCCCGGGCACCGGGCTTGGCCTGAAACTGCCCAAGGATGCCTCGGGGGGCCTCGACCTCATCGCGACGTCCGCCTTTGTCAACGAACCGAGTTGAGCCATGCGTATCCTTGTCGAACGTCTGAAAGCCTTCTGGTCGGACACGCGCGCAGCCGTCACGGCCGAAGCGTTGATCGTGCTGCCCTTCATGATCTGGGCGCATCTGGGGACCTACGAATATTTCAACGTCTTCAATGCGATCGCCACGAACGCAAAGGCGACCTACACGCTGGCCGACATCATCTCGCGGCAAAGCGGGACACTGACGCCGACGATGATCGACGAGATGAACAACCTCTACACCTATCTCAACCGCAGCCCGACCGGCGCCTGGACGCGGGTGACCTGCGTGTCATGGGACCCGAACGCGGGTACGGCGGGGCAGTATTACGTGATGTGGTCCTATGCCACCGGCAGCCATCTCGCGCTGACGGACGACACGATCCAGACCTATGCGCCGAAGCTGCCGACCATCACCGAGGGCGATACGCTGATCATGGTGGAAACCCACATGACCTATGTCTCGACCTTCAGCGTGCCCGGCGTGGGCGCGTCCGAGGACTTGAACCAGATGGTCATCACCCGTCCGCGGATCAGTCCGCAGGTGGCTTTCTCGGCGTCCTGACGCCCAGTGTGCCGTGGCGCACAGGGCGCGCGCGGCGGCAGGGCATTGCGCGACAAGGACAGCGGTCTAATTTCGGTGGCGAAAGGAGACCGCACATGTCCATCCGTCCCGTTCTGACCCGCCGCGCCGCCCAGCCCACGCTGGAGGGCGCCGGCGTCCACCTGCACCGCGCCTTCGGTTTCGGCGATCCGACCGAGGCCGATCCGTTCCTTCTGTTCGACGATTTCCGCAACGAACGCCCGCAGGATTACCTGCGCGGCTTCCCCTGGCATCCCCACCGCGGGATCGAGACGATCACCTACGTGCTGGCCGGCACCGTCGATCACGGCGACAGCCTTGGCAATGCGGGCAGCCTTGGGGCCGGGGATGTCCAGTGGATGACCGCGGGCTCGGGCATCCTGCATCAGGAGATGCCCAAGGGCAACGCCGCGGGGCAGATGCACGGCTTCCAACTCTGGGCCAACCTGCCGTCGCATCTGAAGATGACGGCGCCCCGCTATCAAGACATGAAATCCCCCGACATTCCGGAAATCGTGGATGACGACGGCACCGTGGTCCGCGTGATCGTCGGCGATTTCTGGGGCAAGCGCGGCCCCGTGGACGGGATCGCCGCCGATCCGCAATACCTTGACATCTCGATCCCGCCGGGCCGCCGGAAGAGCTTCAAGATCGACACCTACCGCCGCGCCTTCGCTTATGTTTTCCAGGGTGCAGGCGTGTTTGCCGATGCCTCGGCGCCGGTCGGTGTGCGGCTGGAGAAAGAGGTGATGGGCCAGGATGTGAACATCCGCGATCTGTCGGGCAACCGCACGCTGGTCCGCTTTGGAACCGGCGACGAGGTCACGGTGCGCGCGGGCGACGAGGGGGTGCGATTCCTGCTGATCTCGGGCGCGCCGCTGGAAGAGCCGGTGGCCTGGCACGGCCCGATCGTGATGAACACGCAGGACGAATTGCGCCAGGCGATTGCCGAACTGCGCAACGGCACCTTCATCAAGCCGCAGCACTGACGCCGGGGTGGGCGCCCTGTCAGGCGCCCACCGCCCGCAGCGCCATCCCGGCGTAGATGTCCTCGACCTCGGCCCGGCCAAGGCGGCCGCCCGCGCGGAACCATTGCGTGACGCCCGTGAGCATCGCGATGAGCGCCATCGTGGCCAGCCGCGTGTCGGGGATGCGGAAGTCGCCCGAGGCGACACCGTCGCGCAGGATCCGCTCCAAGGCCTCTTCGTAGCGATGGCGCAGGCGTTCGACCGTCTCGAAATTCTCGGGCGAAAGGTTGCGCAGCTCCATGTAGGCGATGAAGACCTCTTCGGGCCGGTCGAGGTGGTAGCGCACGTGGAACCGGGCAAAGGCCTCGAGCCGCCGGGCCGGTGCGTCGGGCAGGGGCTCGGCGGCAAGGGCCGCGAGCAGCTCCTCCATGTGTTCGCGCATCATGTCGAACAGCAGCGCCTGCTTGTCGGGCGTATAAAGATAAAGCGCCCCGGCCTGCACGCCCACCTCGGCCGCGATCTGGCGCATCGAGACGGCGGCAAAGCCGTTGCGGGCAAAGAGCTTTCGCGCCGCGGCACGAAGCCGTGGGCCGGTGATGTCCGCATGAGATCCGGTCTTGCGCGCCATGGCTTCATCGTGATCTGAACGCATGTTCAGTTCAAGGCCTGATCGTGCCCCCGCGCAGGGATTGCCCCCCGCCATGCGGGGCGGATACTGTGCAGGCAGTTCTTTGCGGAGCCCCGATGCCTCGTCTCGCGATCCTCGTTCTTGCCATGGCCTGTGTCGCGGGCTGCGTGCACATGCCCGACGTCGGCCCGAAGACGGTGGCGACGGGGCCATGGCCGCGGCTTGCGCCGCTGCCCGATTTCGCCGCCGCCTCTGCTGCGGGGACGGACAGCGCGACGATGGCAAGCTCGGCCGCGACCCTTGACGCGCGCGCCGCGGCCCTCGAGGCGCGGGCTGCGGAGCTTCGGGCGACGGGCGGGATCGACCCGGCCGAGCTGGACAAGCTCACCACCCCCATCCCGCCGGTGACCAACCCGTGACGGGCCAAGTTGCGCCGCTGACGGCAACAGGCTAGAGACCGACCAAACGCGAAGCAGACGACGGAGACCCCCATGCCCGATCCCTTGCGCCTAGGCATTGCCGGACTGGGCACGGTCGGCATCGGTGTCGTGAAGATCGTGCAGGCCCATGCCGATCTGATCGCGGCCCGCGCGGGCCGGCCGGTGGTGATCTCGGCCGTCTCGGCCCGCGACCGGACGAAGAACCGTGACGCGGACCTGTCCGGCTATGCCTGGGAGGTGGACCCCGTGGCGCTGGCGCGGCGCGCGGATGTGGATGTCTTCGTCGAGGTCATGGGCGGGTCCGAAGGCGCAGCCCGGGCCGCGACCGAGGCCGCGATCGCCGCCGGCAAGGACGTGGTGACGGCGAACAAGGCGCTTCTCGCCCATCACGGTCAGGCGCTGGCGGAATCGGCCGAGGCCGCAGGCCGCGTGATCCGCTTCGAGGCCGCCGTGGCCGGTGGCATCCCGGTCATCAAGACGCTGACCGAGGGGCTTGCCGGCAACCGGATCACCCGGGTCATGGGCGTGATGAACGGCACCTGCAACTACATCCTGACCCGGATGGAAAGCGCGGGTCTGCCCTACGAGACGGTCTTTGAAGAGGCCCGCCAGCTTGGCTATCTGGAAGCCGACCCGACTTTGGACGTGGGCGGGATCGACGCGGGCCACAAGCTGTCGCTCTTGGCCTCCATCGCCTTCGGCACGCGCGTCAGCTTCGATGCGGTGGAACTCGAAGGGATCGAGCGGGTCTCGATCGACGACATCCGCCTTGCCGCCGACATGGGGCTGAAGATCAAGCTGCTGGGCGTGGCGCAGATGACCGGGCGGGGGCTCGAGCAGCGCATGTCGCCCTGCCTCGTGCCCGCCGACAGCCCGCTGGGTCAGTTGCCGGGCGGGACCAACATGGTCGTGCTGGAAGGGGATTCGGTGGGCCAGATCGTGCTGCGCGGCGCGGGCGCGGGGCAGGGGCCCACGGCAAGCGCCGTGATGGGGGACGTGATCGACCTCGCGCGCGGGGTCCGGATGCCGACCTTCGGTCGCCCGGCCACGACGCTGGATGCCGCCATCGCCGCAAAGGCCACGGCCCCGGCCGAGCACTACCTGCGCATGACGCTTCAGGACAAGCCGGGGGCGCTGGCCAAGATCGCGACGGTGCTGGGCGAGTCGGGGATTTCGATCAACCGGATGCGCCAGTATGGCCATGCCGATGCGACGGCCCCGGTGCTGATCGTCACGCACAAGACGACGCGCGATTCGATCGACCGGGCGCTGGCCGGCTTTGCCGCGACCGGCGTGATGGTGGGCGAACCAGTCGCGCTGCGGATCGAGCCGGTCTGAACTTGCCGGTCTGAGCCTATCGCCCGAAAAGGCGCGGATATTCGATCTTCGGGCAGCGGTTCTGGATCACCGTGACGCCCTGCGCCGTGGCGCGGGCAGCCGCCTCGGGATGGGCGATGCCAAGCTGCATCCAGACGGTCTGAAGCCCCGGCAGATGCGCCAGCGCCTCGTCCACGATGCCCGGCACGGCGTCGGTCTGGCGGAAGATGTCGATCATGTCCACCTCGGGCGGCAGATCGGCGATGGAGGCGCGCACGGCCTCGCCGAACATCGTCTGCCCCGCAAGGCCGGGGTTCACGCCGATCACGCGCTTGCCCCGGTTCTTCAGGAACTCGGCCACGTAATGGCTTGGCCGGTCGGGATTGGCCGAGGCGCCGATGACGGCAATGACGCGCGCACGCGTCAGCACTTCGCGGATTTCATCGTCTGTCTCAATCATGCGCAAAGACCCATTCTTGCCGGTGTGCGGGGCACCCTGACAGAAAAAGGCGCCCGGGGGTAGGCCGGGCGCCAGTCACGGAACGAGGGACAGTGCATAGGGCCGGAGGGGTTCCAGACCAACGGCCCACGACTACAGATAGGCGCGCGACTCAGCATAAACAGGGGCTGTAGCAAAACTGTGAAGGCGTGGCGGGATTCCGCCGATCAGCCCCGCGCCGCTGCCGCGTAAAGCGCGACCGCCGCCGCGTTCGACACGTTGAGCGACCCGAACACCCCCGCCGCCGGGATGCGGGCCAGCCGGTCGCAGGTCTCGCGCGTCTTCTCGCGCAGGCCCGGACCCTCGGCGCCCAGCACCAGACCCACGGGCCGGCCGGGGGCGGGAAGGCTTTCGGCCAAAGTCGCCTCGACCGCGCCGTCAAGGCCGATGAGGGTGTAGCCCATCTCCTTCAGCGTCACCATCGCGTCGGAAAGATTGGTCACGCGCAGATAGGGCTGACGCTCCAGCGCGCCAGAGGCGGTCTTGGCCAGCGCCCCGGTCTCGGGCGCCGAATGATGGCGCGGAGCAACGACGGCGCGGGCGCCGAACACCTCGGCCGAGCGCAGGATGGCGCCCACGTTGTGGGGGTCGGTCACGCGGTCGAGCAGCACCACCAGCGGCGCGCCGGGGCCTGCGGCACACAGATCGACAAGGCTGCCCCAGTCAAGCGGCCTGACCTCGAGCGCGGCGCCCTGATGAACCGAACCGGGGTCGATCGGCACGTCGAACTTCCGGGCATCCGCGATCTCGGGTTCGATCCCGCCCGCGGCAATCGCATCGGCCAGCTTGTCGGCGGCGTTCTTCGTCACCACCAGCCGCAGCTTGTCGCGCGCGGGGTTCATCAACGCGTCGCGCACCGCATGCAGGCCGAAAAGCCAGACCGTCTCGGCCGCCGCCGCGCGCTTGCTGCGTTCCTTCTCGATCACCCAGGCGGGTTTCTTCATCGCAATCCCCTTCGACAGGCGCGCACCATGCGGCGGCGGGGCCTTCTGCGCAAGGGGGCGGCGCGGGTCAAGACCGGAGCGGCCCCCGAAGGCGCCAACTTCCGTCCCGAATCCTGCTTGACGCCCCCGGGGGGCTTCGCTATTCCCGCCAACGCGTCGGGCGACGTGCTGCAAGGTGCGGCAGCGGACTGTAACTCCGCCGGGGAGACCCACGCCTGGTTCGATTCCAGGGTCGCCCACCATTCCCACTTCCGGGCATGGTGACCGTCCGGGGCGGATGTGCCGCCGCGCGGTATCCCTCGACTCCGGCGCCAAGCGAACCGATAGTTCCGCCATGAGTCTGCCGAACGGTTTCCTTGATGAACTGCGCAGCCGCGTCACCCTTTCGCAGGTGGTGGGGCGCAAGGTCATCTGGGACATGCGCCGGTCGAACCAGGCCAAGGGCGACTTCTGGGCGCCATGCCCGTTCCATCAGGAAAAATCCGCCAGCTTCCACGTCGATGACCGCAAGGGTTTTTACTACTGCTTCGGTTGCCATGCGAAGGGCGACGCGCTGACCTTCCTGCGCGAGACGGAAAACCTCGGCTTCATGGAGGCGGTCGAGCTGCTTGCCCGCGAGGCGGGGATGCCGGTGCCGGCCCGCGACCCGGTGGCCGCCGAAAAGGCCGACCGTCGCAGCCAACTGGCCGAGGTGATGGAGCAGGCGGTGCAGTTCTACCGTCTGCAACTGCGCGCGGCGGCGGGTGCGGCGGCGCGCGACTACCTCGACCGGCGGCGCCTGCCGCAAGCCTCGCAGGAGCGCTTCGAGATCGGCTATGCGCCCGACGCCCGGCAGGCGCTCTGGTCGCATCTGCGCGGCAAGGGCGTGCCGGGCGAGATGATCGTCGAGGCGGGGCTGGCCGCCGTGCCGGACGGCGGGGGAGAGCCCTACGACCGCTTCCGGGGCCGGGTGATCTTTCCGATCCGCGACCAGCGCGGCCGCGCGATCAGCCTTGGCGGCCGCGCGATGGACCCGAACGCGCGGGCGAAATACCTCAACGGCCCCGAGACACCGCTTTTTGACAAGGGGCGGAGCCTCTACAACCACGGGCCCGCACGCGACGCCGCCGGCAAGGGCGCGCAGCTCATCGTGGCCGAGGGCTACATGGACGTCATCGCGCTGGTCGAGGGCGGCTTTGGCGCGGCGGTGGCCCCGTTGGGCACGGCGATCACCGAAGAACAGCTTCGCATGATGTGGCGCATCCACCCCGAGCCGGTCATCGCGCTGGACGGGGATGCCGCCGGGATGCGCGCGGCGCTGCGCGTGATCGACCTTGCCATGCCGCTGCTCGAGGCGGGGCAGGGGCTGCGTTTCGCCGTGCTGGAAGGCGGCAAGGACCCCGACGAGATCCTGCGCAGCGGCGGCGGGGCCCCGGCCTTGCAGAAGGCCTTCGACGCCGCCCAGCCGATGGTGAACCTGCTCTGGCGGCGCGAGACGGAAGGCAAGGTCTTCGACAGTCCGGAACGCAAGGCGGCGCTGGACAAGTCGTTGCGCGCGGCGCTGAAACGGATCGCGGACCCGTCGATCCGCAGCCACTACGGCGAAGAGATCAAGCGTCTCCGGTGGGAGCTTTTCGGCACCCGCCGCCCCGGCCCGGCGCCGGGCGGGCGCAGCACAGGGGGCGGGATGGGGCGCGGCACCGGTCGCTTTGGCCCGCCGGTGCCCGTGATGCCGCTCCCCTCGACCCGTGGCTCGATGCTGGCCTCGGACGATGACCGCGTGGCCGACCGTCTGCGTGAGGCCGTGATCCTTGCCATCCTGATTGCCCATCCCGGCCTTCTGCCGCGGTTCGAGGGCGATCTGGAGCGGATGGAGTTTCTGGACGAGAGCCACGACCGGCTGCGCCACCTGATCCTGCATCATCACGACGCCCCCGATCCGGGGCAAAAAATCCGGGCCGAGGCGGGCCACGACCTTGAAAGGCTCTTTGCCTTGCCCCACGTCCAGATTGCACCCCCGATCCGCCATCCCGAGGATGCCGAACTGGCCACGCTCTGTCTTGCCGAGGAGATCGCAAAGCTCGTGTCCGCGCGTGGCGTGCAGCGCGAGATCAGCGAGGCGGCCGAGGATCTGACCGGGCTTGCCGACGAGGGGGTGACGTGGCGCTTGAGCCAGGCGGCCGAGGCGCGCAACAGTGCCGGGCGCAGCATGAAGGAGGACACGAATGACCTTGGAGAGGACCGCGCCGCGCTCTCTGCACACCTTCAAAGCCTGATAGATGCACAGGTCTGGGTCAAGAAACGGTCCTGACCCCTTTCCGCCTCTGTGATTCGGGCTATTGATTCGATACACAGGGCCAATGATTCGGCCCTTCGCGAGGAGCATCCATGGCTGCCAAAGACACCGACGACGACAAGACCGAAGAGCAGGAAGCCGATACCTCGCTCGACATGAGCCAGGCGGCCATCAAACGGATGATCGCTGACGCGCGCGACCGCGGCTACATCACCTACGACCAGCTCAACGCCGTCCTGCCGCCGGAACAGGTGTCCTCGGAACAGATCGAAGATGTGATGTCCATGCTCTCGGAGATGGGCATCAACGTCGTCGAGAACGAGGAAGCCGAAGAGCCGGAGGCGGGCGAACTCGTCGAGGTTTCCACCTCGCGCGAGGTGGCCGTGGCCACGACGACCTCGGAAACGCTCGACCGCACCGACGACCCGGTGCGGATGTATCTGCGCGAGATGGGGTCTGTCGAACTTCTGAGCCGCGAGGGCGAGATCGCGATCGCCAAGCGGATCGAGGCGGGCCGCAACACGATGATCGCGGGGCTCTGCGAAAGCCCCCTGACCTTCCAGGCCATCACGATCTGGCGCGACGAACTTCTGTCCGAAGACATCCTGCTGCGCGACGTGATCGACCTCGAGGCCACGTTCGGCCGGTCGATGGACGACGACGGCGAGATGGACGAGGCGCCGCTGGACGGCGTGGCGGTCGATGCCGCCAGCCCCAAGCCCGCGCGCGCGGCCGGCGACGAGCCGGAACTGGATGCCGATGGCAACCCGATCGGCCGGTCGGACGATGATGACGACGACGACGAACAGTCGAACATGTCGCTGGCCGCGATGGAAGCCGCGCTCAAGCCGCGCGTGCTCGACACGCTGGAGCGCATCGCCACCGACTATGCCAAGCTTGCCGAGATGCAGGATCTGCGCATGTCGGCCACGCTGAACGAAGACGGCACCTTCTCGGTCGAGGCCGAATCCGCCTATCAGAAGCTGCGCAGCGAGATCGTGGAACTGGTGAACTCGCTCCACCTGCACCAGAACCGGATCGAGGCGCTGATCGACCAGCTTTACGGCATCAACCGCCGGATCATGTCGATCGACTCCGCGATGGTGAAGCTGGCCGATCAGGCCCGCATCAACCGGCGCGAATTCATCGACGAATATCGCGGATACGAACTTGACCCCACCTGGCTTGACCGGATGGCGGAAAAGGACGGCCGCGGCTGGACGGCGCTGATCGACAAGAGCCGCGCCAAGGTCGAGGATCTGCGCACCGAAATGGCGCAGGTCGGCCAGTATGTGGGCGTGGACATCTCGGAATTCCGCCGCATCGTGAACCAGGTGCAGAAGGGCGAAAAGGAAGCCCGTCAGGCCAAGAAGGAAATGGTCGAGGCGAACCTGCGTCTGGTGATCTCGATTGCCAAGAAATACACCAACCGCGGGTTGCAATTCCTTGATCTCATTCAGGAAGGCAACATCGGCCTGATGAAGGCCGTGGACAAGTTCGAATACCGCCGGGGCTACAAGTTCTCGACCTACGCGACGTGGTGGATCCGGCAGGCGATCACGCGGTCCATCGCCGACCAGGCCCGCACGATCCGAATTCCCGTGCACATGATCGAGACGATCAACAAGCTGGTGCGGACCGGCCGCCAGATGCTCCACGAGATCGGCCGCGAGCCCACGCCCGAGGAACTGGCCGAAAAGCTCCAGATGCCGCTCGAGAAGGTTCGCAAGGTGATGAAGATCGCCAAGGAACCGATTTCGCTGGAAACCCCGATCGGCGACGAGGAAGACAGCCAGCTTGGCGACTTCATCGAGGACAAGAACGCCGTCCTGCCGCTCGACAGCGCCATTCAGGAAAACCTGAAGGAAACCACGACGCGGGTTCTGGCCAGCCTGACCCCGCGCGAGGAGCGGGTTCTGCGGATGCGTTTCGGCATCGGCATGAACACCGACCACACGCTGGAAGAGGTGGGCCAGCAGTTCAGCGTGACGCGCGAACGGATCCGGCAGATCGAGGCGAAGGCGCTCAGGAAGCTCAAGCATCCCAGCCGCAGCCGCAAATTGCGCAGCTTCCTCGACCAATAATTCCTTACGGTTGAAGGAACGGAAACAGATCGCCCCGGAAACGTGTGTTTCCGGGGCGATCTGTTGCGGGTTTGCGCCGAGGGGCAACGAAAATACCGTGAAGGTGACTCTCGCACCCACATTTCTCCTATGACCAAAAGGCGGTTTGGTTTATTCAAAAGGCCATGTGTTTGTAGATGC
Organism: Paracoccaceae bacterium; assembly: GCA_028875855.1. Taxonomy (GTDB): domain Bacteria; phylum Pseudomonadota; class Alphaproteobacteria; order Rhodobacterales; family Rhodobacteraceae; genus Solirhodobacter. Next base: position 49,080 of record JAGWVA010000004.1, read on the forward strand.
GGATGGGGTATGGATCGCGTAGAGGATCCCAGTGAGCGGTTTCGGCGCAACCTTTTCAGGTTGATGCGAGAAAAAGGCATGTCGGCGGCCGCCTTGTCGCGCGCAGCGGGCCTCAATCCGCGTGCGGTGAAAGATATCGAGGAACGTCGCGCCAACAGCCCGCGCATTGCGACCGTCGTCGCCCTTGCGCGCGGTCTCGGTGTGAGCGAGGCGACGCTGCTCGGCTTGCCTTCGGCGATGGAAGTGTCGCCCGAACTGTCGGCCTTCCTGGCCCGGTTCGACCCGGAGCAGCAGGACGAGATCCTTCAGCGCCTCTCGGAGATGTTTCCAAGCGCCAAGGCCGCGTCCTGACGCGGTCCTGTCGCCGGCACGGCGGGGGCAGGGCTCGCCGTCCGTCGTGACGGCTGCGCCGTTTGGGCAGTCCGGTTCGTCAGCTTGGCACGCGCCCGCGCTTGGTGCGACGTCCGGGCCATCGTCGTCGGTGCGCTGACGGTCATGCATCCCTGCCGCTTGTTCGTCCGGCAAAGGTGGAAACCCGTTTCAACGCGGGCAGGCTGGTTTGCCTGCGTCGCGTCGCCGGCTTTGGAATTTTGCGGTTGACCGAATTTTATAATGGAATGTAAATTCCACGCGGTCCGGACGTCCCGGCCCACCGCGTGGAGACTCACGTGAACCTGCCCTATGCCCTGAACGACATGACCACCCCGGGGGCCCTTGCGGGTCCTTTTCCAGGCACCACTCCGCGACCGTCCGGCTGTCCGTCGCTTGCGGCTACGCCGCACCGGCACGGGGTCTTCGCCCGGATCAGGGGGGGCGCGCATGCAGCCCGCGTCTGATCGGCTCCATTCCGGGACGGTTGCTGTGGTGACCGGCGGCTCGCAGGGGCTGGGCCTTGCGATTGCACAGGAGCTGATCGCGCAGGGCTGCGGGCAGATCGTCATCGCCGGGCGCGCCGTCGCAAAGGGCGAGGAGGCCGCACGGGCGCTGCGCGAGACCGGCGCCGATGCCCGCTTCCTGCCCGTGGACATGGGGCAGGCCGACGAGGCCATCGCCCTGATCGACCGCGCGGCCGCCCGCTTTGGGCGCGTCACGGCGCTTGTCAACGCTGCGGCGATCACCGACCGCGGCTCGATCCTCGACACCACGCCCGAGGCCTGGGACCGGATGATGGCGGTGAATGCCAAGGGGCCGTATTTCGCCCTGCAACGCTTCGCCCAGCTTGCCGTGGCGGCGGGCCATCCGGCGTCGGCGGTGAACATCCTGTCGATGGTTACCCATTGCGGGCAAAGCGTCCTGTCGCCCTATTCGGCGTCCAAGGCGGCGCTGGCCAATGTGACCAAGAACGCGGCGCAGGCCTTGCGGCGCAACCGCATCCGGGTGAACGGGATCAACTGCGGCTGGATGGACACGCCGGGCGAGGATGCGGTGCAGCGGCGCTTCCACGGGGCGGGGGACGACTGGCTGGCAAAGGCCGAGGCGGCGCAACCCTTCGGCAGCCTCGTCAAGCCGATGGACGTCGCGCGGCTGGCCGCCTACATGCTTGGGCCCGGGTCCGGCGTCATGACCGGTGCGCTTGTCGATTTCGACCAGAACGTCGCCGGCGCCTATCCGGAATAGGGCGCGGTATTTTTCAAGCCGGCGCGGGCCGGCATAGCAACCGAGGACGATATGACTCTCAAGTTCGGGCTTTTGGGCGCAGGCCGCATCGGCAAGGTCCATGCCAAGGCCATCACCGGCGACGCCAATGCGCGGCTGGTGGCGGTGGCGGATGCCTTCCCAGCCGCGGCGCAGGCGATTGCCGATCAATACGGCTGCGAGATCCGCAGCATCGAGGCGATCGAGGCGGCCGGCGACATCGACGCGGTGGTGATCTGCACCCCGACCGACACGCATGCCGACCTGATCGAACGCTTCGCGCGCGCGGGCAAGGCGATCTTCTGTGAAAAGCCCATTGACCTCAGCCTCGACCGGGTGAAGGCCTGCCTCAAGGTCGTGCGCGAGACGAAGGCGACCCTCATGGTCGGCTTCAACCGCCGCTTCGATCCCCATTTCGCCGCCGTCCGCGCCGAGATCGACGCGGGCACCATCGGCACGGTCGAGATGGTCACCATCACCTCGCGCGATCCGGGGGCGCCGCCCGTCGAATACATCGCGCGGTCGGGCGGGATCTTCCGCGACATGACGATCCACGATTTCGACATGGCCCGCTTCCTGCTGGGCGAAGAGGTGGCGGAAGTCGCGGCCATGGCCTCGGTTCTGGTCGATCCCGCCATCGGGACGGCGGGCGACTACGACTCGGTGCAGGTCATGCTGAAGACCGCGACCGGCAAGCAGGCGATGATCTCGAACTCGCGCCGGGCGACCTATGGCTATGACCAGCGGATCGAGGTGCATGGCTCCAAGGGGGCCGTCGCGGCCGAGAACCAGCGCCCCGTGTCGATCGAGGTCGCCTCGGCCGCCGGATACACCCGCCCGCCGCTGCACGATTTCTTCATGACCCGCTACACCGAGGCCTATGCCGCCGAGATCGCGGGTTTCATCGCGGCGGTCGCGGGCAAGACGCCCGCCCATCCCTCGGGCGAGGATGGCCTTGTGGCCCTGGCTCTGGCCGAGGCCGCGATGAAATCGGTGAAGGAAGGGCGGACGGTCAAGGTGTCGGAGGTCCTTGGCTGATCGGTGGTCCTGCCGGGCCGCCAGGCACGCGTCATGATCGACAAGCCCAAGGCGGCGGAGGCGTCCCCGTCGCCGCCGCCTTCGACGCCCGGCGATCCCGGATGGCCCTGGATCTCTGTGCCTTCGGGTGACGGCGGGGGCCGGCACCATCCCGCACGGCGCCTGCCGGGAACCGCAGAGCGCATCGGGATGGCCCGTCGCCCGTGTCGCTCGGCCGGTCCGCGGCCACAAGCCCGCGCCGCCCTTGCCAGCCCCTTGCGCCCCGGGCGGGCTGTCCTGCCCCGCAGCCGGTCGCGTCCGGGCCCTGTCCGCACCCCTTGTCCGGCCCCGGGGGACTGCTCGCGGACGCAGAGCCCGGCCCGAAGGATCGCCCGCAAGGGCCGGGCGGGTCATCCCGTTCCCGCCTGCGCCATGGGCCGGTGTCGCGCCGCCGCCGAAGCGGATGCGGCGATCTGACCCCTGGGCCGAAAACTTGCATCGACGACAGGATGCCCGTTGCGCATCAGCCGTTCCACGAACTCACGTTGCCTGCGACCCGAGGGGATGGGGTGGCAGGGCAGGGCCGTCTGGCCCGCGGCGATGCCGCGCCGTAGCATCCCGGGCAGGGCCTGCAAGGTCATCGGGCCCAACAGGCAGCTTTCGACCAGCGCGCCGTTTGCCCAGAGAACCGAGTGTTCGGCGAGTTCCAGATGGGTGTAGTCCACGCGTGGGGCGGTCGTCTCCGTGCGCACGCCGGCAAGGCCGACAAGACGCTTGGCGGCGACGAGCACGCGCGGCTCGTGAAACATCCGCTCGACCAACAGCGACTCGCACAGCACGCGGTGATTGCCCGACAGGTAAAGCGTCTTCTCGGGCATGCCATCGCCAAGGGCCCCCGCGTCGAACCGGATGGGCGCGCCCGCCCCCGTCGCCGGGGCGGACATGCGATAGATCGCAACCACGGGCTGGACCGCGCCATCGAGGGTCGAGACCAGATCGCCGGGCCGCAAATCCTCGACCGGGCGCGGGCCTTCGGGGGTCAGGATTTCGGTGCCGGGACCGAAACAGACGGTCGTGTTGTCGATCGAGTTGCTTGTGAACATGCGGGCAAAAAGATCGTCGTTCACTGCGGTGGGCGTGATCGACTGGATGTTGAGATGGTCGAGCGGGTTCGCGAATTCGGTCAGAAAGGTTTCACCGCTTGGGGTCTGGAAAATCAGCGCGCTTGTCGAGAGGGTGCTGCCATCGCCCAGCACGATATCGACGTTGTGCCAGACGCCCTGATTGACGGATTCGGTAACCGGACCGCTGCCCGTGTCGTAGGTGACATAATCCCCACCGGGCGCCACGGACCCGTCGAAATCGACGAATCCGTCGTTGTTGCCATCGGTGTAGGTCACCGATTGGACCGACATGGTCGCGCTGGTATAGGTCTGGCCCAGCAACGCGCCGGAGTTCTCGGCCCCGCCCACGCCATCGGGGTCGATATTGGCGATGCCATCCGAAAAGTTGCCAAGCCGGATGACGTTCTGCGTGACGTCCACCATCGTATGCCCTCCGCGTATCCCGGTTCGGAATACAGGATGAGGCTTTCCGATCGCTTAAGGGCGGCGGGTTCGATCCGACCTTGACGCGTGTTCTGTCCCGCTCAGCCCGCAGCCATCGCGGGACGTTCCGCGGCGACGGCCAGTTCCGCCTCGAGCGCCATGCCAAGCCGCAGGATCGTTCCCTCATCGAACAGACGCCCCCAGAGCGATATGCCCTGCGGCACGCGGTGTTTCGGTCCCGGCTGCTCGACCATCTGGCGGCGGCCGATCGTCGTGCGGGTGCGCGTTCCGCTGTGCAGGAAGCCCGCGCGCAGGTGCAGGCAGGGATGGCCTGTGAAGTTCGAGGCGACCAGCATCGGCCCGGTCGAGAAGGGGCCGATCAGCACGTCGATCTTCTCGAACATCTCGTGCAGCGCCTGCATCGCGCGAAAGCGCAGCCGGTCGAGCTGCACATGATCCACCGCCGACAGGAACCGCGCGGCGCGGAACAGGTTGGGCCATGCCCCGGCCGTCTGTGCCGTCAGCATGTCGTCGCGGTCTTCCAGCGTCAGGTCCTCGAACATCGCGGCCGCTTCGGCATAGACGGTGGCTAGCAGCGCGTTCCACGGCAGATCGGGCAGGCTCACTTCGGTCACCGACAGGCCGAGCCGGCGCACGGCGTCCAGCGCCGCGTGATCCACGGCGGTCGCCTCGCTGCCGAAGGCTTCGGGCAGGAAGCCGATGCGCAGCCCCGCGATCCCCGCGTCTGCGTCGAACGGGAACGGCGCGTCGATCGATCCGCGATCCTGCGGGTCGGGGCCGTTCAGGACCGACAGGACCATCGCGGTATCCTCGACCGCGCGGCAGATCGGCCCCACCTTGTCGAGCGAGGGGCAAAGCGCCATGCCGCCCTGGCGCGAGATGCGGCCGAAGGTCGGGCGCAGCCCCGTCGTGCCGCAGCGCTGGCTGGGCGAGGTGATGGAGCCGAGCGTCTCCGTCCCGATGGCGAAGCCGCAGAGCCCCGCCGCCGTGGCCGAGGCCGAACCTGCGGAGGAGCCGCTCGACCCTTCCTCGAGGTTCCAGGGGTTGCGGCAGGTGCCGCCATACCAGATGTCGCCATAGGCGAGCGCGCCCACCGCGGTCTTGCCCAAGAGCACCGCGCCCGCGGCCCGAAGGCGGGCGACGACGGCGGCGTCTCGGTCGGGCACGCGGTCGCGGTAGGGTTCCGCCCCCCAGCCGGTCGGAACGCCCGCCGTGTCGAACAGGTCTTTCAGCGCATAGGGAATGCCGTGCAGGGGGCCAAGCCATCTGCCCGCGGCCAGCGCCGCATCGGCGGCGGCGGCCTCTGCGCGGGCCAGATCGGCGGTCACGGTGGCAAAGCAGAAGAGCTGCGGGTTCAGCGTCTCGATCCGGTCGAGGTAGATCCCGGTCAGGGCCGCGCTGGTGATCTTGCGCGCGGCGATCCAAGCGGAGAGCTGCCAGAGCGGGGCAAAGGCGATGTCCGCGGGATCGGCGGGCAGGGGGCCGGGATCGGCCGCGCGAAAGCGCGAGGGGCCGGGCGCGGGCATCCGCGTCTGCGGCAGGCGCGGATCGAAGCGCAGCGCAGGCGGCTCGGCATTGTCGAAGCGAAGCACGCGGCGCGTGGCGGTCACGCCCAACTGCTCCTCCAGCGTGTCGAGCATGAGCGCGCGTTCGCCATCCGTGTAGGTCACGCCGAAAATGCGCTCGGCGGCCGCGATCATCTCGGGGGTCATGGTCTCGGCCATCTCAGCGTCCGATCGCATAGGCTTGCATCAGGCGCGGCGTCGCCGCGGCGCGCAGCAGGCCGGTGGTGTCGCGTTGCGTTGCCGTCAGCCGCCCGACCGTCCAGGGTTCGGCCACCTCGACCCGGTGGCCGCGCGCGCGCAGATCGGCGATGGCCGCCTCGCCCAGCGAGGGTTCCACCATCAGGTGACCCGGGCGCACCCCGCGCGGATAGAACGAGGCCTGGAAATGCGCGCTGTGGAACAGGGGCGCGTCGATGGCTTCCTGCAGGTTCGCTTCGGAATGCGCGAGCCGGAGCAGGAAGATCAGCTGCCACTGGTCCTGCTGATCGCCGCCGGGCGTGCCGAAGGCCATGCGCGCCCCGTCCGGCCGTCGCGCCATCGAGGGCGACAGCGTCGTGCGCGGCCGCCGCCCGGGGGCGAGCGAGGTGGGCAGGCCTTCCTCCAGCCAGAACATCTGCGCGCGGCTGTTGAGCGGCATGCCAAGGCCGGGGACGACGGGCGAGGATTGCAGCCAGCCGCCCGAAGGCGTGGCCGAGACCATGTTGCCCCAACGGTCGATCACGTCGATATGGACCGTGTCGCCGCGCTTTTCGGTCAGGTGTGCCATCGTCGGCTCGCCGGCGCCCACACCCGCATCCTCGGTCTCGCGGGCGGCCCGGGCGATGGCGGCGCGGGCCCATTCCTCGTAGCCGGGGATGACCCCGGGGCGTTGTTCGAGCGAGGCCTTGGGGCCGATGAGCGCGGTTCGCGTGGCCGCGTAGGTGCGCGACAGAAGCGTATCGACGGGAATGTCGGTGAAGGCCGGGTCGCCGTAATAGGCCTCGCGGTCGGCGAACGACAGCTTCATCGCCTCGGTCACGGTATGGACGAACTCCGCCCCCATCGGGTCCATCGCGGCAAGCCCGCTGCCCTCCAGCGTGCGCAACGATTGCAGGAAGCTTGGCCCCTGCGACCAGAGCCCGGGCTTGAACACCTCCCAGCCGTGGTAATCGACCGACAGGGCGTCGTCGTAGCTGGCCTGCCAGCCCGCCATGTCGGCGCCCGTCAGCACGCCCCTGCGCCGTTCGCCGGCCGCATCCATCACGCAGGCCTCGCGCATCCAGGCGTCGATCGTCTCGGCGACGAAGCCCTTGTAGAAGGCGGCCCGCGCCGCCTCGATCTGCGCCTCGCGGCCCCGCGCGGCCTCGGCCTCGGCCAGAAGCCGCTCCCATGTGTCGGCAAGGTCCGCGTTCACGAACAGGCTTTCGGGCGCGGGTGCGGCGCCCCCGGGCAGCCATGTCGCGGCCGAGGTCGGCCATTCGGTGCGGAAGAAATCGGCCAGACCCGCGATGGTGGCCGAGACGCGCGGCAGCACCGGGTGGCCGTGGCGGGCATAGTGGATCGCGGGCGAGAGCACCTCGCGCAGCGTCAGGCTGCCGTGGTCGCGCAGCATGAGCATCCAGCCGTCGAAGGCGCCGGGGATCACGGTCGCCAGCAGCCCCGAGCCGGGGATCAGGCGCAGCCCTTCGGCGCGGTAATGGTCGATGGTCGCCCCCGCCGGCGCCGTTCCCTGACCGCAGATCACCTGCGGCCGGTCCTGCCCCGCAGGCCAGATGATCGCGGGCAGATCGCCCAGCGGGCCGTTCAGATGCGGCTCCACCACATTGAGCGCGAAGCCCATGGCGACGGCGGCATCGAAGGCATTGCCGCCCTGTTCGAGGATCGCCATGCCGACGGCAGACGCGATCCAGTGGGTCGAGGCCACGGCCCCGAAGGTGCCCAGAAGTTCCGGACGGGTTGTGAAGCGCATGAAAGTCCCTCGGTTTGTCGTTGTCAGCCTTCGCGCGGGTCAAGCGCATCGCGCAGCCCGTCGCCCAGCAGATTGAAGCCCAGCACCACCAGCACGATGGCGAGCCCCGGCCACAGCGCCATCCACGGCGCCTGGTCGAGGAAGTTCTTGGCCACGTTCAGCATCGACCCCCAGGACGGGGCGGGCGGCTGCTGTCCAAGGCCAAGGAAGGACAGCGATGCCTCGGCGATGATGGCCGTCGCCACCGTCAGCGTCGCCTGCACGAGGATCGGCGGGAAGATGTTGGGCAGGATGTAGCGCCAGATCAGGGCGGGCGGGGCCACGCCGATCGCATGGGCACTTTCGACATAGTCCATCGTCAGCACCTCCATCGTCTGGGCGCGGGCCAGGCGGATGAAGATCGGCGTCGCGGACAGCCCGATGGCGATCATCGCATTGCGCAGCGACGGCCCCAGAAACGCGGTCAGCGCAATCGCCATGATGAGGAAGGGCGAGGCCAGCAGCGCCTCGGTCATGCGCGAGATCACGGCATCGGTCCAGCCGCGCCGGTAGCCCGCGGCAACGCCAAGGGGCGTGCCAAGCAGGACGGCGATGGTGACCGACACGACCCCCGCCAGCAACGACGCCTGCGCGCCCCAGACCATCCGGGACAGGATGTCCCGCCCGATCTCGTCGGTGCCCAGCCAATGGGCGGCCGAAGGCGCCTTGCGCACCGCGGCCCAGCTTGTGGCCGTCGGGTTCTGGATCGGCAGGACCGGCGCCAGCACCGCCAGCGCCACGAAGAACACGACCAGCGCCGCGCCGAACAGCGCGCTCGGGTTCGACAAGAGCTTGCCAAGCGCCCGGTTGCCGGTGCGGGGCAGGGCGATCGGCTCCGGCATCTGCTCGATGGCGGTCATGACGTCCTCGTTTTCGGATTGAGCAGGCGGAAGGCCACATCGGCCAACAGGTTCATCGCGATGAAGCCCACAGCCGTGCAGAGCACGATCCCCTGCACCACGGCGTAGTCGCGGCTGAAGACCGCATCGACCACGAGCTTTCCAAAGCCCGGGATGGTGAAGATCTGCTCGGTCAGCACCGCGCCGCCCAGCAGATCGCCGAAAAGAAGCGTCGCCACCGTCACGACCGGCACCAGCGCGTTGCGCAGCGCGTGCTTGATCAGCACCGTATGCTCGGCCAGCCCCTTGGCGCGGGCCGTGCGCACGTAATCGGCCTTCAGCACGCCCAGCATGGCCGACCGCGTGTGCCGCATGAGGTAGGCCGCCAGCCCCGACCCCAGCACGAGCGAGGGCATCAGCAGCGTCTCGAAACTTCGGACCGGATCGACCCAGGGCGAGACATATCCCGAGGCCGGCAGCCAGTGCAGGCGCACCGAGACCAGAAGGATCATCATGATCCCCAGCCAGAAATGCGGGATCGACAGCCCCGTCAGCCCGATCCCGTTCGCCAGCCAGTCGATCCATGTGCCCTTCTTGTAGGCCGACAGCACCCCCGCGGGGATGCCGATCAGGAAGGCCACGATGATCGACATGATGGCAAGCTGGATCGTGACCGGCAGCTTCTGCCCGATCAGGACGGTCACCGGTTCCTGCGTGCGCAGCGAAATGCCCAGATCACCGTGGGCCACCCCCTCGATCCACGACAGGTATTGCTGCGGGATCGGGTCGTTGAGGTGATACTTCTGCCGCAGCATCTCGATCACCGCGGGGTCGCGTTCCTCCCCCGCCATCGCCAGCACGGGATCGCCGGGCAGGAGCTTTTGCAGCCCGAAGACGAACATCGAGATCAGGATGATCGTCGGGATCGCGGTCAGGATGCGGCGGGTGATGAATTCAAGCATCGCGGGGCCCCCGGGGGTGGGGCCGGGCCCGTGGGGGCCCGGCCGTTGGCGTCACTTCGTCATCGACACGTCCTGCAGGCGGATCATGCCGTCGGCATAGGGCTTGAAGCCGGTGAGCTTGCTCGAATAGGCCCAGAGCCAGACCGGGTGGTACAGGTAGATGATCGGCAGCTCGTCGAGCAGGATCTTCTGCGCCGCGTCATAGGCCTTCTTGCGCGTCGCCTCGTCCGTCGAAAGCCGCGACTGCGCCATCAGCTTGTCCACCTCCGGGTTGGAATAGTGCCCGTCGTTCAGCCCCGCCCCCGTCACGACGAAGGAATAGAGGTTGCCGTCGGGATCGACCCGGCCCGACCAGCCCACCTGCGTGGACTCGAAGTTGCCCGCGGTCTGGTCCTTCAGCATCGTGGCGAACTCCTTCGTCACGATCTTGATGTCCATCCCGGCCTCGGCGGCCATCGACTGGATCACCTGCGCCACCTGCTGCGCCTGCGGGTTGTTCGAGGTCTGCATCTCGAAGCTGACCTTGGACAGGCCAGCCTTCTTCAAAAGCGCCTTGGCCGCGGCCACGTCGCGCTTCTGGATCGGGAAGTCCTTGTCATACCACGGCGAATTCGGCGGGAAGGGCTGGTTGCCCGGGGCGAAGGCGCCGCTGAACACCACCTGGTTCAGCGCATCGCGGTCGATGGCCAGCGACAGCGCCTGACGCACGAGCTTGTTTTCCCCGAGCGGGTTCTTGGCCTTGTCGGTATTGGCGATGTTGACCGTGATGCCCTGATAGCCGATCGACACGGCCGAGGCGGTCTTGAGCTTGGCATCGGATTTCACCGAGGCCAGATCGGTCGGCGCCACGCGCTCGATCAGGTCGAGATCGCCCGCCTTGAGGTTGGCCAGCCGCACCGTGCTGTCGGGGATCGGGCGGAAGATCACGCGGTCGAAGTGAATCTTCGCGGCGTCATAGTAGCCTGCGTATTTCTCCAGCACGATCTTGTCCTGCTGGACGCGCTGGACGAACTTGAAGGGCCCCGAGCAGACCGGATGCAGCGCGAAATCCGCGCCTTCCTTCTCGGCGGCGGTGGGCGAGATCATCATGCCCGCGCGGTCGGCGAACTGCGCCAGCAGCGTCGCATCCGGCTGCGTGAGGTTGAAGCGCACCGTGTAGGGATCGACCACATCGACCGAGGCGATCGACTTCACCTCTGCCTTGCGGCGCGAGAGCTGGAAGGTCTTGGACCGCATGATGTTGTATTTGACCGCTTCCGCGTTGAACGGCGTGCCGTCCTGGAAGGTGACGCCCTTGCGCAGCGTCATGGTCAGCGCCTTTCCGTGGGCCGACCATGTCCAGCCGGTGGCGAGCATCGGCACGATCTTCAGCTCGGGCGTGATGTCCACCAGCTTGTCGCAGAGCGAGGCGAACACGATCCGGCCGACGAAGGTGCGGCCCTGATCGGGATCGAGGGCATCTGCATCTTCCTGCAAACCGATGCGCAGATCGGTCGCATGGGCGACCTGGCCCGCAAGCATCAGGGCGGTGGCAAGGGCAATCGATAACTTGAACTTCGTCATGCGTCGTCTCCTTGTTGGATATGCCGTCTCAGGACGGTTCTTGCCTGTTTCCTTGGGCGTGCTCGGCCGCGCGGGCCGCACGATAAAGATCGAACCGCCGCGCCGCCTCGGGGCTTTGCGCGGCCGTGACCGGGGCGAGGCCGCTCAGCGACAGCTCCCCTGCGCGGTGGCAGGCGACCTGCCGCCCTTGGGCATCGGGCGCCGAGAGCGCGGGGCGCTCCTGCCGGCAGCGGGCCTCGGCATGGGGGCAGCGGGGGTGAAAGCGGCAGCCCGGCGGCGGGGAAAGCGGGTTGGGAAGCTCCCCCTCGACATGGGCGCGGGCCCGTCGGGCCGTGGGATCAGGCAGCGGGATCGCAGCCACCAGCGCCTCGGTGTAGGGGTGTTGGGGGGCCGCGAACAGCACCGAGGCCGGCGCGAGTTCCACGATCTCGCCCAGATACATCACCGCGACGCGGTCGGCCATGTGCCGGATCACGGCAAGGTCATGGGCGATGACGACCAGCGTCAGCCCGAACTCGGCCTTCAGATCGGCCAGGAGGTTCACCACCTGCGCCTGGATCGACACGTCGAGCGCCGAGACCGGCTCGTCCCCGATCAGCACCTCCGGGCCCGAGGCAAGGGCGCGGGCGATCCCGATCCGCTGGCGCTGGCCGCCCGAGAATTCGTGCGGATAGCGCCCCGCCGCCTCGGCCGGAAGGCCCACGCGGGTCAGCAACTGGCGCACCCGCGCCTTGCGCGTCTCGGGCGTCCCGATGCCATGCGTGCGCAGCGGCTCCTCGATCAGCGCGCCCACCGACATGCGCGGATTGAGCGAGGCATAGGGGTCCTGAAAGATGAATTGCAGGTGCTGGCGCAGGCTTCGCGTCTCGCGGTCCGAAAGCGTCTCGAGGTCCTGCCCCTTGTAGCGGACACGGCCTTCGGAGGGCCGGATGAGCCGGGTCAGCAGCCGCGCCAGCGTGGACTTGCCGCAGCCGGATTCGCCCACCACGGCAAAGGTCTCGCCCCGCCGGATGGCAAGATCGACGCCGTTCACCGCATGCACGAAGCGCGGCGCGCCAAAGAGCGGCTTGCCCGCGGGAAAGCGGCATTCGACGGCCTCGGCCTCAAGGATGATGTCGGCTGTCGTCATTCGGCGGCCCTCGGAACATGATCTTCCAGCGGGGCGCGGAAGCAGGCGGTGGCGTGGCCCCGGGCGTCTGCGACCAGCGGCGGCACCTTGGCGCAGGCGGCCACGCGGAAGGGGCAGCGCGTGGAAAAGCGGCACCCCGACGGCATGGCCGAGATCGACGGCACGATGCCCGGAATCGTCACCAGCCGTTCGCTGGCCTGCCCGAAGGCGGGCATCGAGGTCATGAGCCCGATCGTGTAGGGATGCTGCGGATTGCCGAAGACCTCGGCGGTGGGGCCGGCCTCGACGATCCGGCCCGCATACATCACCGCGATGCGGTCGGCCATCTCGGCCACCACGCCCAGATCGTGGGTGATCAGGATCAGTGCCGTCCCCGCCTCTTCCTTCAGGCTCCGCATGAGGTCGAGGATCTGCGCCTGGATCGTCACGTCGAGCGCGGTCGTCGGCTCGTCGGCGATCAGCAGCACGGGGTCGTTCGCAAGCGCCATGGCGATCATCGCGCGCTGACGCATCCCGCCCGACAACTGGTGCGGAAAATCGTCAAGGCGGCGTTCCGGGGCGGGAATGCGCACCCGGCGCAACATCTCCAGCGCCCGGTCCCGCGCGGCGGCGTGGCTCACGTCGCGGTGGCGGCGCACGCCTTCCGCGATCTGCTCGCCGATCCGGATCGAGGGGTTGAGCGCGCTCATCGGCTCCTGGAAGATCATCGCGATCCGGTCGCCGCGCAGCTTCGACAGCTCCGCCGGCGCAAGCGCGAACAGGTCGCGCCCCTCGAAGACAGCCGTGCCGCCCACGACCTCCAGCGCCGGTTTCGCCAGAAGGCCAAGCAGCGACAGCGCCGTCAGGCTTTTGCCGCTGCCGGATTCGCCCACGATGCAGAGCGTTTCGCCCGGCATCACCGACAGATCGACCCCATCGACAAGGTTGGTCGTCGCCCCCTTTGACCGGATGGCGAGGCCGCGGACCTGCAGGAGCGGCTGGGCGGCGGTCATTCGGCGGCCTCCGCCTGCGACATCGACCGGGTCAGGTTCCCGGCGAGCCGTTCGAGGTGGGTGACCATCGCGGCCCGCGCGCGGGCGGGGTCGCGCGCGGCGATGGCCGAGACGATGGCGCTGTGGTCGCGGTCGGTGTCATGGATGGCGGCAGGGCTCCGCGCGCGCGCCTGAAGCGCCTGCCAGTCGTCGCGCACCCGCACCTCGTCGAGGATCTGGAACGAGGTGAGAAGCACCGGGTTGCCCGCCGCCTTGGCGATCAGCCGGTGCAGCGCGCCGTCCCAGAGTTCCGCAGCCCCCGCATCCGCCGACATCCGCAGATGTTCGTTCAGCCGCTCCATCCGCTCGATATCCTCGGGGGTGGCACGCAGCGCGCAGAGCGCGGCCAGTTCCGGCTCGATGCACAGGCGCGCCTCCATCACGGCGGCGCCGTTCACCGCCTCGACCATCTGCGCGGCGATGATGCCCGTCGGGTCCGGGCGTTGCCCGATGAAGGTGCCCTTGCCCTGCTGGCGCCAGATCAGCCCTTCTTCCTCCAGCACTTCAAGCGCCGCCCGCAGCGCCCTGCGCCCCACGCCGAAACGTTCCGCAAGGGCGCGCTCGGTCGGAAGCTGCCCGCCGTCGCCGACCTCTCCGGTCTCGACGAGACGGCGCAATTGGGCCAGCAGGCTTGGCGTATTCTCAGGCACCTCGTCCCTCGCGGTTGCGGATCAATCGGCCATTGGTTCAGGACCATTGGTCGATTGGTTCACGATTCTGTCAAGATGGCTTGGCTGACTTTCCGCGATCTTCGGACTGGACGCCCGAAAATCGGGCCAAATGCACAAGGATGCGGCTCTTTGCATATGTCGCGCGGATGCCCCGAGAATCCTATTGACATGTCAATATAACATTATAGCGTTTGCGGCAGGGGAAGTCCGACCCGGGACAGAGGGGGAGCGATGGACAAGGCGGTCCTTGATACACGCGGCGGCATACCGCTGTTTCATCAGGTGGCCGTCCTGTTGCGCGACCAGATCCTGTCCGGGGTCCACGCCGAAGGTGACCGTCTGCCGTCCGAGGCGGAAATTTGCGAAGCCTTCGGCGTGTCCCGCATCACCGCCAAACGCGCGCTGGACGAACTGGCGGCCGAAGGGCTCGTCGTGCGCTCGCGCGGGCGGGGAACGCTCGTTCAGCGCGATGCGACCGTCGTCCCGTTCGAGGTCTCGGTCGATGGCTGGATCGAGAACATCTCCCGCATGGGGGAGATGACGACCGTGGAACTGCTGGAATTCGACTACCGCCGGGCGCCGCAAACCGTAGCCCGCGAACTGGAAATCGCCCCGGATACCGAGGTGCAGCGCTCGATCCGGGTGCGCGCGCGCGATGGGGTGCCGCTGTCGTGGCTGGAGACCTGGGTGCCCGCCCAGATCGGGCGCAGCTACACGGCCGAGGACATGGGCGCGATGCCGCTTCTGCATCTTTTGGAACGGGCGGGCGTCAAGGTCGCCGCCGCCCAGCAGACGATCACGGCGGCGCTGGCCGCGCCCCATGTGGCGCAGGCGCTTGGCGTGCAGGCGGGGGCGGCGCTTCTGGACGTGCGGCGCGTCGTGCGCGACCGCGCGGGACGGCCGGTCGAATACATCTCGATCCTTTACCGGCCCGACCTTTACCGCTTCGCCATGAACCTGACCCGCGTGGCGGGCGATGGCGGGGCCCGCTGGAAGGCGGACAGCCCCCCCGCAAGCCCGGCAGAGACTGCCCCGGGCTGAAGCCGACATCACATCAGACACGGCGGATCAACCGCCGGACCCCATCCGCAACAGAGAGGAAATGCCATGACGACAGAGATGAAAGGCGGGCTCGACCGCCGCAGCTTCCTGGCCGGAACCGCAGCACTCAGCGGCGCGCTGGCCGCGCCGGGCCTTCTGCGCGCAGCCCCCGCGCCGGTGAAGATCGGCCTGATCCATCCGGTGACCGGGGCGCTGTCCTATTCCGGCACCCAGTGCCGCGCCGGGGGCGAGATGGCCATCGCCGACATCAACGCGGCTGGCGGCATCAAGTCGCTGGGCGGCGCCAAGCTCGAGGCGATCCTGGGCGACAGCCGCTCCAAGCCCGACATCGGGGCCGCGGAAACCGCGAAGGCCGTCGAGGGCGGGGCCGCGGGGATCGTGGCGGGTTATGCCTCGTCGATCACGCTGGCCACCGCGCAAGAGGCCGGCAAGACCAACACGCCCCATATCGTTGACGTGGGCGTGGCCGACAGCATCGTGGAACGCGGGCTGAAGAACGTCTTCCGCTTCGGCCCGGGCTACGGCAAGATCGCCAAGGACGCGGTGGCGGCGCTTGACGAGATCAACAAGGCGGCCGGGTCGCCCGCGAAGACGGTCGTGATCGTGCACGAGGATTCGGCCTTCGGCACCGGCACGGCGAAGCTTCTCGCCTCCGAACTGCCCAAGCATGGCTTCGAGATCCTGAAAGTCATCGCCCATCCGACGCCCACGCGCGATTTCACCAATATCGCGCTGCAGGTGAAGGCCGCGAACCCCGACATCATCATCCCGGCGAACTACTACAACGAATACGTCCTGTTCGCCCGCACGATCGAACAGCAGCAGATCAAGCCGAAGGCGATCTATTCCGTGCTGGGCGGGGCGGCCTCGTCCTACAAGTTCGTGAAGGACTTCCCCAAGGCGGCCGAAGGCGTGATGGACACCAACCACTGGTTCAACCCGCTGTCGCCGCTGGCGCAGGCCCGCAAGGCCGCGACCGAGGCCAAGGGGCTTTACTACACCTACGAGGTCTATCTGACCTACAACGCGGTCGCCCTTCTGGCCGACGCGATCGAGCGGGCGGGGTCGACGGACAAGGACAAGGTCATCGCCGCGCTGAACAGCTCGACCTGGGACAAGCACGGGATGCCCTATGGCCCCACGCATTTCGTCAATGGCCAGAACATGGGCGCGCAGCCCGTGAACACGCAGGTTCTGGGCGGCAAGATCGAGGTGATCCGGCCCGCGCAGTTCGCCTCGGCCAAGGCGAAGTTCCCGCTGGCCTGACCCATCCAGCCGGGCGGTCCCCCCGGGGGCCGCCCCTCACGGCGGAAAAGACATGCTGAACCCGACAATCCTTTGGCCGGCGATCCTGAACGGTGTGACGACCGGCGCGCTTTACGCGCTGATCGCGCTTGGCCTGACGCTGATCTACGGCGTTCTGCACATCATCAACTTCGCCCATGGCGCGCTTCTCATGGTCGCGCTTTACATCGTCTATTTCCTGTTTCGCCTGTTCGGGCTCGCCCCCTACCTGTCGCTCGCGATCGTGCCGCCGGTGATGTTCGCCCTAGGCTATGCGCTGCAACGCGGGGTGATCGGGCGGGCGGGCCACGGCCGGGACGAGAACATCCTGCTGGTCACGCTGGGCCTGTCGATCGTGATCGAGAACCTCGCGCTCATGCTGTTTTCGTCTGACACCCAGACGGTCGAGACGGCCTACGGCTTTTCGACGGTGAGCGTGCTCGGCGCCTTCATCCCGGTGCCGAAGGCGGTGGCCTTCGTCGGCGCGGTCGTCACGGCGCTGGCGCTCTGGGCGTTCATGTCGCGCACCGATCTTGGCCGCGCCATCCGCGCCGTGGCGAAAGAGCGCAAGGGCGCGCGGCTCGTGGGCATCGACGTGGACCACGTCTATGCCATGAGCTTCGGGATCGGCGTGGGCGTGCTGGGGATTGCCGCCTGCCTGCTGATGCCCAGCTACTACGTGACCCCACAGGTCGGCCATGGCTTCATCCTGATCGCCTTCACCATCGTCGTCTTGGGCGGCATGGGCAGCTTCTTGGGCGCGCTGATCGGCGGCATCGTCATTGGCGTGGTCGAGGCGGTGGGCGGCCTGATGCTGGGCGAAAGCCTCGGCCAGATCGGCATCTTCGCGATCTTCATCCTGATCCTGCTGTTCCGGCCGCAGGGCCTTCTGGGCCACCGGGCATGAGGGCGCGATGAAACGGCTTTTCCTTCTTCTTGCCCTGTTCGCGGCGATGGCGCTGGTGCCCTTGGTCGTGCGGTCGGAATTCTGGCTCAACGTCTGCATTCTCACGGTGTTCTCGGCGCTGATCGGGCAGGCGTGGAACATCCTGGGCGGCTATGCCGGGCAGTTCAGCTTCGGGCATGCGCTGTTCTTCGGGGTGGGGGCCTATGCGGTCGCCGTGCTGCAAGTCCACCTTGGCGTGAACCCCTGGATCGGGCTGATCCTCGGGGCGGCCTTCGGGGCGGGGGTGGCCGTTGCCGTGGGATGGCTCACCTTCCGCTACGGGCTGCGCGGGTCCTATTTCGCGCTGGTCACGCTTGCCTTTGCCGAGGTGTTCCGCATCCTTGCCAATTCGACGCCCTGGACCGGGGCGGGCGAGGGGATCATGATCAAGCTGTCCCCGCGCCCGTCGATGATGCAGTTCAAGGACCTTGGCCATTACTACTGGCTGCTGCTTGCGATGACGCTGGCCTGCTACCTGACGGTCTGGTGGCTGGACCGCTCGCGGCTGGGCGCGCGGATGCTGGCGGTGCGCGACAACGAGGACGCGGCCGCCGCCATCGGGGTGGATGCCTTTGCGGTCAAGTTGCAGGCGATGGCGCTGTCGGGGCTGTTCATGGGCCTTGCCGGGGTCTTCTACGCGCAGCGCTATCTTTACCTCGATCCCGGCATCGCCTTCGGCCCGACCGAGTCCGTCGAGGCCCTGCTGGTCGCCATCGTGGGCGGGATCGGCACGCTTTTTGGCCCCCTGATGGGCGCCGTTGTCCTGCACGCGCTGAGCGAGGGCGCGCAGGTGGCCCTGGGCAGCCTGCCGGGCGCGAACATGGTGATCTACGGCACGGTTCTCGTGCTCATGGTGCTGTTCATGCCGCGCGGGCTGGCAAGCCTGACGCGGCCAAGGTCCCGGCGGAAAGGGGGGCGCGATGCTTGACGTCAGCAACCTTTCCAAGACCTTCGGGGGCCTGCGCGCGGTGGATGACGTGTCGTTGACGGTGGCCGAAGGCAGCATCTCGGCCCTGATCGGGCCGAACGGCGCGGGCAAGACCACGCTGTTCGCCCTCATCACCGGGTTCCACCGCCCCGACGGCGGTGCCGTGCGCTTCATGGGGCGCGACGTGACGGGCGAGAAGCCCTTCCGCATCGCCCGCGCCGGCATGGTGCGCACTTTCCAGATCGTCCAGCCCTTCGCGGGCCAGACCGTGCGCGAGAATATCGCGGTCGGCGCGCATCTGCACATCGCCGACCGCACGGCGGCGCTGTCGAAGGCCGAGGACGTGGCGCGCAAGGTAGGCCTTGCCGACCGGCTCGACGTGGACGCGGCCGATCTGACCGTGGCGGGCCGCAAGCGGCTTGAGGTCGCCCGGGCGCTGGCGACCGACCCGAAGCTTCTGCTGCTCGACGAGGTGATGGCCGGTCTCAATCCGTCCGAGATCCGCGACGTCATTCCGGTGATCCGCGCGATCCGCGACAGCGGGGTGACGATCCTTCTGATCGAACACGTCATGCAGGCGGTGATGGAGCTTGGCGAACAGGCCTGGGTGCTGAACCAGGGGCGTCTGATCGCGGAAGGCGCGCCGCGCAGCCTGGCCGGCGATCCGGCGGTGATCGAGGCCTATCTGGGCCAGGGCATGGCGCGCAGGCTGGCGGGAGGGCGCGCCGATGCTTGAGGTCAGGGGGCTGCGCGCGGGCTACGGGCAGGTCGAGATCCTGCGCGGCGTGACGCTCGACATGGGGCCGGGCGAGATCGTGGCGCTTCTGGGGGCGAACGGGGCGGGCAAGACCACGTTCAACAGCGTTCTGGCCGGTCTGATCCGTGGCTGGGGCGGCAGCATCGGCTTCGAGGGCCGCGCGCTTCCGCCGGGCGACCCGAAAGCCGCGCTGGACGCGGGCATCGTTCTGGTGCCCGAGGGGCGGCACATCTTCCCCAACCTCACGGTGCGCGAGAACCTGTGGCTGGGCGGCTACCGGCGGGGCCGGGCGAACCGGACGCGCAATCTCGAACAGGTGCTCGACACCTTCCCGCGGCTGCGCGAGCGGCTGGGCCAGCGCGCGGGCACGATGTCGGGCGGCGAGCAGCAGATGGTGGCGATCGGGCGCGGCCTCATGTCCGAGCCGCGTCTGTTGATCCTCGACGAGCCGAGCCTTGGCCTGTCGCCTTTGATGGTCGAGGAGATGTTTGCGCTGATCGGGCGGCTGAACCAGCAGGGACTGCCGATCCTGCTGGTCGAACAGAATGTGCATCTGACGCTCGAGGTGGCGCACCGCGGCTTCGTGATGGAGAACGGGCGCATCACCGCCTCAGGCAGCGCGGCCGACCTGCTGGCCGATCCCGAACTTCAGCGCAGCTACCTGGGGGTGTGAGATGGCGATGACCCTTGCCGAAAAGATCATCGCCCGCGCGGCCGGTCGTGCATCCGTCGCTCCGGGCGAGATCGTGACCGCCCGCGTGGACCTTGCGATGATCCACGACAGCGGCGGGCCGCGCCGGGTGGAGCCGATCCTGAAACGGCTGGGCGTGGGCCTGTGGGACCGCGACCGGGTGGTGCTGATCTCGGATCACTACATCCCCGGCGACGATCCCGACGGCGCGGCGATCCTGAGCCTGACGCGCGACTGGGCGCGGCGCTATGGGGTGACCTTTCACGACGGGCAGGGCATCTGCCATGTCGTGCTGCCCGAGCGCGGCCATGTGGCGCCGGGCATGTTCATCACCGGCGGCGACAGTCATTCGCCCACCGGCGGGGCCTTCGGCGCCTACATGTTCGGCATCGGCGCGACCGAGATGGCGGGCGTGCTCGCCACGGGCGAGATCTGGGTCCGGGTGCCGTACACCATCGCGCTTGACTGGCAGGGGCAGTTGCCGCGCGGGGTGCTGGCCAAGGACATGATCCTGGCCATGTGCGGCCGTCTGGGGATGGACGGCGGGCGCTATCAGGCGATCGAATACACCGGCCCCGCGGTGCGCGCGCTGGGGATGCAGGAACGCATGACGCTGTCGAACATGGCGGCGGAACTGGGCGCGCAGGCGGGGCTGATCGCGCCGGATCAGGTGACGGCGGATTATGTGACGGCCGCCGGGGGCGATCCGGGCGACTGGCAGGTCTGGCAGGGCGACGCGGGCGCGGCGGTGGCGGAACGGCATGTGTTCGACGCCTCGACACTCGCCCCGCAGGTGGCCGCGCCGCATTCGCCGGCCAATGCCTCGGACGTGGGCGATCAGGCGGGGCAGGCGCTGGACGTGGTCTACATCGGGGCCTGCACGGGGGCGAAATACGCCGACCTTGCGGCGGCGGCCGAGATCCTGCGGGGCCAGCGGCTGGCCAAGGGCATCCGTCTGATGGTCGCCCCCGCCTCGCGCCGCGATCAGGATCGGGCGGCGGCGGACGGGATTATGGGGGTCTTCGAGGCGGCGGGGGCCGAGGTTCTGCCCAATGCCTGCGGCATCTGCGCGGGCTATGGCGGCGCGCGGCTTGGGGCCGACATCCGCTGCCTGTCCACCACCGCGCGCAACTTCAAGGGGCGGATGGGCGATGCCTCCAGCCGGGTCTGGCTGTCCTCGCCCTACACGGCCGCCGCCTCGGCCATCGAGGGGCGCATCGCCGACCCCCGCCCGCATCTGGAGGGCCGCTGACATGGAGCGCATCTGGGGGCGCATCTGGAAGCTGGGCGACAACGTGGACACCGACGCGCTGGCGCCGGGGCGGTTCATGCACCGCCCGATGGCAGAGCTTGCCGCGCACTGCCTGATCGACCGGTCGCCGGACTTTGCCGCCAACGCGCGGCCGGGCGATCTGATCGTGGCGGGGCGCAACTTCGGCATGGGGTCAAGCCGCGAGCAGGCGGTGCAGGCGCTGAAAGAGCGCGGGCTTCAGGGCGTCATCGCCGAGAGTTTCGCGGGCATCTTCTACCGCAACGCCATCAACCTTGGCCTGCCGGTCTTCGTGGGCCGCGCGACCGACCTGCCCGACGGGGCCGAGGCGCGGCTGGACGCCGACGCCGCCGTGCTGCGCCATGCGGGCGGGGCGGTGACGCTGGAGCCGCTGCCCGGCTTCCTGCTGGAGATGATCCGCGACGGCGGCCTTGTGCCCCATCTTGAGAAAAGACTTGCAAAGGAGGGCCGCTGACCGTGTCCCTGAAAACCCGGCTGAAAGGCCCCTCGATCCTTGTCGCGCCCGGCGTCTATGACGGGCTGAGCGCCCGCATCGCCACCCAGTCGGGGGCCGAGGCGCTGTATCTGTCGGGCGCGTCGCTGGCCTATACGCGCTTCGGCTCGCCCGACCTTGGCCTTGTCGGCATGTCCGAGGTGGCCGACACCATCGCCGCGATCCGCGACCGGGTGGCAACGCCGCTGATCGTCGATGCCGATACGGGCTTTGGCAATGCGCTGAACGTGCAGCGCACCGTGCGCCGGTTCGAGCGGGCGGGCGCGAATGCGATCCAGCTCGAGGATCAGACGCTGCCCAAGCGCTGCGGCCATCTGGACGGCAAGACGCTGGTGCCGACCGGCGAGATGACCGGCAAGATCCGCGCCGCCCTTGACGCGCGCGCCGATGACGAAACGCTGATCATCGCGCGCACCGATGCGATTGCCGTCGAGGGGTTCGAGGCGGCGCTGGCGCGCGCCCATGCCTATGCCGAGGCGGGGGCCGATGTGCTGTTCGTCGAGGCGCTGCGCGATCAGGACCAGATGCGCCGCGCGGTGGCCGAGCTTGGGCCGCGCTGCCCGCTGATGGTGAACATGGTCGAGGGCGGCAAGACGCCCGCCGCGGATGCCGCCGAATTGCAGGCGTTGGGGTTCGCGCTGGTGATCTTTCCGGGCGGGGCGGTGCGGGCGGTCGCGCGCACCTTGCAGGACTATTACGGCAGCCTTGCCGCGCATGGCAGCAACGCCCCCTTTGCCGGACGGATGTTCGATTTCGCGGGCCTGAACGGCCTGCTGGGCACCCCCGACATCCTCGCCCTCGGCGACAGCTATGGAGACGACGCGTGACCCTCGACCCCGTGACCCTCGCCATCCTGAAGGGGCGGCTGGAGCAGATCGCCGACGAGATGGATGCGACGCTCTTCCGCTCGGCCTTCAACCCGATCATCGCCGAGGCGCATGACGCAAGCCACGGGCTTTACGACGCCACCACCGGCGACACGCTGGCACAGGGCAAGTCGGGCCTGCCGATCTTCGTGGGCGTCATGGCCTTTGCGGTGAAGGCGGTGATCGACAAGGCGGCCGAAGAGGGCGGGGCGAAGGATGGCGACGTGTGGATCTTCAACGATCCCTACGTGGGCGGCACCCATCTGTCGGATTTCCGGCTGGTGCGCCCCTTCTTCCGCGACGGACAGGTGTTCTGCTACCTCGCCTCGGTCGGGCATTGGCATGACGTGGGCGGCAACGTGCCGGGCAACTACAACCCGGTGGCGACCGAAAGCTTTCAGGAAGGCATGCGCATCCCGCCGGTGAAGCTGTTCGATGCGGGCAGCTACCGGCCCGACATCGTGGCGATCCTGTCCGCGAATTCGCGCCTGCCGGGGTCGCTTTACGGCGACCTGAACGGGCAGATCAACGCGCTGGATCTGGGCGTGAAGCGGATGCACCAGCTGCTGGACGAATATGGCGACGCGACCGTGGCCGAGGCCTTCGGCGCGCTGAAGCAAAGCGCGGCCGAGATCATGCGCGCCGAGATCCGCGCGCTGCCCGATGGCACGGTCAGCGTCGAGGACTGGCTGGACAACGACGGCATTGCCGATGCGCCGTTGAAGATCGCGCTGGACCTGACGATTGCGGGCGACCGGCTGACGCTGGATTTCTCGCGCTCGTCGCCCGCCTGCGCGGGGCCGGTGAACATCGCGCGCTCGACCACGGTGGCGGCCTGCTACGTGGCGCTGAAGCACATCTTCACCAACGTGCCCGCCAATGCCGGGGTGCTGGAGCCGGTGACGGTGCGGACCGATCCCGACTCGCTGCTGGCGGTCGAGGCGCCAAAGCCCGTGGGGGGCTATACCGAAACCATCCTGCGCCTGATCGACGTGGTGTTTCAGGCCGTGGGCCGGATCGCGCCCGACCGCGCGCCCGCCTGCGCCTATGGCACGATCAACGCCGTCTCGATGGCCGGGACGCGGGCGGATGGCAAACGCTGGGTGCTGTTCTCGTTCTTCGGCGGCGGCCATGGCGGGCATTCGGACGGCGACGGGCTGAGCCATGGCAACGCGCCGATTTCCACCGCGACGATCCCGCCGCTGGAAATCCTCGAGGCGGCCTATCCGGTCAAGTTCACCCAATGGGCGCTGCGCCCGGATTCGGGCGGCGACGGGCAGCACCGGGGCGGGCTTGGCGCGGTCTATGAAATCGAACTCCTGGCGGATCAGGCTGATCTGTTCCTGTTCGGGGAACGCGGTCGCCACCCGCCACGGGGTGCGAACGGCGGGGGCGATGCGGCGCTGAACCGCTTCACCTATCCGCTGGCGGGGGCGCAGGTGGCGCCGCCGATGACCTCGAAGCTGCATGGCGCCAGGCTTGCGCGCGGCGACCGCATCCGGCTGGAGACCCCGGGCGGCGGCGGCTGGGGCGACCCCGACAAGCGCGCGCCCGAGGCCCGCGCCCGCGACCTGCATCTTGGCTATGTGACGAAGGGCTGAGCGATGACCCGGAAACCCTATGCGGTCGGCGTGGATGTCGGCGGCACCTTCACCGACATCTTCGTGCTGAACCAGGACACCGGCGCGGTCGAGATCACCAAGCTGCCCTCGACGCTCGACAACCAGTCGCGCGGGCTGGTGGAGGGCATCGCCCGCAAGATCGAGGATTTCGGCACCATCGCCTCGGTCATCCATGGCACGACGACGGGCACCAACGCGCTTTTGGAACGCAAGGGCGCGGTGACCGGCATGATCACCTCGGCTGGCTTCCGCGACGTGCTGGAGATGCGCCGCCGCGACCGGCCGCAGACCTGGGGCCTGCGCGGCGGCTATGTGCCCGTGATCCCGCGCAACCTGCGGCTGGAGGTGGCCGAGCGCACCCATGCCGACGGCACGGTGGCCGTGCCCATCGACCCCGCCGAGGTGCAGGCCGCGGCGCGGGCGCTGCTGGCGGCGGGCTGCGCCTCGGTCGTGGTGTTCTTCGTGAACTCCTACGCCAACGACGCCAACGAACGTGCGGCGACCGAGGCCGTGCGGGCGGTCTGGCCCAACGCCTATGTCACCCGCGCGACCGAGATCCTGCCCGAGATCCGCGAGTTCGAGCGCGTCTCGACCGGCGCGCTGAATGCCTATCTGCAACCGGTCGTGTCGTCCTACATGGACCGGCTGGATGCGGGGCTGGCGCAGCATGGCTTTGCGGGTGACCTGCTGATTGTGCAGTCGAATGGCGGGGTGATGTCGGTCGATACCGCGCGGGCCTATCCGGTGCGCACGGCGCTGTCGGGGCCGGCGGCGGGGGTGCGCGCGGCGCAGGCCATCGCGGCGGCGGCGGGGCTCGGCAACATCATCACCTGCGATCTGGGCGGCACCTCGTTCGATGTCTCGCTGATCGCGGATGGCGCGGCGGCGCTGGCGGCGCAGACCGCCATCGACTTCGGGCTGGTGGTGCGTACCCCGATGATCGAGATCACCACGATCGGCGCGGGCGGCGGGTCGATTGCCGCGATCGATGCGGGGGGGCTCTTGCAGGTGGGCCCGGAAAGCGCGGGGTCGAACCCCGGCCCGGTCTGCTACGGGATGGGCAACACGCGCCCCACGCTGACCGATGCCAACCTTGTTCTGGGCCGGATCAACGCCGACCGGCCCATCGGCGGCAAGCTGGCCCGGCTGGATGTCGAGGCCGCGCGCGCGGCCATCGCGGCGACGGTCGGCGCGCCGCTGGGCCTGACGGTCGAGGCCGCGGCCGAGGCGATCCTGCGGGTGGCCAATGCCAAGATGGCCGGCGCCATCCGGCTGGTGTCGATCGAGCGCGGCCACGACCCCGCGCGGTTCCATGCGATGCCCTTCGGCGGCGGTGGGGCGCTGCATGTGGGCGCGCTGATTGCCGACTGCGGGCTGAAGGGCGCGCTGGTGCCGCGCTATCCGGGGGTGACTTCGGCGCTTGGCTGCGTGGTGGCCGACATGCGCCACGACCGGGTGCGCACGGTCAACCGCATGCTCGACGATCTGGACGCGGCCGCGCTGGGGGCCGAGATGCTGGCCGAGGCCCGGGCGCTCGAGGCGCTGCTGGCGCGGGCGGGCGTTGCCTTCGCCGCGGTCGAGGCGGTGCACGAGCTGGACATGTTCTATCTGGGCCAGACCCATACGGTCGCCGTGCCGCTGACGATCCCTCCGGGGGGGCTGACGCGCGCGGATATCTCTGCGGCCTTCGATGCGGCCTATGCGGCGGCCTTCGGGCGGCTCCTGGAGGGCATCCCCAAGCGGGTGATGAACACCCGCGTGGCGGTCATCGGGCGGCGGCCGCCCTTCGACATGGCGGTGTTCGCCCCCGCCGACGGGCGCGCGGCGGCCGCGTGCATCACCGCCCGCCGCCGCGTCTATGGCGCGGGCCACTGGGCCGAGGTGCCGGTCTATGACCGGCTCGCGCTGGCGGTGGGCGAGGTCGTGCATGGCCCCTGCCTGATGGAACAGCCCGATACCACGATCTTCGTCGATCCGGGCCTTTCGGGGCGGGTGGACGCCTTCGGCAACCTGATCCTGGAGCGCAGCGCATGAGCGATCTGGACCCGACCCGCACCGCCCTGCTGATCGTCGATCTGCAAAACGACTTCCTGCACCCGGACGGCGCCTATGGCCGCGGGGGGCAGGCCTCTGCCGCCATCGCCGCCTTGCCCGCGCGAGTCAGGCCCGTGGCCGATGCGCTGCGGGCGCGGGGCGGCTGGATCGTGTCGACCCAGTTCACGCTGGTGCCGGGGAAGGGGGGCGAGCCGATGATCTCGCCGCATCTCAAACGGTTGCGGCCGTTCCTGCGAAAGGGCGACTTTCAGCCCGGCGCCTGGGGGCACCAGCTGGTCGAGGTGCTCCAACCGGCGGATCTCTCGGTCGAAAAGGTCGCCTATTCGGCCTTTTACCAGACCCGGCTGGAATGGCTGTTGCGCAAGGCGGGGATCGACACGGTGATCCTCTGCGGCATCGTGACGAACGGGGGCGTCGCCTCGACCCTGCGCGACGCGCATGTGCGCGACCTTCACACGATCCTTCTGACCGATGGCTGCGCGGCCTTCTCGGAGGCGGTGCACGAGACGACCATCGCGAGCCTCTCCACCATCACCGAAACCGAGACCTGCGCCGGCATGGCGGCGCGGCTGGCATCATGAGCCGGGTTCTGCCCCCGCCCGCGCGGTTCGACCTGACGGTGGGCACGGTCGTGATCGGCGCGGGCGCCTGCGGAATGGCGGCGGCGCTGAAGCTGGCCGATGCCGGGGCCGAGGCGCTGGTGCTGGAACGCGACCCCCGTCCCGCGGGCAGCACGGCGATGTCGTCAGGCTTCGTGCCCGCTGCCGGAACCGCGGCGCAGGCGGCGCAGGGGATCGCGGACAGCGCCGATCGGTTCCTGCACGACCTGACCGAAAAGACCCACGGGCTGGGCGACGCGCGGCTGGCGCGGCTGGCCAGCCGCACCATCGGGCCGGTGATCGACTGGCTGGGCGCGCGCCACGGCATTCCCTGGCAGGTGCTGGACGATTTCCTGTATCCCGGCCATTCGGTCCACCGGATGCATGCGGTGCCCGAACGCACGGGGCTTGGCCTCATCACCCGGCTGGGCGCGGCCGTCGAGGCGGCCGGGGTGCCGGTGGTCACCGGCGCGCAGGTCACCGCGCTTTACGCCGAAGGCGGCCGCGTCGCGGGCTGCGAGGTGACGCGCCCCGACGGGTCGGTCGAGCGGATCGGGGCGGGGGCGGTGATCCTGGCCTGCAACGGCTATGGCGGGAACCCCGATCTGGTGGCCCGCCACATTCCGCTGATGGCCGGGGCGCCCTATTACGGGCATGCGGGCAACCGGGGCGATGCGCTTCTGTGGGGGCAGGCACTCGGGGCGGCGGTGCAGCATCTTTCGGGCTGTCAGGGGCATGGCTCGCTGGCCCATCCGCATGGCATCCTGATCACCTGGGCGCTGATGACCGAGGGCGGCGTGCAGGTGAACCGCGAGGGGCGGCGCTTTTCCAACGAGCATCGCGGCTATTCCGAACAGGCGGTGGACGTGCTGGCCCAGCCGGACGGTGTCGCCTGGGATATCTTCGACGACCGCCTGCTGCGGCTGGCGCGGGGCTTTCCCGATTTTCAGGCCGCCGAGGCGGCGGGCGCGGTCCGCAGCGGGGCGGATGCCCGCGCGCTGGCGGCCGGGATCGGCGTGCCCGCCGAGGCGCTGGCCGAGACGCTGGAGACCTGCGCCGCGCTGGCTGCGGGGCAGGGCGTGGACCCCTTCGGACGGGATTTCACGACGACGCCCGCGCTGAGCCCGCCGCTTCATGCAGTCCGCGTCACGGGGGCGCTCTTTCACACGCAGGGCGGTCTGGTGATCGACGATGCGGCGCGGGTCGTCCTGTCCGGCGGCGGCGCGATGGAGAACCTTTTTGCAGGTGGCGGCGCGGCCTGCGGCGTTTCCGGGCCTGAGATCGGGGGATATCTCTCGGGCAACGGCCTGCTGACGGCGCTCGCCTTCGGCGCGCTGGCGGGCGCGAACGCGGCGCGTCTGACCGCCTGAGGCGCAAGGCCGGGGGCGCGCCAGCGCGGCCCGCCCCCGCCGCCCGGTTTCCGACCGGGGCCAAGCGGGCCGGTTTTCCACCCGTTCGGGTCACCGGCGCCGCGAAACCCGAAAGCCTGATCCCACAGAGACCCGTTTTCGGCAGGGCCGGGGCGATTCATCCCCCGCGCGCGGCCTTTATTCCCCGGTCGCGGCAGAAGTCGCGCGCCGGTCGGCACGGTCTTCGTTTTGCACAGCCCTGTGCCCGTCGTGGCCCGGATTTCGGTGATGCTTGCGCGATGCCGCAAATCGAGGGCGGGGCGTAGCGTTTCCTCATGGCCCGGCAAGAGGTCGGGTCTCGAAACCACGCAACCCAGGAGATCAAAATGAAAAAGGTTCTTATCGCCGCCGCCGCCCTCAGCCTGATGACCGCGGGTGCCGCGTTCGCGGGTGGCAACACCGCGATCGTCGATCAGGCGGGCATGTTCAACGGGCAAACCACGATGCAGTGGGGCCATGACAACGCGGCCGCGACCATTCAGCGCGACCTTGGCAACTCGTCCCTGACGGGGCAGATGGGCCGGGGCAACATGTCCATCACGACCCAGAGCGGTGCGTTCAACACCTCGCTGACCGGCCAGCTGGGCCACTACAACGGCGCCTCCACGACCCAGAGCAGCGTCGGCAACTTCTCCAGCACCTCGCAGATGGGCGTCGGCAACGTGTCGAATGTCTATCAGCACTAAGCTGAACCTCTGGCGCGGGCGGCTGCATGGCGGCCGCCCGGCTGTCATTACCGATCAAGGCAAAAGGGGGAACCGGACATGACCGGCTATATCAGACTTTCCGCTTTGGCGCTGGCCTTGGCATCGCTGGCCGGCACGGCCTCGGCCGAGAACCTACAGACGACGATCCAGACGGGTGTTGCCAACCGGGCCATTACCGTTCAGGCGGGCAAGGGCAACATGGCCACGACCGTCCAGCACGGAACCGGCAATGGCGCGGCAACGACGCAAGCGGGCACGTTCAACGCGGCCACCACGGTTCAGGTCGGCTCTGGCCTCAACCATGCGACGACGCAGGTCGGCAACATGCAGTCCTCGACCAGCTTCCAGGCCACCACGAACGGCAAGAACGTCCTGTCCCGCACCGCCACCGGCGGCAATGCGATTACCTCGGCGACCATCTCGTTCTCGACCCAGTAGACCGGCCGCACGGTCGCCCGTGCAGGAGGAACTGCCATGATCCGCCACAGATCCCCGTTCAGGCGGAGAGGGCGCGAGAGACAGAGTCGGGGGGCCGGTGCCGCAGCCGCGATGTTTCTCGTGAGCCTTCTCGCCCTGTCCGGCGAAAAGGTTCACGCCATGTCGACCATGCACTGCGAAATCCGCTCGCGCCCGGTCAGCGGCGGTGTCGAACTGACCGGCGTGATCACCGCGTCGCGGGAATTGCGCGGCGACTACCGGTTCTCTGTCGAATCCCACGGGGCGGGCGGAAGCTCCAACATCGTCCAGAGCGGCCTGTTCACCCTGCGCCCGAACGAGATGCGCCTTGTGGGGGCGGTCATGGTCAATTCGGGCAGCGGCAGCAGCTTCGTTGCCCGCCTGTACGTGCGCTCGGACGAGGGGGAGACCTGCGTCGCGCATAACTGAGGCCGTCCGGATCGCCGCGCCGGTCCGGCATGCTTTCGGTGCCAGCTTGAGCAGGATCATTGCCGGAAGCGCAAATCCGCCGTTTCCTGAAGGTCGAGACGCAGAAACCTGCCCACCTGCGAGAGACCTGGGGACATGCACAGCAACGGCTTGAAGCGGTCCGCCGTAGCGGCGGATCCCATCTACAGCGCTGCCTTCGACGGTGATCTCTACCAAGAGGCGATGGCCATGATCGCCCAGGCCTTTCCGGGCGTGGTCGTGCTGGTCGTGGGGCAGGACAGCGGCCGGCTGGCCGGGAATTTCCTGCTTCACCGGGGCGGGCCTGCCGATCTGGCCCGGACCTTCCTGACCGAGATCGGCTTGCCCGGCGGCTGGTTGCCGTCCCAATGGCAGCAGGACATCGCCCATGTCTATCATGACCACGACCTCGGGTCGGCGGCGGTCGCGGGGCCCGTCGGGCGGCTTCTGGCCGGCCGCGAGACCGGGGCCGATTGCCTGACCGGGGTGATCCTCAACCGGGTGGGCACGCGCCAGCTTGCGGTAGAGGTGCGCTATCCCCGCCACCGCGAGGGCGAACTGCGCGGCGCGATCCGGGATTATCTTCAGGCAGCGGTGCGGCATCTGACCTATGCGCTGCGGATTGCCGGGCTCAGGCGGCGGGTGGTGGAGATGGACCACCTGATGACGAGCGTTCTGGACCTGCTGCCGTTCGCGGCCTTCCTCATCGATGCCGACCGGCATGTCTTTCGCATGAACGCGCGCGCGGGTGCGCTGTTGGGAGAGCAGTCGGGCCTTGCGATGGCGCCCGACGGGGTGTTGCAGATCACCGATCCCGGCGCGGATGCGGGCTTTGTCGATCTGCTGGGCGCGTTGCGCAACAGCCCCAAGCAGAGGTTCGGCATCATGTCCGTGCCGACCTCGCCCGGGCACCCCAGCGACATCCTGTCGGTGCTGCGGCTGAACGGCGCGTCCTACGTCGATCTGGGGCCGCTGGGCGCGGTGGCCGATGTCGGTCCGCGCTTTGCCGTCCTGTGCGAGAATTTCGCCATTCCGCTGGAACTGAGCCCCGACGTTCTCTGGCGCGTCTTCGGCCTGTCGTCGAAAGAGGCCGATCTCGCGCTGTCGCTCCTGGCCGGAGAATCGATCGGGGATCTCGCCGTGCGGCGGAAGATGTCCAAGGAGACGCTGCGCAATCAACTCGCCGCGGTGATGCGCAAGACGGAGACGGCCCGCCAGCAGGATCTGGTGGCCTTGTTGACGCGGCTGGCGACGGTGAACGCCGTGGCTTGAGGGGAAGAAGGGATGGGAAAATGTCACTGCAGGAAGCAAGGGAAGGCGCGGCCGCCTTGGTGGTGGCCGCGGCGGTCGCGTTAGACCTCGCGCCGGGGGCCGCCGCGGCGGCGGGGCCCATCCTCGGCTGGGGGGCGGCGGGCCAGACGATCATGACCGAAATGTCAAACGGGCCGGCCTTCGATGCCATACCCGATGCGGGAGGGGGCAAGGTGACGCTTCGTCCCACGGGCGTCGGCGCGGGGATCGGGCTTGCGGCCGGGACCGACAGCGGCGGCTATGTCGAGCTTGATTTCGAGGGCTACGCCCTGTCGGATTCCCGCAGCAGCGACAGCACCAGCGCGACCGCGGCCGGGGCCTTCGCGCTGACCTCGGGCACCGTGCCGCAGGGCACGATCAGCATCGACACGACGCCCTCCACGACGCCGCCGGGGGCGCAGGCGACGGTCAGTCTGACCGCCCCGAAGGCGGGGGGCGGGACGACGACG
Source organism: Paracoccaceae bacterium (assembly GCA_028875855.1). GTDB lineage: Bacteria > Pseudomonadota > Alphaproteobacteria > Rhodobacterales > Rhodobacteraceae > Solirhodobacter. The sequence goes on from JAGWVA010000004.1 coordinate 80,420, forward strand.
ATCCTGAGCTACGCGTTTTCGCCCCAGACGCCGGCGGGAAATGCGGTGACGCAGGTGTCCAGTTCGCCTACCGCGGACGGGCGCGCCGTCGTCGCGATCACGCTTCGGGGGGATACGCTGTCCTCGGTCGCCTACGGGCTGATCTACGGGACATCCGGCGTCTCGCTGACGGGGCTCGGGGGGGCGGCCGGAGCGACGCAGGTCCATACGACGCTGACCGACCGGGTGAGCGGGACGAACCAGTCGATCAACCTCGGACGCAAGATCGCGATGGGCGGCGGATGGGACGGAAGCCTGCGCGCGGGACTCGGGGCCTATCGCTCGAACCGGTCGATCGAGCAGACCGTCACCTACAGCTTTGCCGCGCCCAGCCCGACCATGCCCGGAGCGCCACCGGTGACCCTGTCGCATGTCGAGGGGTTGCGATCGACCTACGTCGCCCTGACCGTCGGCGGCGGGTTGCAGCGGGCGCTGACCGATGGCTGGGCCTTGACGATGTCGGCCGATGTGGGTCGCGCGCGCATGAGCGGGCGCTACAGTCAGGCGATGATCGTGACGGCGGATGCGGGGCAGACCCCAGCCACGGCCAACAGTTCCAGCCGGAGCTACGGTTCCATGGCCTGGGTCGGTCGCGCGCAGGTCGGCGTCAGCCGGGCCATCGCGCCGGGGCTCACGGTGTCGGTCGGGGTCTTCGCCTCGTATCTCTCGGCGGTGCCGACGGTGGTGAACACCTCGGTCACGGCCACGCCCGTGAGCGCGGGGGCGACGACCGCCAGCCTGTCGGGCAGCGGCCAGCAGGTCTATAGCCGCGGCGTGGTCGAGCGCGCGCAGCTGACCGGCGGCGTGTCCTTCGGGCTGGTCTATCGCTTCTGACGCGCGCCTCAGGCCCGCAGGCCAGCCCTCAGCCCCGCCCGCAGCCCGAGCGTGAGCCGGGTCACGGTGGGCAGCGGAAGGTGGAAATAGCCCGCGATGTCCCCGTCGGTCATCCCGAGGTCGATCAGGCACAGCAGCGCCTCGACCGGCATCGGGCCGAGACAGTCGGGATAATCCGGCTTCAGCCGTGCGGGCGTCCTGCGGGACAACCACCACGGCGGAAGCGGGCAGGTCTTGTCCGCCGACGCTGGTGCGATCTGATCAAGGTGCTGATGCATCCTGCTCTCCCTCGGTGGCTGATGGTGGCTGCGTTGTCACTTTAGGCAAGTGTGCCTCATTTCCGATGACCCTGCGCAACACTTTCGCGCCCATCCGGGTGATCGGCAGACCGGCGCCGGAACGCGCAGATGTGAAGCCGTGCGGTCGGCAAGGCTTTGCCGGCGCAAGGGCGGTCGGGGTCCTGGGCTGTGGATGGAGGGAAGGGGGGGGGTGCTGTCTGACGCCATACGCACCAGCCGCGGCAGACAGCACCCGGTTCCCGATCCGGACGGTGGGGATCTCGTCGGGGATGGGAGTGGACAGGTCCAACACCCGCCGGACATTGCCGGGAACACTTGGATGAAACAGAATATAACGACGAATCGCGATGACGACGCGCAAGAGGCCGGAAGATCGCGGCGCCGAAGCGAAACGGCGCCCGTCCGTTCAGGGGAGAATGCGGATGCCTGACATCTGCCGTGAGAGGGATTGGGTTGCCGTGGTCGAGCCCACGCGGGCGCGCATCGTGCGCGGGATCGGCGCCGATGGCCGACCTGTGCGCCCCGACCTTGCGCTGCGCGCGCGCCAGCCCAACCTGACCAGCGCGCTTGCGCAAGAGCCTCTGCCCGAGGGCGCGGGGGCGGCGGTCGAAGCCGACGAGGCCAGTTTCGCGGAGCATATCGCGACGCTGCTTGACGCCCATCGCGTCGCCGGAGAGTTCGACCGCGTGCATGTCGTGGCGACCGGGCGGATGGCGCAGCTGGTCAAGCGCGCCATGCGCGGCCCCCTCGAGGCGATGCTGGGGGCGAGCGTCGTCCTTGGTCTGATGGAGGGGGCGGTTGACCTCGGGATCGGGCAACTCTTGGGGCTTCTGGTGTAAAGGGGGCCGCCGGTCGGGGCGGCCCGCGTTCGGGCCGGTCACGCCGCCTTCACGGCAATCCGCTTTTCATTGGCCTTCGCCGCGGCGGACTTGGGCAGGGTGACGGTCAGCACGCCATTGGAAAAGCTGGCCTCGATCTTCGCGGTATCGACGCTCTGGGGAACCGAGAAACTGCGCTGGAACGCGCCGTAGCGCCGCTCGCAGATGTAGCGTTCGGCGTTTTCCTCGGTCTTCTCCTGCGTCTTCTCTCCCTTGATGAGCAGCGTTCCGTCCGACAGCTTCACCTCGACCGCCGCAGGATCGATGCCGGGAAGCTCGACCGTGATGAGGAAGCTGTGGTCCTGCTCGGAAAGCTCGGCGGCCGGGGCAAGGGGCCATTCGCCGGCCCCGGGCGGGACGAAGGCCGCAAAACCGGGCCGCCAGCGCGCGGGCAGGAAATCGTCGAACAGGCGATCGACCTCGCGGCGCAGCATGTCGAAGGTGCCGGGGCTGTCCGCCTGCTGCGGGCGCGGCGCGGTCGTCCTTTGAACATCAAGACGGGTGGGTGTGTCTGACATGGGGCTCTCCTCTGTCCTGCGGCAAGCCGCGTGGGTGAAAGGGTGCCGGCAGTCCGGCCGTGCCCGCCCCGGGCGGGGAAACGCGATGAGGCGGGGCCGGCTGCCGACGCCACAGTCTTGCGACCCCCGGTCGGCCCTTCCGTGATGGCGCGCAATGTCCGGGACGCTCGGCCAGGTTCCGCCGCGGGCTGACTGCCGGGTGGGAGGGCGGAGAGCGCCCGTCAGGCCGTCTGTTGCACGCCTTGGGTGCCCTGCGCGATCCGCGGTGCGACCAAGGCGGGCGCTGCGCGGCCCGACAGGCAGGCGCCCGCGCGCGCAAGCCGGTCGATGTCGGGGATCTCGAACCGGCGCGGGTCGAGGATGACGATCAGACCCGCGGCCTTCAGCTTGTGCGTCAGGCGGCTGATCGTCTCGCGCGTGGTCCCGAGGTAATCCGCGATGTCGGCGCGGGGCAGTTCCATGGTCAGGATGCCGCCTGCGCCGCCGGGCTCGAACGGCATCACCTGACAGGCGTTGGCAAGGAAGGCGCACAGCCGTTCCTCCGGGCTTTGCAGCCCCAGGGCCCAGGTCATGCGTTGCAGCCGGTCAAGCCGGCCCACGCATTGGCGGTAGATGCTCCGGCCGATGTCGGGCACCTCTTCCATGAGCCGCTCGAAGGCCGCCCGTTCCAGCCGCAAAAGCCGCACTGGCGTCGCGGCCTCGAGCCGGTAGCCCGCGCGCGTTTCCACGCCTTCGCCGACCAGTTCGCCCGGCGGAACGATCACCATGATCTGCCGCCGGCCATCCGCCGAATAGCGCAGCATCCGCAGGAAGCCCGACAGCAGAACCGCGACGAAGCCGGGCCTTTGGTCTTCCTCCCACAGCAGGTGATCGGCGGGCAGGTCCACGATTCGGCCAAGCGCGGTCATGCGCGTCCTGAGCTGTGGGGACAGGCCGTCCCAGAAGAATTCGGCGGCGCCGACCTGCGAAATGCCCGTCGTCCGATGGCCGTCCAAAACCTTCGACACGTCCCACCTCTGGAAAAGCGCCTGTCAGGAAGACATTAGCATACCTTAGTGATGTTTCTCATTCTTTTGAGACTCGCATTGACGTGAATCAATGTTCACGGCCCGGTGAGCCTGTCATATGCTGGAATAGGGATATTCCTGAGTGTCGCGGACGGATCGGTCTTCCCGGGCGCCGCATTTTTGCAAGTCGAGGTGTTGCGACAAATCGTATTCCAGAGTGGGTGGGGGAACATTATGGCCGAAGCAGGTGGACCGGGCCAGTCAGCGCCCCCGCATGAGAAGCGGCAGCGCGGACGGCTCGACGCATTGGTTGATGCCTTGCCGGCCGATCTTCAAAGAGAACTTCACGACATGGGGGAGCGCAAGTCGATCCCCTCGGGCGATATTCTGGTCGAGGACGGTGCCTTTGTCGATCACATCGGGTTCCTGTCCACGGGCGTGCTTGCCATGACGAAGGTGCTGGCCGACGATCGGCGGCACATCGTGGGCATGCTGGTTCCCAACGACATGTATGGGCGGCTTTTCGACGGGCCGTCGCCCGTGCGGATCGAGGCGCTGAGCGATGCGGAGGTCGTGTCCTTTCCGCGGGCACGGTTCGAGACGCTCTTGCGGCGCTCGCCCGCCGCCGAGCGGCTCTTTCTCGTGAGCCTGCTCGACGAGCTGGACGCGGCGCGGGAATGGGTGCTGGTGCTGGGCGGGCCGAAGGTCGTGCAGCGGGTGGCGGCCTTTCTGCTGATCATCTGCCGCCGCGAGATCCGCGGAATGACGGCCGCGGTCAGGCGGGCGAACGGCCCGGTCAACGTGCGCATCTTCATCAAGCGGTCCGATCTCGCGCATTACCTTGGCGCGCGGCCGGAATCGCTCAGCCGCGCCTTCCACGAGCTTGAGGATGCGGGGGTCATCCGCATCAACGATCCCTATGATTTCGACGTGCTGGACATGGCGGGCCTCGTCGATATCTCCGGCCACGATCTGGTGCTGGACGAAGACCCGCCGGGCAGGCCGCACAGGCGCTGACCGCGCGCGCCTAGGTCGGCTGGTCCTTGTCGCGCAGTTGCGTCTTCAGCGTCTCGATCCGGTTGTCCATCTCGTCGATCATCGCGGCGACGGCGTGTTCGGCCTGCTTGCGGTCGGTGATGTCCACCTGCGCGCCCATCAGCCGCACCGGGCGGTTCTGGCTGTCGCGTTCCACGACGCCGCGCACCAGCACCCAGATCTCGCTTCCATCGGGTCGGACGATCCGCCATTCGCCCTCGAGCAAGCCGGTCTCCATCGACAGTTCCACCTCGCGGCTGGCGCGCTCGCGGTCCTCGGGATGCACGAGGGCCACCCAGTCCTCGTAGCGCCCGCCCAGATCGCCGGGGCGCAGGCCCAGAATGGTCAGGAATTCCGGGCTCCAATGCCCTTCGTGGGTTGCGATGATCCAGTCGAAGGTGCCCACGCCTGCGGCCTCTTGCGCAAGCCGCAGCCGGGCCTCGGCCGACAGGAGCGCCGCTTCGGCATGTTTGCGGGCGGTGATGTCGCTCGCTGCCCCGAACCATTCGACGATCTCGCCTTGTGCGTCGAGGATCGGAACCGCCCGTGACAAGGTCCAGCCAAGGCTTCCGTCAGGCTGCTTCACGCGATGTTCCAACTGGAAGAGGCTCTTCGAGGCGATCGCCTCGCGGATTGCGGCCATCACGCGCGGCTGGTCCGCCGGGTCGATGTAGGTGCCAAGCCAGTCTGCGCTTGGCCTTGCCGTGTCTTGCAGGAACCCGCTGCCGTTCAGTCCATACATTTCGGTCCAGTCGGGGCTCATCCGGTAGATGACGTTTGTTGTCGCCACGGTCAGCGCGCGGAACCGGGCCTCGCTCGCGCGAAGGGCCTCTTCGGCACATTTGCGCTGCTGGATGTCGATGGTGAAGGCGACCAGCGTCCCATCGCCCAGATCGCTGCCGGTCACGAGCAGCCAAGAGCGGCGGCCGTCCTTGTGGAGATATTCCTTTTCGTAGGGTCCGATCCGGCCGGTTTCCTGAAAATGCGCCATCTGGGCATTGCCCACTTCCACCCAGTCCGGCGGCGTCATGGTGCGCCACGACATCTTGCCGCCTTCCACGTCGTCCCGGCTGTAGCCCGACATGCCCAGAAACGCCTCGTTCGCCCCCAAAAGCGTGCCGTCGTGGCGGAAGAACAGGACGCCCACCGCATCCGTATCCAGCGCGCGGCGGAACCTTTCGGCGATGGCCCGGCTTTCGGCCTCGGCCATGGCGCGTTCGACGGCTTCCCATGTGCGGCTGGCGGCTTCCTGCGCGGTCGCGACCTCTTCGGCCGTCCAGTCGTGCGGGGATGAAAAGCGTATGGTGATGCCGGCCACCAGTTCATCCGCCCGCCGGATGCCAAGACTGAGCTGCGCGCCGGTCGCGATGTCGCTGAAATCCGACAGTCCGCTGCGCAGGGGTTCCTGCGTGCGGGTCAGGTCGTTGACCACGAACGGGACGCCAAGGTTCAGCAACGCGAGGGCGGGGGCGAAGGGGGAGAGATCGAAGGTGCCCCGCATCGAAAGCGCCGCGGGATCGCGCTGGTAGCTGGTGCGCACGACCGCCGTATTGGTCGCAAGATCGACCTCGGCGTAATTGGCGCGGTCTGCGCCAAGGTAGCGGCCCAGCATCTCGATGGCCCGAGTCTCGATCTCGACCGGGTCGTTCAACCGGCGCAGGGCGTCGCTCAGGCGCAGCATGAAGGCCGTGCGGCCGCCCTGCGGCCTTTCCGTATCGCCGTGCCTGCGCGGCTGTGCCGTCACGGCTGCCACGATCAGGCCGGCGTCCTTGCCCGAGCCGATCACGACGGGCGCGCGGGGCAGGACGGCCTCTTCGGCCATGGCAGAAAACAGGAACGGCAAGAGCGCGTCCTGCAACCATCGCCATGCCTCGGGCGGCGGGTTCCGGTCGAGGAATGCCGCGCAGGCGGTGGCGATCTGCGGCGAGGCGGCCGCAGCCTCCATGCCGAAGGCCCAAGGGTGCGCCTGTCCGATCGCCGCGGCCCAGGCGTCGTTGTAGATCATCACGCTGCGCGGCCCCCAGAAGAGGCAGACGGGGTCGCTGCTGGCCGCCAGCAGCTCGGTTGCAAAGCGCAGCCGTTCGGGCCAGTCCGCCGCGGGGCCAAGGGCCGTCTTGCCCCAGTCGAACGTCCTGAGCAGTCGGGAAGCGCTGGAGGAGGTTAGCGAGTTCGGCACGTCCACGGCATCCTTCTGAACGCAGGGACATGAAGCATGATCCGCCTTGCGACAAACGCAAAGCGCTATCTTTCGTTTGCCCGTTCCGTCGCGCGACAGGCGCCCTTTTGCCTACGATCCCCGCCGGTCGAGGAAGGCCTCGAACGCCTCGAGCGTCGCCTGCGAGACGTGATGTTCGATCCCTTCCGCGTCGATCTCGGCGGCATCCGCCGGCACGCCCACCGCCACCAGCAGATCGACCACGACACGGTGACGCAGCCGCACGCGCTCGGCCATCTCGGTGCCCGCATCCGTGAGGAAAACGCCGCGATAGGGGCGCGACACGGCCAGCCCCTCGCGCTTGAGGCGGGCGACGGCCTTGGCGGCGGTCGGATGCGTCACGCCCATCTGGCGGGCGATGTCGGTGATCCGCGCCTCGCCCTCGGCCCGCATCAGGTCGTCGATCAGCTCGGTGTAATCCTCCAGCAGGGCTTGCGACTGCGCGGTCCGGGCCTGGCTGATCCGCTCGGCCTGAGCGGGGGCATCGTCCTGATCCATCGGCATCTCCTTGGGCGGCACGCGGCCGCACGGCCGGAGTGAAAGCAGGGGCATACCATAAAGCCGTGGCTTCATTGGCGCAACGCCGCTTTCACCCCGACGTGAAGCCCGATCTTCAGGCTGGAGTGCATTGACAAGAACGAAGCCAAGTCTACATTTCTGAGAACTGTATTGATCCCGGATCGAAATGACGCAAATGACGCTGACCGACCGCACCAAGTCCGGCATGTCTGCCGTGCTCTCGGGCCAACGCCGCGGGATCGGCGGGATGATGCTGTTTGCCGGGCCCGCGATCATCGCCTCGATCGCCTATGTCGATCCCGGGAACTACGCGACCAACATTCAGGCGGGGGCGGGCTACGGCTTTGCGCTCTTGTGGGTGGTGGTGCTGGCCAACCTGATCGCGATGCTGTTTCAGGCGCTGTCGGCCAAGCTCGGGATCGTGACGGGCCGCAACCTTGCCGAACTGTGCCGGTCGGAATTCCCGCGGCCCACCGTCATCGCGATGTGGGTGGTCAGCGAGATCGCCGCCATGGCCACCGACCTGGCCGAGTTCCTGGGCGGCGCCATCGGCCTGTCGCTTCTGTTCGGCATTCCGCTCATGGCGGGCATGGTGGTGACGGCCATCGTCACCTACGCGATCCTGCTGGTGGAGGGGCGGGGCTTCCGCCCGATGGAACTGGTCATCGGCGCCTTCATCGCGATCATCGGCCTGTGTTACCTGGCCGAGCTGTTCATCGCGCCGGTCGATTGGGCCGGGGTTGCACAGGGCGTGATCCTGCCGCAGATGCCCGACGCCGCGGCGCTGACGATCTCGGTGGGGATCATCGGGGCGACGGTGATGCCCCACGCGATCTATCTTCATTCCGGGCTGACCCAGAATCGCGCCGTCGTCCGCAACGAGCAGGAACGCCGCCGCCTGCTGCGCTTTTCGAACATCGAGGTCGTGCTCGCGCTGGCCGTGGCGGGCATGATCAACATGGCCATGGTCATCACCGCGGCCTCGGCCTTTCACGCGGGCCATCGCGACGTGGCCGAGATCGGCACCGCCTATCACATGCTGACCCCGGTGCTGGGCGCGGCGGCGGCCTCGGCCTTCCTTGTGTCGCTGATCGCCTCGGGGGTCTCGAGTTCCGTCGTGGGCACCATGGCGGGGCAGGTGATCATGCAGGGCTTCGTGCGCTTCCGCATCCCGATCTGGCTGCGCCGCGTCGTGACCATGGTGCCCGCCTTCATCGTCGTGGGCCTTGGCGTCAACCCGACCTGGGCGCTGGTGCTGAGCCAGGTCGTGCTGAGCCTTGCGCTGCCGGTTCCCATGGTGGCGCTGGTGCTGTTCACGGGGCGGCGGCAGATCATGGGCGACTACGTCAACAGCCGCCCGCTGCAGGCGCTTGCCATCCTTGGCACGACGGTGATCGTGGGCCTGAACGTCGTGCTGCTGGCGCAGACCTTCGGCGTGCCGATCCCGGGCCTGGGCTGAGGGCAGGCCGGCCCGAAGACGCGCCCGTCAATCCATGCGAAAGGTCTGGCCCAAAGGACCCGCGGCGCGTTCTTTTCAAGGAATATGGCTGGGGCGGTAGGATTCGAACCTACGTATGGCGGTACCAAAAACCGCTGCCTTACCGCTTGGCGACGCCCCAACTGCGGCGGTGTTTAGCGAAGCGCATCGGCGGCTGCAAGTGGGTTTCGACGATTTTACGACATTGCCGGAAGGCCGGCCGCAAGCTATGGCCCGGACATGGAAAATGCAGATGTTCTTGTCCTTGGAGCGGGCGCGGCCGGCATGATGGCCGCGGTCGAGGCCGCGCGCCGCGGGCGGCGCGTGATCGTGATCGACCATGCCCGCGCGCCGGGCGAGAAGATCCGCATCTCGGGCGGGGGGCGGTGCAATTTCACCAATCTCGACGGGGCGCGGGCGGAGCGCTACCTGTCCGCCAATCCCCGCTTCGCGCTGTCGGCGCTGCGCCGTTTCGGGCCCGAGGCCATCCTCGAGCGGATCAACGGGGCGGGCATCGCTTGGCATGAGAAGACGCTGGGCCAGCTTTTCTGCGATGGCTCGGCGCGGCAGGTGGTCGATCTTTTCGTGCGCGACATGGCGGCGGCGGGGGCGGAGCTGCGCCTTGGCGTCAGTCTGACGGACCTGCGGCCGGACGCGGCCGGGGCGGGTGGATTCGTGGCCGAAACATCGGCCGGCGCGATCCGGGCGACGCACGTCGTGGTGGCGACGGGCGGCAAGTCGATCCCGAAGATGGGGGCGAGCGACATCGGCTACCGTCTGGCGCGCAGCTTTGGCCTGCCGGTGACCGAGACGCGCCCCGCGCTGGTGCCGCTGACCTTCGGGGCGGAGTTCACCGAGGGCATGGCCGGGATCGCCGTGCCCGCCGCGCGGGTCATGTGCGGCCGGACCGCTTTCGACGAGGCGGTTCTGTTCACCCATCGGGGCCTTTCCGGGCCGGCCGTGCTTCAGATCTCGTCCTATTGGCGCGAGGGGCAGGGGATCGCGCTCGATCTGGTGCCGGGCGCGGAGGCGGCGGGCGTGCTGCGCGCGGGGCGGACGGAGGCGCCGAAGCAGGCGGTGCGCACGGTGCTGTCGCGCCTCATGCCCGAGCGGCTCGCCCGCCGGATCGAGGAGGTTGCCGACTGTGCGGACCGACCCATCGGCGCGCTGTCGAACGCGCGGATCGAGGCGCTGGCGGGCCTTGTGCACCGTTGGGAGGTGATGCCCACCGGGTCGGAAGGCTACCGCACGGCGGAGGTCACGCTGGGCGGGGTTGCGACCGAGGCGCTCGATGCGCGCACGCTGATGGCGAAGGCGGTGCCGGGGCTGTTCTTCGTGGGCGAGGTCGTGGACGTGACCGGCTGGCTTGGCGGCTACAACTTCCAGTGGGCCTGGGCCTCGGGCTGGGCGGCGGGGCAGGTGGCGTGAGCATCGTCCCGCGAGGGCAAGCGAGGGGCTGTCTGCCCCTCGCGCTCCCCGAGGATATTTGTGCCAAAGAGAAAGGGCGGGGCGCGCCCACGCCTCAGAGCCGGATCGGATCGGCCTTGGCGAGGCGGTCGAAGGACATCAGCACCGCAAGCAGGTGGGGCATCTCCGAAAGCCGGATCATGTTGGGACCGTCCGAGGGTGCGCGGTCGGGGTCTTCATGCGTTTCGATGAAGACGCCCGCGATGCCGAGGCTGACGGCGGCGCGCGCCATCACCGGGGCAAAGCGCCGGTCCCCGCCCGAAGAACCGCCCTGCCCGCCGGGCTGCTGCACGGAATGGGTGGCATCCATGATGACAGGGTAGCCGGTCTGGGCCATCCGCGGCAGGGCGCGCATGTCGGCCACGAGCGTATTGTAGCCAAAGGAGGTGCCCCGTTCGGTGAGCAGGATCCGTTCGTTGCCGGTCGAGGCGACCTTGACCGCGACATTGTCCATGTCCCAGGGCGCGAGGAACTGGCCCTTCTTGACGTTGATCGCGGCGCCTGTGGCGCCCGCGGCCAGCAGGAGGTCGGTCTGACGGCAGAGGAAGGCCGGGATCTGCAGCACGTCCACCGCCGCCGCCACCTCGGCGCAATGGGCGGGGTCGTGGACATCGGTGAGGACCGGCACATCGAGCGCGCGGCGCAGATCGTCGAGCACCTTGAGCCCCGCGGTCATCCCGATCCCGCGCTTGCCCGACAGCGAGGTGCGGTTGGCCTTGTCGTAGCTCGCCTTGAACACGAAGCCCGCGCCGACGGCGGCGCAGGCTTCCTTCATCGTGCCCGCGATCATCTGCGCGTGGTCGGCGCTTTCGATCTGGCAGGGGCCGGCGATCACCGTCAGGGGCGCGTCATTGCTGACGGTGAGGGCGCCGATCGTCACTTCCTTCATGTGGTCTTCTCTCAGGCTGAGACCTGTTCCCTCAGGATCGAGGCGGTCATGGACAGCATCAGGTATAGACCACAGAAGATGAGAAAGGCCACGACCGTATCTTCGAAGGCGCGCGGATAGCTGGGTTCATCCGGTGCGACGGGCTGCACGCCGACCGAGAAGTAGCGCGTCTGTTCGTTCGCGGTGACCCGCGCGCTTTCCAGCGCCTGCAACGCCTGCGTCAGCATCATCTGGCGGGTCTGCACATTGGCCTTGGCCTCGGCAAGCTGGCCCTGGATCATCGCGAGCGACTCGCCCGAACCGTCGTTCTTGGTCAGCCGCGCGCGCAGCAGGCTGACCTGCCGTTCGGTATCGGCGATGCGCTGCTTGAGCGGGGCGATGCGGCCCTCGGACGGGTTGGGCTGGGCCTCCATCTGCATCAGGTTCAGCTGATCCTGATCGAGCTGGGTGTTGAGCGCGGTGATGCGGCTGGCGATCATGCTGGCCTCGGCGTCGCCCGACATCACGTTGAACTTCTGCTGAAGTTCCAGCACGCGCTTGTTGGCCTCCTGCAGCTTGGCCTCGGCGTCGTCGTAGCTTTGCTGCGCGCCCTTCATCTGGTCGTCGCGCATCGTCTTGGTCATGCCATCGACCTGCGCCTGCGCGTAGGAGATGAGCGCCTTGGCGAATTCCACGGATTTCTGCGGATCGGGGGTCGAGACCTCCAGCCGGACCACGCCTTCGTTCGGGTCGTAGCCCACCTTCACGTCGCGCTGATAGACGCGGTAGGCGGCATCGTTCGAGGCGTTGGGCTCGATCCGTTGCAGCGGATCGACATTGGGCCCCGACAGAAGCTTGCGGAACCCGTGATCGCGGTCGAGCTTGTCGAAGGCCGAGCGCGACATCAGGTAGTCCTGCGCGTTGATCGAGTCCTGGCTCGAGGCAAAGCTCGTGCCCGAGAAGAAGCTTGCCAGCGGCGATGCGCCGCCACCGCCGCCGTTGGCCTTGTTGATGACGAAGGCGGCCTTGGCGGCGTAGAAGGGCGTCGCGATGCGGTAGTAGTAATAGCCCGCCAGAAGCGTCGGCAGGCCGATGAAGAAGGCAAGCCGCGCGGCCAGCAGGATCGACCGGCGCCGCCTGCGGCGGGCAAGGTCGGTCTGGATGCGCTGGATGTCACGCAGCCGCTGTTCCTCGCTGATCGTCTCGAGCGAAGGCATGGCCTTGGCAGGCGTGGCGCCCGGGCGCGCGGTCTGGGGCAGGCGGCTGCCGTCGGCGCGGGCGGGCAGGTGGTCGCCCGAATCCGCCACCACGAGTTCCAGCATGTTGGCGCGCTGGAACGGGTCGATCCCCTTGCGGCGCAAGAGCAGCACGGCCTCGAAATCGGATGTCGCATCGATCCCGTTGCGCTGCGCGACGCGGCGGGCGGTGCGCAGCTGGCGCCCGGTCAGCCCCTCGCGGCGGATGTCCTCGATCTCTTTCTCGGTGGTCAGCTCGCGCGGGGAGGTCACTTCGCCCGTCGCCGCCGTGCCCGCCTTCGCGGCGGTCGGGAAGACGGTGTCGCCGAAGCCGTCGTCCTGATCGTCGAACAGGGCATCGGTCTGGCGCAGGGGTTGCACGTTCGATGTGGCCGCGCCCCGGGTCGGGGCCTCGGTCGCGTCACTCCGCCGGATGCGGAACTTGGTCGCTTTAGGCTTGGTAATCATAAAGACGCTTCGCTTCTTCCAGAGTGTCGAACATGTAAAGCTTGCCGTTGCGCAGCACGGCGGCCTGGCGGCAGAATTTCTCGATCGTGGCGGCCTGGTGGGAGACGATCACGACGGTCGCCGTCTGCAGCCGGTCCCGCAGGATCGAACCCGCGCGGCGGTTGAAGCCCACATCCGAGGTGGAGGGCATCCCCTCGTCGATCAGGTAGATGTCGAATTCCATCGCCAGCAGCAGCGAGAAGGCGAAGCGCGACCGCATCCCGGCGGAATAGGTGCCGATCGGCATGTCGAAATATTCGTCGATCCCGCAGACATAGCGCGAGAAGGCTTCGACATAGTCGGGGTCGAGCCCGTAGATGCGCGCGATGTAGCGTGCATTCTCGGTTGCCGAGTGTTTCGAGATGACGCCGCCCATGAAGCCCAGCGGAAAGGAAATCCGCGAGGTCCGGCGGATCGTCCCCTCGTCGGGCTTTTCCAGACCGGCCATCATGTTGACGATCGTCGTCTTGCCGGTGCCGTTCGGCGCGAGGATGCCGAGCGACTTGCCAAGCTCCACCCGGAAGGAGGCACCGTCAAGGATCACCTTGCGCTGTTTGCCCGTCCAGTAGGACTTTGAGACGTTGTTGAACTCGATCATACCTAGCCCCCGGCAGCCACCGGGTGTCTGCACCAAACACCTTGTCTGAAAAGTGTTAACGGGAACTTAGGCGGGAATTAAGCGTGAATTCGGCGGACTGGTTCGGCCGCTGGAACAATGGCTTGCAATTCTAGGCGTTGTCTTCGGAACCCCGGGAAACTGTCCGGATGACCCGTGCAGAAACGGCGGCAAAAATAAGGCTGACCACCAGTCCGAGGCGTGCGCCGTCCTGCAGAACGCCGTCCGGAAGGGTGGCGCCGATGGCGAAAAGGGGCACGGTGAAGCCTCCGGCGGCGGCGAATCCGACGGTCAGCAGGTCGGCGCGACTCATGCCGGCGGGAAGGTCGCGGCGGAAGACGCGCCGCGCGATCCGGGCGCCCAGCACGAAGCCGAGCGGCTTGCCCGCCATCAGCGCGACCGCCACCGCCGCGGTCACGGTGTCGGCTGCGGTCAGCGCGACCCCGCCATGGGTCAGCCCGAACAGGAACAGCACCGCCGTCACCGGCCAGACGAGGTGATGCGCGATCCGGTTCAGCGGATCGGCCAGCATCTCTTCGGCCGCCGAAAAGACTCCGAAGGCGCGGTCGGCATGGGGAATGGCGGGGATGATCGGCAAGAGGCCGAGCGCGGGCATCATGCCGGCCTGTTCGGTTCCCCACCAGCTCACGATGGCGGCAAACGCATAGGGCCAGAGCCCGACCCGGTGACGCATGAAGCTGGAGGCGGGGCGCAAGGGGTCGCTGCCGTCCAGCCAGCGCGGCAGCCAGTTCAGCACGACATAGGCCAGCACCGCCGCCGCCAGCGGCAGCAGAAGCCACAGAAGATGCAGCTCGCCCGCCGGATAGGCGATGCCGGTCAGCAGCAGGCCCAGAATGTCGTCGGCGATCGTGACAAGCAGCAGGAAGCGCAGCGCCGGATGCCCCGGCCCCAGAACCATGCGCGCGATGACGTAGGACAGGGCCACGTCGCCCGCCACCGGGATCGGCCAGCCCGCGAAGGTGGTGGGCAGATCCGGCAGGCTGACGAAGGGGGCAAGCAGCGCGTAGATCAGCGCGGGGATCGCGGCGGCCGTCAGCGCGGTCACCAGCGGCGCGATGGCCTTCTTGCCGCGCAGCGCGCCGTTCTTCAGCACCAGCGCCTCCCAGACCTCCTTGCCGATGTAGAGGAAGAACAGCGACATCAGCGCCTCGCCGGCGAGGTAGCCCAGCGTCAGCGTCCGCCCGAAGGCCAGCGTGCTGTCGGGGTTGGGATAGCCGATATAGGCGTTGTCCGAGAGCCGCAGCTCCACGAAATCGGCATAGCCCTGCGGCGCGAGGTTGGCCCAGAACGTGGCGATCAGCGCCCCCGCCAGAAGGCCGAGCGCGAAGCGGGTGACGAAATTCGAGACGCGATACATCGGCGGGCCTCCTGCCGTCTGGCTACTCCCGGATACCCGAGGCGCTGCGGCGCGGCAACCGGCCGCACCGCGCATCGGTGAAGGTTCACAAACCTGTCATGGCGGCCTAGGCTCGCGGCGCCATGACGCTGGTCAACGAAATCACCGCCTGCCGCCTGTGCGCCGACCGCTTCGCGGCGACCGCGACGGCGCATGCGCCGCGTCCGGTGGCGTGGTTCCAGCCCTCGGCGCGGCTGTTGATCGCGGGGCAGGCGCCGGGGTTGCGGGTGCATCAGGCGGGCCGGCCCTTCGCCGATCCCTCGGGCGTGCGCCTGCGCGACTGGCTGGGCATGGACGAGGCGACGTTCTACGACCGCGACCGGGTGGCCGTGGTGCCGATGGCCTTCTGTTTTCCGGGCTATGACACCAAGGGCGCCGACCTGCCGCCGCCGAAGCTGTGCGCGCAGACTTGGCACGCCCGCGTGATGGCGGCGCTGCCCGGGGTGCGGCTGCGCATCCTGGTGGGCGGCCACGCCTTCGCCTGGCACATCGGCGCGAAGGGCGTGACCGAGACCGTCGCGCGGTGGCGCGAGGTCGCAGCCGCGGGCCATCCCGTCACCTTTCCCTTGCCGCATCCCTCGTGGCGGAATACGGCGTGGCTCAAACGTCATCCCTGGTTCGAGGCGGAGCTGCTGCCCGCGCTGCGCGCCGAGGTGGCCCGCGTGCTGGAGGCGCCATGACTGATCCTGCCATGACCGATGTGACCCCGCTCGATGCCGCGCATGCTGCGATGGAGGCGGCCCCTGACGACGACGCCCTGCGGCTGTCCTTTTACGCGAGGCTGACGGAGGGGGAGCTTTACCTGCTGCTGGACGCAGAGGCCGAGGGCGAGACCCTCTCGCCGCGCCTCTTCGATCTGGAAGAGGGCAGGGTGGTCGTCGCCTTCGACCGCGAAGATCGTCTGGCCGACTTCGCCGAGGGGCCTGCGCCCTATGCCGCGCTGCCGGGGCGGGTGCTGGCCGGTCTGCTCGCGCGTGAGGGTCTGGGGCTCGGGCTCAATCTTGGCGTGGCCCCGTCCTCGATGCTTCTGCCCGCGCCGGCGATGGCGTGGCTGGCCGAGACGCTGGAACCCACCCCCGAAGAGGTGGCCGAGCGCGTGACCGAGGTCTTCGCGCCGAAGGGGGTGCCGGATGCGGTGCTCAAGGCGCTCGATGCGGCGCTGGCCCGCGCGGCGGGGCTGGCCGGGGCCGCGTGGCTGGCCCTGGCGCGCTATGGCGACGGGCGCGAGGGGATGCTGCTGGCCTTCACCGAAGCGACGCCGGGGGCCGAGACGGCGCTGGCCCGTGCGGCGGGCGAGGCGCTGACCTTCTCGGGCGCCGAGGCCGCGCGGATCGACGTGGGCTTTTTCGCGGGCAACGATCCGATGGTGCAACGCCTCGCGCGCGTGGCGCTGCGCTTCGATCTGACGCTGCCCGAGGAAAAGGCCCCCGAACCCGCCGCCCCGGGCAGCAATCCCGCCCGTCCGCCTATCCTGCGCTAGAAATTTCGCGTCAAAATATGGGGTATTATTATACCTATTTCATAACGCATTGTTTTTGCTTTACTAAACGCGGATGGATGCGCTTGACTTGCGCGCGCAAATCCTTAGAACACCGCAATCCGAGCCTCGGGGCGCCCTGCCTCGGGCTTCACCCTTTTTGAGACAGGGCCAAAGATGAAAACCTTCACCGCTACCCCGGCGGATATCGACAAGAAATGGATCGTGATCGACGCGGAGGGCGTCGTTCTGGGCCGTCTCGCCTCGATCATCGCCATGCGCCTGCGCGGCAAGCACAAGCCGTCCTTCACGCCCCACATGGACATGGGCGACAACGTCATCGTCATCAACGCCGAGAAGGTGCAGATGACGGGCGCCAAGAAGGACGACAAGCTCTACTACTGGCACACCGGCCACCCGGGCGGCATCAAGCACCGCAGCGCGCGCCAGATCCTTGAAGGCGCCCACCCCGAGCGCGTGATCGAGAAGGCCGTGCAGCGCATGCTGCCGGGCGGCCCGCTGTCGCGCCAGCAGATGACCAATCTTCGCATCTACGCGGGCGCCGAGCATCCGCACGAGGCCCAGCAGCCCGAAGTGCTCGACGTGAAACCGCTGAACAAGAAGAACACCCGGAGCGCATGACGATGGCCGACGAAATCAAAACCCTCGAAGGGCTGAAGGGCGCCGTCGCCGGGGCCGCCGCGCAGATCGCGCAGACCGATGCCGAGGCGACCCGCGCGCCCGTGCGCGACACGCTTGGCCGGTCCTACGCGACCGGCAAGCGCAAGGACGCGGTCGCCCGCGTCTGGATCAAGCCGGGCAAGGGCAAGGTCACCGTGAACGGCCGCGACATGTCGGTCTATTTCGCGCGTCCCGTGCTGCAGATGATCCTGCGCCAGCCCTTCACCGTCGCCGGTGTGGACGGCCAGTTCGACGTGATGGCCACCGTGAAGGGTGGCGGTCTGTCGGGTCAGGCGGGCGCGGTCAAGCACGGCATCTCGAAGGCGCTGCAGCTTTACGAACCGGGCCTGCGCGGTGCGCTGAAGGCCGCGGGCTTCCTGACGCGCGACAGCCGCGTCGTCGAGCGGAAGAAATACGGCAAGGCGAAGGCCCGCCGCAGCTTCCAGTTCTCGAAGCGCTGAGTTTCGCGACATGCATCAGAAGGGGCTGCCATTCGGCGGCCCCTTTTGCTTTGGCCCCATTGCGCGGACGCAATGTATTCTTAACCTGTGCCCCCTAGGCTGATCCGGACCGGGTGTCCGGCGGGGTCAGCCTCGCCGCGATCCCGGCAAGCGGGAGGTGCGGATGTGTTGCCCAAAAGACTCGCCAACGCCGAAAACCGGCCCGAAACGGCCATCGGCGGGACTTTGCGCAACATCCGAATTGACGCAGAGTCGGGGCAAGCGCATCCTACGAACAAAATGTAAACTTCGGGGGGTGAGATGACGAGCCTTGCAAGCTTTCATAGCTCCGTCGGGCGAGCGAATTTCCTTGGACTGCGCACCAATCGCCAGGGGGCGATGGAAATCGTCTTCGATGACGGCGCGGCGCATCACATGGTCTGGCGGGTAAAATCCGCCCCGAGCGAGGCCCGCATCGGCGAGGCGCTGAAACTTGCGGTGGATCAGGCGCGCGTGCTGCCCGCCCTGTTTTCCGAACTCAAGAAACGCTCCATCGCGATCGAGGACGTGACCCCTTGACCGCCGGGCCGGGCGCAGAGCGCCCGCCGCGGCGCTTTCACCCTGCCCGGATTTTGCGCGCCAAGGCGCAAGAACGCGCCGCAAGCCCATGGCAATGTGGCAGAATACCGAATAGACCCCTGCGCCTGTTCAAGACCTCTTGCGAAGGAAGGCTTGCCTAAGCAAGAGTGAGGCGGTGAACCGACGCCGTGTCAGGGGGGCGGATGAAGCAACGCAAAATCCTCGGGTCAGAGGCAGGGAACGGCTATCTGATGCTCAGCCCGACGGCGATCTATTCGATTGCCCTGATGGCTGCGCCTCTGATCGCGGTCCTGGTGTTCAGCTTCATGACGCCGGGATACCTCAAGATCATCTGGAAGTTCACGCTGTCGAACTACACCACCGTTCTGGGCGACCCGATCTATGCGGCGCTGATGGAACGATCGCTGGTCATGGCGGCGGCGGTGACGGCGGCGACGGTGCTGTCGGCCTTCCCGATCGCCTATTTCATCTCGTTCCACGTCTCGCCCGAGCGCAAGTCGCTCTGGCTGTTCCTGATCACCATTCCGTTCTGGACCAGCTACCTGATCCGCGTCTTCCTGTGGAAGGTGATCCTTGGCTACAACGGCGTCATCAACTCGGCCTTCGAGGCGATAGGCCTTATCAAGCAGCCGATGACCTTCCTGCTCTACAACGCCAATTCGGTCGTCATCACGCTCGCGCATTCCTATGCGCCCTTCGCGATCCTGCCGATCTTCGTCGCGCTTGAAAAGATCGACCGCTCGCTGCTCGAGGCGGGGCAGGACCTTGGCGAAAGCCAGATCATGACCTTTCTGCGGGTGACGCTGCCGCTGGCGATGTCGGGCGTGGTGGCCTCGGTGCTGATCGTCTTCATCCCGACGGTGGGCGATTACGTGACGCCCACGCTTGTCGGCGGATCGAGCGGGCAGATGATCGCCAACATCATCCAGTTGCAATATTTCAAGCTGGGGAACTATCCGATGGGGTCGGCCGTCTCGATCACCGCCATGGGGATCGTCACGGTGCTCGCGCTGATCTTCCTGTTCCTCAACCGGCGGTTCCTGCGGGGGCAGAAATGAAGGGGCGCGGCTTCCGGATCTATGCGATCGCCTATCTGGTGTTCCTTTACGCGCCGATCGTGCTGCTGCCGATCTTCGCCTTCAACAATTCCACCATCATCTCTTTTCCGCTGGTGGGGTTCACGACGAAGTGGTTCGCGGCGCTGTCGGACGATACCTCGCTTCTGCTCGCGGTGCGCCACAGCCTGATCGTGGCGGTCTCGGTCTCGATCCTTGCCACGACCTTCGGCGTCTTTGCGGCCCGCGCCACGACGCGCTACGATTTTCCGGCCAAGGGCGGGATAATGGGGCTGATCATGCTGCCGCTGGTGCTGCCCGACATCATCATCGCGGTGGCGCTGCTGGGCGCGTTCACCAACATTCTGGGCGTGTCGCTGAACCTGTTCACGGTGATCCTGGGCCATACGCTGATCGCAACGCCCTTCACCATCGCGATCCTGAACGCGGCGTTCCAGTCGCTTGACCGGTCGCTGGAAGAGGCCGCCTACGATCTGGGCGAGACGAAGTTCTCGACCTTCCGGCTCATCATCCTGCCGCTCGTCGCGCCGGGCATCATCTCGTCCATGCTGATCGCCTTCACGATCTCGCTCGATGAATACATCATCGCGGCCTTCCTGTCGGGGGCGGGCTCGGCCACGCTGCCGGTCTATATCTTCTCGCAGTTCCGGTTCCCGCAGCGGGTGCCGATCATCATGGCATTGGGCACGATCCTCGTCTGCCTGTCGGTCCTGTTGCTGACCGTCGCCGAATATTTCCGCCGCCGGGGCATCGCCAAGGCGGGCGGCAAAGACACCGGAGGTTTCCTGTGACCGAGTCCCAAGATCCGGCGACCCGGCCGGCGCGCCCGATCATCGAGTTGCGCGACGTCGAGAAGTATTACGGCGACTATTATGCGCTGCGGAAGATCAGCACCACGATCCGGCAGGGGGAGTTCTTCTCGCTGCTGGGTCCGTCGGGCTGCGGCAAGACCACGCTCTTGCGCTGCATCGCGGGGTTCGAGGAACTGTCGGGCGGGGCGCTGCTGATCGACGGCAGGGACATGAACGGCGTGCCGGCCAACAACCGGCCGACGAACATGGTCTTTCAGTCCTACGCGATCTTTCCCCACCTGACGGTCGAGGAAAACGTGGGCTTCGGCCTGCGGCGCGATCCGGGCACCAAGGCGGAAAAGGCCGCCCGCGTGGCCGAGGCTTTGGAGATGGTGGGGCTCAAGGGCTACGGCAAGCGCGCGGCCCATGCGCTGTCGGGCGGGCAGCGGCAGCGCGTGGCGCTGGCGCGGGCGCTGATCCTGAAGCCCAAGGTGCTGCTGCTGGACGAGCCGCTGTCCGCGCTCGACAAGAAGATGCGCGAGCAGATGCAGTCCGAACTGCGCAAGCTTCAGCGGCAGGTCGGCATCACCTTCATCCTTGTCACCCACGACCAGGAAGAGGCGCTGATCATGTCGGACCGCATCGCGGTGATGTTCGACGGCGAGATCGCGCAGCTCGACAGCCCTGAACGGCTGTATCGCCGCCCGGTCAGCCGCAAGGTGGCCGAGTTCATCGGCATCATGAACTTCCTGCCCGCCACGGTGGTCGAGGTTGGGGCCGAGCAGGTCGCGCTGGACGTGGGCGGGCTCGGTCGGCTTTCGATCACGGCCGAGCAATGCCCCGGCGGGGCCAGGACCGGCACGGCCAGCGTGGGCTTCCGTCCCGAAACGATGACGCTGCTGTTCGAGGGCGACCCCGAGCCTACCCGCGCCCGCGTGGCCGAGGGAAAGGTGACCGAGGTCGTCTATTACGGCGACATGACCTATTACGAGGTCCTGCTGGACGGGGTGGAAAAGCCCATCCAGATCTCGATGCGCAACGTGGTTGGCCGCCCCGTTCTGCAACGGGGCCAGCGCACGCGCGTGGCCTGGGACCCGGCGGCGCTGGTGTTGTTCGGCTAGGGCCGTTTGGGGCCCGGCGCGTCGGCGCCGGGCGCTTGCACCGTCAGGCTGCAGCCAGCGCGTCCACGATGGCGCCGAAATCCGCGGCCTTCAGCGAGGCGCCGCCCACCAGCGCGCCGTCCACATCCGCCACCGCGAAGATCTCGGCGGCGTTCGAGGGCTTCACCGATCCGCCGTAAAGAAGCGCGATCCCCGCGCCCTCGTCGCCGAAACGCTCGACCAGCGTAGCGCGCATGAACCTGTGGACCTCGGCGATCTCGTCCAGCGTGGGCGTCCGGCCAGTGCCGATCGCCCAGACCGGCTCGTAGGCCACGACCGTGTTGGCCGCGGTGCAGCCTTCGGGAAGCGAGGTGTCAAGCTGGCCGCCAACCACGGGCAGGGTCGTGCCCAGATCGCGCTGGCGTTCCGTCTCGCCCACGCAGACCACCGCAATCAGGCCTGCGGCCCAGGCGGCGCGGGTCTTTTCCAGCACCATCGCGTCGGTCTCGCCGTGATCGGTGCGCCGTTCCGAATGGCCGAGGATCACATGGCTTGCCCCCGCATCGGCCAGCATCGCGGCCGAGATGTCGCCCGTATGCGCGCCCGAGGCCGCCCAGTGGCAATCCTGCCCGCCGATCTTGAGGTGTTTGTTCCGGCAGCGCCACGCCATCTGCGCGATCAGCGTGGCGGGCGGGCAGATCAGCATTTCGCAGGCCGGATCGGGATGCGTCTCAAGAAGCTTCTCGATTTCCGACAGGGACGCCGTGGTCCCGTTCATCTTCCAGTTTCCGGCGGCAAGTTTGCGGCGCATGGGACCCTCCATCTTGGCAACAGGGATAACCCATTGCCGGGCCGCACGAAACGCGGAAATTCAGCGCAGGATCAGGCCGGGGCGTCCGTCTCGCGGAATTTCACCGATTCCCCGCAGCCGCAGCTTTCGACGACATTGGGATTGCGGAAGCGGAAGCTCGAGTCGAGGAGCGAGGTCTCGTAGTCGATCTCGGTGCCGAAGAGGAACATCTGCGCCATGGGCGCGATCATCACCCGCGCGCCGTCCTGTTCGACGATCTCGTCCATCGGATTGACCTCGGCCGCGAAGTCCATTGTGTATTCCATGCCCGCGCAGCCGCCCTTCTTCACGCCGATGCGCAGCCCCGCGGCGTTGTCGCGCGCCATGAGCTGGGCGATCTTCTTCGCCGCGGCGGGGGTAAGGGTGACGGCCTGCTTGCCGGGAATGCCGAACATGGGTCCAATCCTGTCTCTTTGCCTGAAGGTAAGGGTCAGGGCCCCCGTTCTCAAGGCTTGCGTGGCTTACATGAAGCCCAGTTCCAGTCGCGCCTCGTCCGACATCATGTCCATGCCCCAGGGCGGGTGGAAGGTGATCTGGACATCGACGCCTTTCACGCCCGGCACGGGGCCGACCGCGTCCGAC